>NZ_JBICJO010000033.1:0-292447 GCF_043103185.1 Shewanella sp. YQ_9
CCACACAGATTGCTTGATAGATTGTTAAAGAGCAAAAGAAGCCAGCCAAGCATTTCAACTTAAAGCATTCGATGCTTGAATCTTTGACTTCCAGACCCTGTCGCGGGTCAGTGGTTGCGCATTATAGGGAGCCTGAATTTTTGCGCAACCCCTAAAAGGCGATTTTTCTTATCAAAGTCTTCGAGTGATTACTATTACACCAAGAAGTCCAATAATCCGCCAAATTAGGCCAGTGATGCCAGATATTTAGGTACATCGGCAATGCTATCCAGTACTACGCTCGCCTCATCCATGGCTTCCTGAGTCACCTCTTTGCCACTTCTGACCAGGATCCGCACCGGGATCCCCGCCGCTTTGGCGGCGCGCATATCATCGGCCTTGTCACCGACCATTACACTGGCAGCAAGATCCAGCTTAAGAAAACTGGCAGCACTGTTGATCATTCCGGCCTTGGGTTTACGGCAGTCACAATCCTGCTTGTATTCACCTATGCCCTTCTCCGGATGGTGCGGGCAGTAATAGATACCATCGAGATCCACGCCCTTGTCGGCAAAGTTCCAATCCATCCATTCGGTCAGGCTGGCAAACTGCTCTTCAGTGTAGAGTCCACGGGCAATCCCTGACTGATTGGTCACCACCACCAGCTTATAGCCTTGTCGTTTCAACGCCAGGCAAGCTTCGAAGACGCCTTCGATATATTCAAAATCATCTATTTGGTGCACATAGCCGTGATCGACATTGATTACACCATCTCTATCCAAAAAAACCGCTCGGTTCACTGTTTGCCTCCCAGAAAGCGAATGGCGATATTATTCCACTCATTGGGGCAAAATGCACTGTGGTAACAAACTTATGTCGTGGGCTTCAGGACATAGAATAAGAAAAACCCGGGCATTCAGGCCCGGGGTGGGAGATGTTCGGGAGCACGCCCGCAGGGAGACATCAGACTTCCGGGCTCAGCATGACCATTCAAACGGGTCGTAGTCTGCAAGCACTCTGGCATATTCAGGACTCAGGCCATCGGTAGAAAAGTAATACCCCTTGCCATCGCGGCCTATGTCATAACGTATGTCGTCATATTCCGGCATCGCCAGCAATTGTTGTCGCAGCGCCTGCTGCGCTTCGGCATCCAGGTTGTAGGGGGGAAACCCCAAAACTGAAGCCTCAAGCACCGCGGTATGGCGACAACTGGCTTCGCGTATCTGCTGCGCCAGGGTCGCGGCAACCTCCCCGCGTTGCAGTGCCAACCAACGGTTGGCATAGCTGTCTACCATGTAACGGTCTGAATAGAAGAAGTGCTCATCCTCAGATATGCGCATCTTCAGATCCCTGTGTTCAGGCGCCAGGATCAAACGGATATATTCTTGCACCGCATCCACAGTATTCTCTGAGTCATCCCCCGCCACAGCCAACAGCTGCGGCAGGGAAACCAGGCGTCCGTGTTGGCTGAACAACCGGATAAAGTCCACCAGTTCCAGCATGGCTTATCCCGGCAACAAGCCACGGGACTCCAGCGCATCGGCGGCGTAACCCAGGCCGAATTTTTCCAGGGTTGACCTCAGCGGTGCCCCGGTTTGCCTGTCCCAACCAAAATCGTCATAGAACATATCCAACGCCTTTTGAATATCGTCCCTGTCCATCTTGATGGTGCCTTCATCGCCAAAGGCTTTGTCGGGATCCAGGTCGTAAACCCAGTCGCAAAGCACATCGTGCTCATTGCGCATATTCATCTCATTCATTTGAATGATGGTCAGCGCTCGGTGCAGATGCAGTACCCGCTCGGCCATAAAGTCGAGCTCAGTCTCAGTCACTTCCTTGCCTGTGACCAGAGAGAACATCTGGGATTCTATGGTGCTGTCTCCGCGGTAGTTGCGATTCTTATCCGGCGAAGCCAGCAAGGGGAACATCCAGTTACAGAGAGTCAATGAGTCGTGCAGCACGTTTTTCACCAAAGACCACTTGGCGAACTTAACCTTGGCCGGGTTGATTGGGGTATACCATTTCACCTTATCGAAAGCCCCTTCGCCCCAGAATTCGGCGGCTATGGTTTCTATCATGTCCTGAGGCAAGCCACAGTTAACAATATTGATATGGGAGTGACACTGGGCATCACGGTTGAACACCATGTTGATCAGGGTGCCCACCTGCCCTGCGGTCTCGCTGGCATGGTGCACGGCGGCGTTGGTCTTCTTATTGAAAATTTTCACCGAGGATTCTTTGTGAATATCCCAATAACCGAGATCCGGGTTACGCCCATCCAGTTTCCAGCGTTCAATCAGATCTGACATGCCATCGGCCATATGGGCAATTTCCCCTTCGCGATAGGCTATACGGCGGTAAAAATCGATAAGAAACGCCGGATCTTTCTTGTCCCACAGATCCCATGGGATGCTGTCAAACTCCTCTTTAGGCAACAGATATTGGAACATATCGTGTTTTTTGAGGTACTTGAACAGGTGCGAAATCAGGCCATAGTTACACCAGATGCCGTAATCGTCGATCAGGTTGCCGCCCAGAGCACCTGTCATCGCGTGCTCTTCCGAACCTTTCTTGGTATCCATCAGATACTGAGGCGCCAGGAATCCCATACAGACGTTGGAGATATGCTCGCTCTTACGACCATATTTCTGTTTCAGCTCAGGCACCTTGAGTTCACAAAAACAGCGAATGGGGCAGGCATGACAACCACCGGTACGCTTCATCCACTTGTTGGCGTACTCTTCACCGAAGTACATCTCGGCCATTGAGGTACGGAAGCCTACCTTGTTACGTTCATTCCAGGGTACCTCGCCCAGCTCAATCTGCTGATCCGACTGCCCCCATTTGAGCCCGGGACGCGCCTTCCAGCGGCTGATACCATTGGAATATTCGGCCCAGGACTGCGGAGTAGAAGGCACAACCCCTTGGTTATTGGCGCCTATAATCCCCAGAATATGGTCATCGAGCCGACGCATGTTGGCATTATCGGCGGCAATGGCCACGGCCCCTGTACCTATGATGCCTATCCCTTTGAAGTTTTTTGACCCGAGCACGGCGCCATGGCCTCCGGCTGAGTGTCCACCTTGAGTCATAATCACTGACAGCGGCACCTGATTCTCCCCCGCCTGGCCTATGGCAGCCACCTGGGCATTGGGGCCCATCATTTCAGCTATCATGGCGTGGGTATCAAAAATCCCCTTGCCCCAGAGCGCGGCAGCCGATTCCAGCGTGACTTTACCGTCTTCAACCCTGAGCCATACCGGTGCGGCGGCGCGGCCTTCAATGGCGATGGCATCAAATCCGGCATATTTCATTGCCGGTGAAAAGTGACCACCGAAATGACCATCGGAGATCAGATGATCTTTAATCACCGGGCTGCGGGAAGTTATAGTGGTACGACCCGTACAGATCACCCCAGAACCGGTTAGCGGACCGGCTGAGAATACAATAATATTTTCAGGATCTGTGGCCTTGATATTATCTTTATGGCCATCCCAAAGGATCTTGTAGCCTATCCCCATACCACCTATATAGTCATGATATTTATTTGTTGATTCTGTCGTAATATTGCCGGTTGTTAAATTAACCCTTAATACTTTACCAGCCCATCCGCCAAGTTTATCTGTCATTTTCAATTACCTCATTAACCGATCAGGCCAGTATATTTTTCATATTGTTCGAGCGCGGCTTCCGCCTGTTCCCAGGTATAAAATTTAATCGCACCTGTCGGACAAACCTGGGCACAGGCCGGCTCGCCCTGACACAGGTCGCATTTCACGGCTTTCATTTTGCTGCGTACGACTTTAATCACTTGTTGCGGGCATTTATCGGCGCAATAACCACAGCCAACGCAGCGCTTTTCATCTATCACTTTAGCGCCGGTTTCAGGATGAGTTGAAATGGCCTGCTGCGGACATACCTGTGTACAAACTTCACAATGACGACAGGTGGCAGGCACCACAGTGCGATCGCCGCATTCCCCCCGCTGCTCTGTGTAATTAAACTGCACACCATGAGGCCCATAGTTCATGTTGTGTTCGACTTTGACCCTTGCCAGGGTTGGGCTGCAATCGCCTTCATGGTTCCAGCCACAGGCGATTTCACAGCGACGGCAACTGACGCAGATAACCGGATTAACCACCATCAAGCCACCGGGTAACACCTCAACCTTTTCATCGCTGTCATTGTCACTGCCGCAACCGGTAAGAAAGCTGATGAGCGTTCCACCATAGACAGTGCCTACGGCTGCTCCCATACTCCCTTTCAGCATTCCTCGTCTGGTAATCATATTGCGTTCCTTAATTAGTTTAAGAAATATTATTTAAATATGCATACACCAAATACCCGACAATTCATGCTAATTAAATCCAGACATTTTTTCCCAATCTGAGTCACATTTACTCACAGGCCAACCGACCAAACTCATTAACTAAAACTCAAATCAAATATTAATTTTTCACTCTTTAAAAAATCAGAAAAAACAACTTAGACCAAACCTACGCTTATCAGTTATAGCTGGAACAAATTGACGATGGTCACAGATAAATTATTCAAATTAAATAGATTAAGGCCTGCATACATTCCTAATTAGACATCCCGACAGAATCTAAAACATAAAGGAATGGGAAATGATGAAATTCAAGCCTAAAAACGCCTGGTGGAAACTATCCCCACTGGTGGTTTGCTTATTGGCTGCATGTTCCGATGGCGATGACGGCCAGGTGGGTCCTCCGGGAGAAGTGGGGATCAATATTGCCAAAGCCAAATCACTGCAGGCCAATATCGAAGCCGTAACCATAGATGAGCAAACCCGGGTTTCGGTCGACTTTTTCTTAAGCGACGCCAACGGCGTTGCCGTGACCGGACTGGAACAACTGGAGCAGGTATCAGCCTTGGCCATGGGCATAGCCAAGCTGGGCAGTGCTCAACCCATGTACGGCGATACAAGGCCAGCAGAGGGACGCTATGAGATAAGCCGCGCTCCCCAATGGATAAGCTATATCAATAAACTGGTTGAGCCGGGTACAGGTGCCACAGCCCAGGCCGCAGCGCAGTGGCAAGCCGGGATTGAGAGTGACTGCAAACTCGACTGCCTACAGAGCCTGGGCCAGGGGCGTTACCGCTATCAATTCAGCAAGACGCTCAATCAATACCCAAGCTTTGAAGGGCTCGATACCCATTACGAGAGTGACAAGACTCACAGGGTCTATCTGGAACTCAAGCCCGCTGCAGACAGCTCTCTGAGCAGCATGCTGATCAACAGTGTCTATGACTTTATTCCGGCAACCGGCCAAGCCGCCGCTGCCGAAGACAGCCGGATATTGATAGATCAGCAGCAGGCCTGCTATCGCTGCCACGGCAGTGACAGGGATAACAGTGAGGCGCGTTTGTTGATGCACGGCAGCAAGCGTTTTGCCTTTGAAGGCTGCGTCATGTGTCACACCAGTTACTCGGGCGACCCAGAAACCGGCTCGGCGCTTGATATGGCGACCCTGACTCACAAAATTCACCATGGCGAGTACAAGGTCGTTGGCTATCAGGGCCATGAATATGACTACAGCCAATTGCACTATCCCGGTGATATCAAGGATTGTAACAGCTGTCATATTCCCGATGCGGCGCCGCAGGCCAACCACTACTTTATTCCCGGCAATAACAGCTGCCTGAGCTGCCACAGTAAGGATGCCCCCGAGGGCTGGAATGGTAGCGCCAGTGCTTTATTCCACGATAGAGAACTCTTCCCCAGAGGCTGGCAACAAAGCTGCTCAGGCTGCCATCCGGATGCCAGCAACCCAGAGGGCGCGGGTAAAATCCACCTGAGCCTTGGCAGGACAAGCAAACTCATCAAACAGGAGTATGCCTTTGCGCTTTCCTCCGCCGCTATTGATGGCGACAAGCTGAGTATCAGCCTGGATTTTCGCAGCCAAGGCCGTCTGCCTGCAGGCGATCCGGCCATAGAGTCATTGTGGTTAACGGTCAGTGGCGATCCCGAACCTGCCAATCGCCCGCTCAACAACGGTCAGCGCAAAATTTGGAATTTGGCCAACCCTGGGGCCGATGTCAGCCTGGCCATGCAGGGACACAGCCTCAGCGCTGCCATAGGCCCGCTTCAGGCAGCGGACTTTGGTGAGCCGGACAAGACTCGGGTGCAAGCCAAACTGCTTGTCTGCGCCGATCCCGCGACAGGCTTTGCTGTGGCTTGTGATACAAGCGCTACCCGCATCGAGGTGATTGCCGATAACCCCTTGTCACTCACAGGCTCTGCGGCGAGTAATAAAGCCCTTGCCGATGAGGCTGCCTGTCGGCGCTGTCATGACAGCGACATGCAGCAGCGGGTTGTCAGCGCTCATACTCTGGCGAGCCGCTTCCAGCCGGGCAATGACAGCTGCGGCAGTTGTCATGCGCCTCAAGGAGCTACGGCCCTGACCGACAAGAGCTGCAACGACTGCCACAACAATGGCACTAACATGTACCTGAATGCCGGACTGAAACACACTCCTGGCATGGATCAAATAAAAGCGATCCGTACCCTGAACAACAGTCTGAACTACAGGGAAATGGTGCATTCGCTGCACAGTGGTACCCGCACTGTGGCCGGAATGGGCGCCGACAGAGAGGCGGCCACCTATCCGAAACCGGCCAGTGATTGCCGCGCCTGTCATATCAAGGGCCAGCTTACGCTGGATGGCCTGAGTCAGAGCGCCTCCGTGTTGGTTGCCACTCCCGGCGCAACCGAGAAAGGCCAAATCGCCGAGTATTCTCCCACGGTTGCAGCCTGTGGTGGCTGTCATATCCAAGTGGAAAAATGGGCCAGCCATGCCGAAGCCTTCGGCGGTGTTTTCCGCAAAGATGCCAGCGGCGGCCCTGTCTATCAGAGTGGCAGCGAGAGCTGCGCCGTTTGTCACGCCGAGGGACGTAATACCGGCGTCGACATGATGCACGGCCTCAAAGACTGACCCACTCGCTCCCATCGGCAAAAACGGCGCCTCGGCGCCGTTTTTCTATTTTGCATTTGAATGTGAACAGGCTCCCGGGCTCAAAACCTGTCAATCCGGTAAGGATGCAGTGATAACGCCGGCTCGTCACCATCAAACTCGCTGGCCAGCAACTCTGCCGTTATCGCCGCCCAGGTCAGCCCAAGATGTTGATGACCAAAGGCAAACCAAACGCCCTTCTGCTTCAAGCTCGCTCCCAGTATCGGCAAACTATCCGGCAAAGAGGGTCTGAACCCCATCCAGCGCTCACCTTGTTCGGCACTGGCAGAGGAAAATACCTTTGGCAGCAGCGCCTGGGCATGGGGCAGCAAACAATCGGCCCTGGAGGGATCCATGGGCGCCTTGAGCCCGCCGAACTCCACAGTGCCGGCCAAACGGGTACCGCCGCGCATTGGGGTAATGATAAACTTACGCTCGAACGACGCCACAGGGCGAGACAAACCGCTGACTTGCGGCATCATCAGGTGGTAGCCGCGTTCTGTATCCAGCGGCACCTCATGGCCCAATTGCTGCGCCAGGGGTTTGGACCAGGCGCCGCAGCAGAGCAATAGTCTGTCGCAGTGCCAGGATTGCCCCTGACTGTCACCGAGGCGGACACCTTGCTTGTCCGGCTGCAATTTATCGATCTCGGCGCGCAGCACCTGCCCACCGAGTGCCTTGAAGTGCAACTCCAAACGCTTGCAGAGTTCAAAAGGTGATGGCGTATGCGCCACCTCAGTGAAAAACAGTGCAGCCTTGATATTGCCGGACAGCGAAGGCTCAAGCCGCCTGACTTCATCACCACTCAATAGCTTCACCGCCACACTGGCCTTGGTATAGGCCTCAAACTCCTGCCGGGCCGCTTTTTCATCCCGCTCGAACAACAGCAGGCTGCCGTTTTCACACATCAACTCGCTGGCCTCGGCTTGTGCCAGCAACCGACGCATGGCGCCTATGGCTTCACGGTTCAAAGCCGCGATCGCCGCACCATTTTTACGTCGCTTGGCGGGCAACATATTGGCCATAAAGCGGCAAAACCAAGGCAAGGCTTTGAAAAAATACCCGGGACGGATCCGAAACGGGCCTTGCGGGTCCAGCAACATTCCAGGGAGCCGAGGCACAAGAGAGAAAGACGCCAGCGGAAACATCTGCTCGGTGGCAAAATGTCCGGCATTACCGAAAGAGGCCCCTCGCCCCGGCTCATCTTTATCCAACAGGCTCACCTTGAATCCCTGCTTTTGCGCGGCTATGGCGCAGCAAAGCCCGACTATGCCGCCCCCTAAAACCGTCAGTTCTCCCTTTGAGGACACTGTGCCATCTTGTTTGCTGTTCATCTGTTTTCTCCCTGCGCCGGGCAGCCAAAAGCCTTAAATAACGAAACGCTTTTCCCAATCACCACGATCACTGATTGTGTTTGGTTAAATATTTTTGTATACAATATACTTTATCTCTGACAATATCCACAGCTGTTAGCCCGCAAGGGATAAAGAACAACAACTAAATCAACAAGAGGTCTGTACCATGAAACCAAACTGGCAAGGGGTGTATCCTGCAATTTCAACCCAATTCAATGCCGATGGCTCAATCAACTTTGACTCCAATCGCCGTATGCTGGAAGCCCTGATCCACGACGGCATTGACGGCATCATAGCGCTGGGCACTGTGGGCGAGAACGCCTCTCTGAGCGCGGCCGAGAAGCGCGCCTTTATCAAACATACAGTCGAAACCGTCGCCGGGCGAATTCCGGTGATCTCCGGCTGCACCGAGCACAGTGCCGAGCAAGCTGCCGAATACGCCAAAGATGTGGCCGCTCTTGGTGTCGATGGCCTAATGTTATTGCCCGCCGTGGTTTATCGCGGCACAGACAGAGAAGTGCTGGCGCATTACCGCCACGTCGCCCGCGCAACCACCCTGCCCATCATGATCTACAACAACCCGGTGAGCTATGGAGTGGACATCAATTTGGAAATGACCGCCGAACTCGCCAAAGAGCCCAACATAGTCGCCATTAAGGAATCGACTACAGACACCCGCCGTCTGACCGAACTGCAGAGCCGCTTCGGCGACCGTTTCATCGTCTTTTGCGGTGTCGATGATATTGCCCTCGAGTCACTGCTTCTGGGAGCCGATGGCTGGATATCCGGCCTGACAAATGTCTTCCCGAGAGAGTCTGTTAGCTTATACCGCCTGGCCCGCGCCGGCCGACTGCAGGAAGCCAGAGAGCTGTATCGCTGGTTTATGCCGCTGCTGAGACTGGACACCATCCCGACTCTGGTACAGTGCATCAAGCTGGCTGAAGAACTGGTGGGACGCGGCAGTGAACATGTACGCATGCCAAGATTGCCTCTGGAAGGCGAAGAGCGCGCCTATGTACAGCAACTGCTTGAGCAGGCACTGGCAACGCGCATAGACCTCGACAAGTACAATCTGGACTGAGCCAAGAGCGGCACCAAGGAGAACTTATGCTCAAAGGGACTTTTTTCTGTATCGATGCCCACACTTGTGGCAACCCGGTACGCCTGGTAACCAGTGGCCATCCTGAACTTAAGGGCCAGACCATGAGCGAAAAACGCCAGCATTTTCTCTCACAGTTTGACTGGATCCGTCAGGCGTTGATGTTCGAACCCAGAGGCCATGACATGATGTCAGGGGCTTTTCTCTACCCGCCCTGCTCGGCCGATGCCGACGGCTCTATTCTGTTTATCGAAACCAGTGGCTGCCTGCCCATGTGCGGCCATGGCACCATAGGCACAGTCACCGCCGCACTGGAAGCCGGCTTGTTGACACCGCGCCGGGAAGGTGAACTGCTGCTCGATGTGCCCGCAGGCCAAATACGCATCGAGTATCAACGCAGTGGCGCCAAAGTCGACTGGGTAAAGCTCTACAACGTTGCCGCTTATCTCGCCCATGCGGATAAAGTCATCGACGTACCCGGCCTTGGCTGCCTCAAGGTCGATGTGGCCTACGGCGGCAACTTTTACGTAATAGTGGATCCGCAAGAAAACTTTCCCGGACTCAGGCAATGGAGCGCCGCCGATATTCTGCGCTGGAGCCCACTGGTACGGGAAGCGGCCAGGGCGCAGCTCGAATGTGTTCACCCGGATGACGCCACAGTTCAGGGCATCAGTCATGTACTGTGGACAGGCGATTGTCTGAGCCCGGAATCCAATGGCGCCAATGCGGTGTTTTACGGTGACAAGGCGATAGACAGATCGCCCTGCGGCACAGGTACCAGTGCCAGGATGGCGCAGCTGCACGCCAAAGGCCTGCTCAACGCGGGAGACAGTTACACCCATGAATCCATCATTGGCAGCCAGTTTATCGGCCGTATCGAAGGCACCACCCGCGTCGGCCAGTTCGAGGCTATTTTGCCCAGTATTCAAGGCTGGGCCAGAGTCACCGGGCACAACAGTATCCTGGTTGATGATGAGGACCCTTACGCCTATGGATTCCAGGTGCTGTGAGCTGTCATCACAGTCAACACTGGATAGCCCAGACTCAAGTGCCCACACATTAAAGGAGACCCCATGACAACAGAGATCCCCAACCGCCGTGAGGCGCTCGTCAAGGAGTTAGCGTCACAACTGACCGGCCAACATCTAATCGCCGGGCAATGGCAGAGTGAGACAGATGTCGAACGGTTTCAAAGCCTGGACCCGGTCGCCAATCAAACGCTGGCGCTCAGTTTCGCTGAAGCCGGCGAGCGCCAGATAGATGCGGCAGTCACAGCGGCCGGTGCCGCCTTTGTTCAGTACCGGCAAACACGGCCGCAAGCCAGGGCCGCCTTCCTGGAGGCCATCGCCACCGAGCTTGAAAACGACAGCGTGCTTATCACGGCGGCAGCCATGCTGGAATCCGGCCTGCCACAAGCGCGGATAAACGGCGAACTTGGCCGCACCGCCAATCAGCTCAGGTTGTTCGCATCAGAGCTCAGAGAGACGCCAAGTCCTCTGTTGATAGACAAAGCCAACCCCGATCGCACGCCGCTGCCCAAACCCGAACTCAGATTGACCCAGCTGCCTCTCGGGCCGGTTGCCGTATTCGGTGCCTCCAACTTCCCGCTGGCATTTTCCACCGCCGGCGGTGACAGTGCCTCGGCACTGGCAGCCGGTTGCCCCGTGATTGTCAAGGGCCATCCTGCACACCCGGCCACCAGTGAACGGGTGGCCCGCGCCATTGCCCGCGCTACCTCTCGCTGCGATATGCCAAGCGCCGTATTTTCCCTATTGCAGGGACGCAGGCCAGAGCTATCGACTGGCTTGGTATCTCACAGCGGTATTCAGGCAGTAGGCTTTACCGGCTCATTCAAGGTAGGGAGGCTCCTGGCCGATTGCTGCGCCGCCAGAGCCAAACCCATTCCCTTTTATGGCGAACTGGGCTCAATCAACCCACAGCTGCTGCTGCCGGGTAAATTGCAAGCCGAGGCAGAAACCCTCGCCGGCCATCAACATCAGTCGATGTTGATGGCTCAGGGGCAATTCTGTACCAGCCCCGGGCTTATTCTGGCATTGGCCGACAGCGAATCCAGCCAAAAAGCCCTTGCACGTTACCGTAGCGTCCTGAGTCAGGCTATCACTGAAACCGAGGCGGCTCCCATGTTAACCCCGGGAATTGCCGAGTCATTTCAAACCCGGAGCAAGCAGCTGCTCGCCAATCCGGCCCTTGAATTGCTGGCTCAGGGTAAAGCCGCCGCGGCGCTGCATCATACCCGGCCACTATTGCTGGAAACCGGTGCCGAGAGCTTGCTTGCCAGCCCTGATCTAATGGAAGAAGTGTTCGGCCCCTTCGCCCTGTTGGTGACGGTCAAAAGTGAAGCCGAACTGCAGGCTGTGATCCAGGCGCTCGATGGCCAGTTAACCGCCAGTGTCCATGCCACCAGCAGCGACTTACAAGGTTATCCGGACGTTTTGGAGGCGCTGCAATACAAGGTAGGCAGACTGATTTTTAATCAGATGCCAACTGGCGTCGAGGTTTGCCATGCCATGAACCATGGTGGCCCCTTCCCCGCCAGCACAGATCTGCGCAGTACCTCGGTAGGCACTCAGGCTATGGCGCGCTTTCTCAGGCCTTTGAGTCTGCAAAACCTGCCTTCTGAGCTGACAAACAGCTTCAACCAAGGGCAAGTTTCGGATCAACACCCAGGCGCACGCTACTTCTAAAGCACATCTTGCGCGGCATTGCAGAGGGAAACCCAAGTGGTTTCCCTTTATTTATCTGAGCATTCGCTGTAGTCTTATTCGGATCAAAACCGAATAACGTATACAAAGACGGGATCTATGAGCCGAACTACGCCCATCGTTCATAAAACGCGCACCCAGGTTGTGGTCGAAGTGCTGCGGGAGAAAATTCTTTCAGGTGAAATCGCAGCCGGCGAACCGCTGCGTCAGAGCGCTCTGGCAGAAGAGATGAATGTCAGCCGGATTCCGGTCAGGGAAGCCCTTTTGCAACTGGAAGCCGAAGGCTTGGTCAAGTTTGAAGCCCATAAGGGCGCCACGGCTACCGAATTGTCGGTGGAGCAAGTCAGCGAGTTATTTGAACTCAGAGCACTGATTGAAACTGATCTCCTTGCCAAAGCCATTCCAAACCTGCAGGATGAAGATCTGCGTCAGGCCGAAGCCGTACTGGACAAACTGGAATCCGCCTTTAAACAGGATAATGCCGTGGGCAGCTGGAGCGAACTCAACACAGAGTTCCACACAAGTTTGTACCGCGCCGCCAACCGTCCCCACACCATGGAAGTTGTACATGGTCTGAACACCAACTGTGATCGCTATATTCGCTTACAGTTGTTGCTGACAGGGGGGATCCCCAGAGCCGAGCAGGATCACAGGGATCTGCTGCAATTATGTCGGCAAAAGAAAATAGATGAGGCCGTGGTCCTGCTGAGGGCCCACATACTGCACGCTGCCAATGCCATTCGTGAATTGGTAGCCCAACAGGTGAGCTGAAAAATCACGACCCTTTCCAAGCAATAGCGCTTTAGTTGTCCAAAAGACAGATCTGGCTTCTGTCTTTTTATTTTGAGAGTAAATTCAATGCAGTACGCCACTATTACCGGCTGGGGAAAGTGCGTTCCCCCCGCCGTACTGACCAACCATGATCTGGCCACCTTTATCGACACTTCCGATGAATGGATTAAACCCAGAACAGGGATCAGCCAGCGCCATATCAGCCACGTCAACACCTCGGAATTGGCCACTGTAGCCGCTCAGCATGCGCTGGCCGCCGCCGGCATCGAAGGCAGCGAACTGGACATGATTATCCTGGCGACCGCCAGCCCGGACACACTGATCCCCAACATAGCCTCAACAGTACAGGCCAATGTCGGCGCCAACTGCGCCGCCTTTGACATCAATGCCGCCTGCAGTGGCTTTCTCTACGGGGTTGGCTTGGCAACCGCTCAAATCAAGAGTGGTCAATGCAAGAAAGTCCTGGTGGTCGGCGCCGAACGTCTGAGTTTCTACCTCGACTGGTCAAGAAGAGAAACCGCGGTACTGTTCGGTGATGGTGCAGGTGCCGTGGTACTGGAAGCGACAGACAGCCCATGTGGCGTACTGGGCTATGAACTTAACAATGATCCAGGTGGCCGCGACATTCTCAAAGCCAGCTTTGGTACAGGTATGGACAGATTTGTTGCCGAGTCACTGGACTTCTACATCCAATTCGATGGCCAGGAGATCTTCAAACGCGCCATCAACGGCATGGGCAAACTCAGCGCCCAGGTGTTGGAGAAGTGTGGTCTGGACAAAGAGGAAGTTGATTGGGTTATCCCCCATCAGGCCAACGAGAGGATCATCGACACTCTGGTACACAGAATGAAGATCCCCAAAGAGAAGGCCTTCGTCAACATAGCCAACTATGGCAACACTTCGGCAGCCACCATTCCTATTGCCATCTGTGATGCGTTGGAAAAAGGCATGATCAAGCCAGGACAACATATTCTTTCCTGTGCCTTTGGTGCCGGCCTCACCAGCGCTGCCTTGCTGCTGAAATGGGGTGATAGAGTCACGCCGCTGAAGCAGAGCGATGCCAGCCTGCCGCCATGTGAGCAGACAGGTATTGAGCTGGTAAAACGCGCGGTAGACTATTTCTGCCATCGCGATAAGGCCTGAGATAAAGCCTGAGTCGAATTATCTGTTTAAAAAACGGTGCCGTGGGCACCGTTTTTTATTGCCATTGCCTATACCGGCTTTAGCCTCTGCCGTTTTCAATCTTGGGCATCAGGCCGAAACCGGCCATACGGGCACCATCTTGCTGCCGTGCTCGGCGACAATCGTCATTATCCCCAGCTGCAACTCCTCGGCGACTTCCTGATAAACCGGTAAACTGGTGGTGCCGACATAGGCCAGTACATTCAACTCGAGCCCGGCGTTGCCAAAACCCTTGAAAGTGACCCGCATCGGTGATTCGTCCACCTTCTCATGCTGCTTTAGCAAGGCTTTGATATCATTGATTATCGCCTGCAGCTGTTTGGCATCTGTGCTGTAATCGAGACGTATCTCTGTCTTGAAACGGATTTTCTCCCGCTCTGAAATATTCTCTATCTCCATTTCGGCCAACTTGGCGTTGGGCATATGAATGACAGAACGATCCAGAGTTCTGATGCGGGTACAGCGTAGCCCTATCTCCTCCACTGTGCCGCGAACGCCGCCGAAATTACCGATATTGCCAACCTTGATAGGCGCGGCTGAATAGAGGGTGATGGTGCCAATCAGGTTTTCTATCGACTGTTTCGAGGCCAAAGCGATTGCCAGTCCCCCGATACCCATCCCGGCCAGTATGGTGCCGGCATTAAAACCCAGATGCTCAAGCCATAATAAGGTCGCCAAGCTCAGCAGGGCCACCCGCAGAAAATTTCCAAGAGGTCGCAACAAGGAGGCCGCCTGTTTGTTGCCCTTGGCTATCCAGCGCACCCTAAGGCTGCTCTGTGCCAGCCCCACCAGAGCCCATATCAACCAAACTGTGGCCAGAATAAAGAAAAAGCCTGTGTTGACTATCTCCTGCATCGCAGCGCTCAAGGTACTGTTGGCAAGCATGGCTCTATCGAGTGCCACAGCGGCAAAGAATCTCAGAGGGCCACGAATAAAGGCGCCCAATTCAGCCTTAAGCGGGTGTGATGAACGTGAAAGCGGCCATTGCAGCAACCAGGTCACAGGTACCACGAATAAGAACGCCAGCGCCAGATAGGCCAGCATCATGGCCCATTCCCACAGATTCAGGGTAAACAGCCGTCCTTCAGGAATGTGTTCAATAAACCACTCCACCACAGGGCCATAGCCCAAGGCCTGGTAAAGTTTTGGGAGCTTGGCAACCGTGGCATTGGAAACCTTCCACAGACTGCCGTATTCAGAGCTAGGCACCCGCTGCAACAGGAGCTGATAGGCCTTTTTTTCGGCTTCCAAACGGGCAAATCCCTCCCGATAGGCGGGCAGCTTGTCGTCGGTTTTGCCCTCCGGGGTATCATCCAGCTCTTGCGGGTTGAGCCAGAGATTACGCTCGATAATCGCCAGCAACTGCCTGGCATAGAGCGGCCCCTGCTCCGCTGTCATGCCGGCGGGAAGAAAGCGCAGATCCAGATACTCGGCCGCGGTTTGGTAATCCCCGTCTCTGGCGTATTGCGTAAAGCCCTGCAGGGCGCCTCTGGGGGTATCCCTGAACAAGGGGTCGCGATACTCATAAGCCGCTGCAGCACTTTGCTCGCTTGGCGTTTCCGGTGCAGGTTCGGCCGCCGGACATAACCCAGGCCAGAGCAACAGAATAAATAATCCTATGCCAATCAACACTCTATTCATTAACGCGCTCCTTGCCACTATAAGATAAGGTACCAATCCATCCGGTGTAAGCACTTCAAGCTGTGTTCAAGCCAGAGTACGCCAGGGAGCTATTGGCACCTTTAGCAAAAAAGAGTAGCAGAAACATGTAGTTCCGGATATATCGGCTCAGTATTTATACTGCTTGACTTATAGCCAACTGTCGATATAATTGCCGACGATATTAAGGTACCCTCAGCTCGTCCCATCTCGCTCCAGGCCGCTTAAGTAAATTCGTTCAGTTAACAATTCCTGAGTTTAATTGAAATGTCACACAGCTGTGGTGAACTCTGTGCTGCGGCGATGGTCTGATGTTCTACTGACACCCGGAGTGTCTGTATGCACTTCAGTCTGTCGGGGGCTTGATAAAGGCTGACAAACTGGGTACATTCAATAGTCAACCAACGCATCTTTCGCAATAAATGCTAAGGATTTTCTATAGTTAAGATTGTATACGCCAATATCGGCGCTAACAGAAAATAAGGAGTGTGGCCTATGTCATACAAAGTAAACGGACATGAAATCACAGTAAATTTCCCTGTAGATTCAATTTCCATCAACAAAAACTCAATCGCCTTTACCGACAGCAAAGGCAAGAAGAAGCAAACCTTCTCAAAGCGTACAGAAACCCTCAAGTTTATGAAGTGGTTGCTGAGCGCCAATAAGTAAGACTGTCGAAATACCCACTCGATACCCCTATCCTCTCACTGTATCGAATGCTCAGGCAGATTGGACTGTTATCCAGCAGCAATCGGGTAGAACATCACATTTGGTCAAGGCCTTTTCCCGTGATCCCGGGAAGCTGCCTGACCAAATGGCGATAAACAGTAAATCAAGCGCCAGATCATTCTCCAACCCTTCCACTTGAATTAAGCTGATGTTTAACAAACTTACCTGTCGGTGTTGCCTTGAATCAATCCATCACAGCCACTAAAAGCAGAGCGACTAAACCCGGCTCCATTAAACCGAATACCACGGAAGCGATGCGCTCATTGCTTAGCGAGATCCGGCGCTGTATTCCACTGGACTTGCCGGAAGCCAGCCTATGCGGCGGGAAATGCCTGGGTTGCTCCAAGAAAATGCTGGAGATGTTGGACACTGAGGTATGCTTTTGGGAGTCCCGTCTCGATGACGAGGTGCCTGGGCTTGCCGATCTCAAATCCTTGCAGTGCTTGGCTGAGCGCACTCATAAAATCCTCAAGCGCAACCAGCTGGTCTGAATCAGCCGTATTTACGCCTGTATCTGGGAAGCATGGACTCATTGCCAAGGAGCCCCCCCTGATGCAGATACAATACCTGGCTGTGGCCCTCACGTCGCAAGAAGTCGAGCAACACTTGCCAGCCGAGTGGATCATACAAGAGCTCAAAGCGGATACCGCTTTGCTCCAGTTCTTGCCAAAGTTGGTAAAACTCGGGGTAACACTTGCCAAAATGATACTTGCGTTCGGGTGTAACAATAGTTGGATGCAATGCCTCATCGGGCGATAACTCAAGCAACTGGGTCTTGAGGTAACTGTCTCCCCCGACCACGGCGCAGGTCAGCACTTCAATATCAGCCTGTTGCTCACAAAAATACTTCTGTAGAAACAGTGCCGTTGTACCTGTCCCCGATGGCAAAAACAGCTTGAGGTTATGGGTAGCCTGTTGCTGCTGCCACTGTAAAATCTCGGCGCCCAACTGAGCCACGCCGTATTCGGCATAACTACAGCGGCCCCCTTCGGGAACAAACAGGCTGTGCTCGCACTCAGGCACAATATGCTGCCTGACAAAGTCCTCCAGGGTCATGCCGGTCATCAACTCGGCCTTGGGTGTATTCTTTACAGCAATCACCCGTGCGCCCAATTCCAACGCGGCGCGATAGTTACCCAGGGGTTGCTGCTGCAACCATTCCGGCAGGTGATCCACATAAAAGTCCAGCTGCCAACCTTTGAGTTCGGCCAGCGCCGCCATAGAGTAGAGTGAGTTGGCCTGGGCCGAGCCATAACCTATCAGGCGCTTGATACCGGGAAAGTCGTGGTCGAGGAAATAACGGAACTTGCGCGCCTTATTACCACTGAAACTGGGATGAAGCAGATCATCGCGCTTGATAAACAGCTGATGACCTCGAAACTCAAAGGCTTGAACTGGGGTTTTATCCAGTTTGAAATCGGCTAAAGACATGGCACTGGCGATATATTTCAAGGCTAAGGTGTGCAAGGGATGGCTATTGTATGTGTTTGCCGCCAAGGAGGACAGGATTCAGGCCACAAATCCTCACAGGCACCAGTTGGCTTTATGCCGACTAAGTGATGGCTTGGAGGCTAATCCATTGCGGCTCCACTCTGTGATGATTATCGCTACTTATTGGTATAAATCACCAACCGCCGCCATCCGCCTAGGCTCAGAAATAGCAATATCCAATATTATTCAACAGGTTATAATTATGGCATGCTTCTGGCTAATAATCGAAATATCCCAAGCTTTACAGCAAAACTGTGTGGCTGAACCGCCATTTAAAGGAGCACTCAATGGCTATTTTACGTCTTATTTTTAATATTGCCTGGTTTATTCTTGGCGGCTTTGTCATGGGACTGGCCTGGTGGTTTGTCGGCTTACTCTGTTTTATCAGTATCATAGGTATCCCATTCGGCCGCGCCTGCTTTGTCATAGGTGAACTGGCATTCTGGCCCTTCGGTCAGGAACATATCAGCCGCGACAGGCTCTCTGGCCGCGAAGACTTGGGCACCGGCGCCCTGGGTATGGTCGGCAACATTATCTGGTTCCTGCTGTTCGGGATTTGGCTGGCGATAGGCCACCTGACCCACGCCCTGGCCTGCTTTGTCACCATCATAGGCATACCTTTTGGCATTCAGCATCTGAAACTGGCCTTGCTCTCTTTAACGCCCATAGGCAAGACAGTGGTCGCCTCTAATTAATCACAAAGCCCAGGTCGGATATCTGCTTCGATTTCGACCTGGGCTCCGGCTTTACCCAAACAAGTCTAAGGCGTTTGTCGACTCAAACGCTGCACCAACTCCAGCAATAACTCAGGCCTATCCAGCGCCACATCATGCCCACAGCGGCAAAAAGGAATCGGCTTTTGCCGATATTTGGCTGCCAGGCGAACGCTGCACTTGGGCGAAACCAGGCGATCATCACAGCCATAAACAATGGTTGCCGGCACCCACAGCTTAGCCGGGGAGCGAAAGCGGGCCGAGGCAACAATTTGTCGCAGGCCATTGGCGAGTGTGGTTTTGGCCTCAAGCGCCAGTTGGCTCCAGAAACGGCACAGAGACTTGTCTTTGGCATGAGCAAGGCTGGTAAGCGCAAGAATCGTCGCCTCGCGCCATTGAATGCCCTCGCCTTTGACTCTAGCGCACAAGGCTCGTAGCAGAGCTTGCAGCCGAAATCTCTGATACCAAGGCGAAAGATCGGCGGCGCTGCTGTTGAGCAATAACAGCCCCTCAAGCTGAAATCCCTTTTGGCGGCCGGCTTCAGTGTCATTTATCCCGGCAAGTGTCATGGCCACCATGGCGCCCATGGAGATAGCCAATATTCGGCATTTACCCACCTTGCGCCGTAACATTTCATCTGCAACAAAGTCGGCATAATCCTGAATATCCCAGGGACTGGTATCCGCCACCCTATCGCCATTTCCCGGCAGATCGATGAGCTCCACCCTAAACCCCGCCGCCAGCAGATTATCGGCAAAGGCCTGCCAATGACGTTTATCGCGCATCAAGCCGCGGATCATCACCCAGGTTTGCTGCTCAGTCATGACTTGGTTTCTCCGCCGCTTGTGGATACCAAAAGTTTCGTGCCTGATAATCCAGGTGATGCCGATGAAGTTCAGGCAGTTGCTCCAGTACCTGAGCATACCCCACATCGAGCAAGAACTGCATTAGGGTAAAGTGGCGCCGTAAAATACGCTGCAGCCTGTGCTGCTTTTGAGGGTTGAAATAACCGGAGAAACGCAGCAATTGCCTGGGGTTCTTTTTGACCCAGGCCCAGGAGCCCATTTCCAGCGTTAAGGGCAGGAAAGGCACTTGGGGGTTACAACTGACCAAATAATCCCAAATATCACCGTGGGTGCGATAGAAGCGGCTTTGGGGCGCAATATGATAGTGACAATGATGGGGTAGCTCATTTCGAACAACTGCTTTAGATGATACACCTCCCCCAGGCGGGCAAAAGGTGTGTCCTTACAGGCAAAGGGAAACCAGATATGGTCCACCAGGCCAAAACCTGAGTGGGCATCGAGCACAATCAAGCTACTGCCGCGGGCCATAAGTTCATTACTGTAGTCAATAATCGCCCGGGTCTCGGTTTCCAGCTGATTGCTGCGGCCCCGATACCAGGGAAGATATCGGGAAAGCCGTTGACCGCCGACCATAAAGGTCACTGAGCCGCGGGCATCTATGGGAGCATTGCGCATCAAATCGACCCCATTGCCATTGGCGCGGGTTCCTCTGATAAGGCCGATGGGATTCAATACAGGTACAAACGCCAGCCGTATCTGGGTTAACATCAACTGCAGATGCTTATCCCAGCTGCAGCGGGTCAACAGGCTGCCAAGAAGCGCCAGTATCACCTGGCTGCCGATACGTTCAACCCCGTGAACACCGCCGACGAACAGCACTGTGGGCACCCTGGCGTTTGGGTTCCCCAGTTCCAGCGCCCGCACATCGAGCGACTTACCGGCAAAGCCGACTTGGGCCAAAGACCTGGCGTTCAAGTGTTGCTGGTATTTATGCTCCAGTTCGGCAAGCAGTTCAAGCTCATAGGCACTTTCTGTCACAGACCCGTCCATCTGGGGTAAAGTGCTCAATTTAACCGCTTTGGATGACAACTCAATGATACTTTAAGTGTTGCTCCAATATGCTCTTGGCATCAATTCGGGCCAATCCCTGGTCGAAAATATCCCGCCAACGTTGCCCCTCTTCGGAATTTCGAAAAGCCACCAGCAAGCCCTTGCTGGCCAGCAATTGCCGATTCAGTTTAAGCTTGCCTTCCAACTCCTCCATCCCCTTTTGCCGCAGCAGGTAACGATAAACATTGGCGTCGATCACCACGGCATCAATTCTGGCGGCCGCCAATTTGCGAAGGTTTTGTTCATCGGAATTGGCCAGCTCAAAGGGTTGCCGGCCTGAGTCCATGGCCCGGTCCAAGCTCTCGGTATTAACATAGCCCTTTACCACTCCGAGCTTGTAACGCTGCAAGTCCTGCAACTGTTGCCAGCTCACTGGCCGCTGGGATTGCTCCACCAGTGCCAATTGACTGAAGCCAAAGGGCTTTGAAAATATAAACTTATCGCTTTGGTGATAATACTCTGGAAAGTAACCAAGATAGGGTGAACCAGGCATGTCTGCCAATTTAACCGCCCGGCTCCAAGGGTAGAAATTGACTTTGAGGTCATGGCCCATGGCAGCGAGTGCTGCCTTGACCACGGCAACACAAGCCCCCTGTTGTTCCAGCATCTGACCAGTGTAGGGTGGCCAATTAAGCGAGCTCAGTTGCAGAGTGTCGGCGCGAGCCACAGGGCTGCCACTATAAAGTAACAACAGGAGGACGAACAGCGCGGGCCGGCCGAAAAAGGTGATTGAGGTTCTTGCCATAGTATCACTCCGTTTGCCAAGGCCAATCCCATAAGCATTCAGGAAGTTAACAGAGTATAGCTTGTCGATGTCAGTCAGCCACAGGCCCTAATAAGCGCTGCCAGGAAGATAAAAGTATCGTCCTCAGCACACTTTTACCCAAAGCGTGATGCAGGATGAAAATGTGAGAAAAGTCGATTCAGACAAGATAGCTAAAGCAAGAGGTAAAAACCGCGGCAATCATCACAAAAAATCCATCTAAATCAACGATGGAGCCAATCGATATTAACAGCTGTCAAAGCCTCTATCCCATCACTATGATAGACAAATAACCACACACAAAGTAAGCCTATTAGAGGTGATAGCAATGAGATATCAAGCACTGGTCATGGCTGTAACGGCAGCCCTCGGGATGACTGCGGCTCAGGCGGCTGAGCCTATCGAAATTATCAAGCCGGTGAAAATCACCGAGCCGGAAAAGGTCGAACTCGGAAAAATGCTTTACTTCGAACCCAGATTATCAAAATCCGGGTTTATCTCCTGTAACTCATGTCACAACCTTTCCATGGGAGGGGTCGACGCCCTGCCAACCTCGATCGGTCATGCCTGGCAAGAAGGTCCTATCAACTCGCCTACCGTATTGAACGCCGATTATATGTTGGCACAGTTCTGGGATGGCCGCGCCAAAGATCTCAAGGAACAGGCCGCAGGTCCTATAGCCAACCCTAAAGAGATGGGCTTTACTCATGAGCTGGCGTCCGAAACCGTTGCCTCCATGCCGGCTTACCGTGCCCGCTTCAAGCAGGTTTACGGCTCTGAAGAGGTCAATATCGACAGGATCACAGATGCAATTGCCGCCTTTGAAAAGACGCTGGTGACCCCCAACAGCGCCTTTGACAAATATTTGGAAGGCGACAAAAAGGCCATCAGCGCCGAAGCCAAAGCGGGTTATCAGCTGTTCAAGGACAAAGGCTGTGTCGCTTGCCACAATGGCCCGGCGGTCGGTGGCACCATGTATATGAAGATGGGACTCATCAAACCTTTCCACACGGATAACCCTGCCGAAGGCCGCAAGGGAGTCACAGGCAAGGAAGCTGACAAGATGGTGTTCAAGGTGCCGACTCTGCGTAACATTGAACTCACCTACCCCTACTTCCATGACGGCAGCGTCTGGAACCTGGAAGAGGCGGTCAACACCATGTCGGATATCCAGCTGGGCCAGAAGTTGACCGAAAAAGAAACTCAGGAGATGGTAGCCTTCCTCAAGTCGCTGACCGGGGAACAGCCCAAGGTTGAACTGCCGATTCTGCCGCCATCCAATAAAGATACCCCAAGGCCGGTTCCTTTCGGCAAGTAATTCATAACCATAAAGAAGCGCCGCATTGCGGCGCTTCTCTTTTACTGTTGCGGTTTAAATGACTCAGCCATTGATATCCCGGTGCAGCTCTTCATACATCAGCTCACGCATGCGGAACTTTTGAATTTTACCGGTAACTGTCATCGGATACTGCTCAACAAACTTGATGTAACGTGGCACTTTGAAATAAGCCACCTTTTCGGTCAGGAAGTGACGGATTTCATCTTCAGTGACAGTACTGCCGGGGCGCATCTTGATCCAGGCACACACCTCTTCACCGTATTTTTCACTCTGTACCCCGAATACCGCGGCATCCTGAATATCCTGATGAGTGTAGAGTTTCTCTTCAATCTCCCGCGGATAGATGTTCTCACCGCCCCGGATAATCATGTCTTTGATGCGGCCAACTATCTGCACATAACCTTCGCTGTCCATCACCCCGAGATCGCCAGAGTGCAGCCAACCATCCTTGTCTATGGTGGCTTGGGTTTTGGCCGGATCGTTCCAGTACCCCAGCATCACACAGTAACCTCGGCTGCACACCTCACCCGGCTGACCTACAGGCACTATTTCACCGAACTCATCGATAATCTTCACCTCGGTATGGGGTAGAGCCCGGCCCACGGTAGTAACCTGCTTCTCCAACGAGGACTCGACCTCTGTCATGTTATTGATCGGGCTGCATTCGGTTTGGCCATAACCGATTACGACTTCCGTCATATGCATCAGCTTATGCACCCGTTTCATCACTTCCTCGGGACAGGTGGCTCCGGCCATCACTCCGGTTCGCAAGCTGCTGAGGTCATAATCCTGGAAGTTGGCCAACTCCAATTCGGCAATAAACATGGTCGGCACCCCGTGAAGTCCGGTGCAGCGCTCCTGCTCAACCACCTTGAGGGTAATAGCAGGATCAAAGGCATCGGATGGGAATACGGCCGTGGCGCCTTTGGCCAGACACACCAGATTTCCCAGCACCATGCCGAAGCAGTGGTACAGAGGCACGGGAATACAAAGCTTGTCGTCCGGGCCAAAGCCCATGGCGTCGGCCACCAGCATGCCGTTGTTGAGAATATTGTGGTGGGTCAGCGTGGCGCCTTTGGGGTTCCCCGTGGTGCCTGAGGTGAATTGAATATTGATGGCATCATGGGGCGATAAACGCTCACCTATGCCTTTGAGATCGGCATATTCCGCCTCAGAGCCCATGGCACATACATCAGGGAAATTCAGCATGCCCGGCGTCTTGTCACTGCCGGTGCGAATAACGCAGCGCAGTTCCGGCAGACGGCTGGACATCAGTTTGCCGGGCTCGGCATCACTCAGTTCCGGCGCCAGCTCATTCAGCATCGCCAGGTAATCGCTGGACTTGAACTTGTCGTGGGTGATAAGTGCCTTGCAGCCCACATTGGTGAGTGCATATTCCAGCTCTTCCGGGCGATAAGCCGGGTTGATGCACACCATGATGGCGCCAATTCTGGCGGTGGCAAACTGAGTCAGACACCACTCGATATTATTGGGCGACCAGATCCCGACCCGATCCCCGGGGCCGATACCCAGTGCCAGCAGGCCTGTGGCCAGCTTATCTATCTCTTCAAGATAGCGCGCATAACTCCAGCGCAGTTGCTGATGATGCATCACCACGGCAGTGTTGTCCGGATAACGGTTGCAGATATCCTGCAGATACTGGCCTATGGTCTTGTCTATCAAGGGAGTATTACTGTGCCCCAGATAACGGCTCTGGGACAGAGGTAAATCATTGGGTTGCTTGCTTGTCTTGTTGGCAGACATCTAAGCCTCCGTGCGTTGTTTTATCGTTATAGGAAGAGTCTGTCACCCTGAGCCGGCGGCCCTCCCCTCACAGTGTGAAACCATATTGGCAGCATCTGAAAAGCATCAAAAACAGCTGCAATGATTGGCTTTCACTGCGGCCTGAGCGCAGGGTTCATAACGACTCTAACGAATGGCGCATTGGAATAACAAGCAAGGAAACCGGCTTTTAGACTAAAGAATAATGGCTCAAAAACCATCAGGGCTCTCAAAGGAGCCCTGAATAAAAAGCCTGTCGATGACGGGATCATGGCAGCAAAATGGACAATATAAGATCAGCCCCCGGATATTCTCAGGCCGCCTTTTGCAGTTGCTGCATTCTTTCCAGTAAGGCCAACATGACCCCCTGGCGGCGCATGTTCTGCAGGACACCCGGGCTGAAACGCTCAAGTCGCACCATGGCACTGAGCAGCAAGCGGCATTCATACAAGGAAGCATCGGCGATATATTCAGGCCTGTCGACCATATGGCTGTTTTGGTACCAATCATCCCAACTGAACTCGTTGAGCAGCATGCCTTGGCGCTTCATTTCAGCAACAAATTTGTGGACTGTCGCGGGATTGTAATCCTGTTCCCCGCGGGCAAAATCATGGCGATAGGTTTGATAATCAGCAGTTGAAGCTGTCAGGCTAAGTGTGGCCATAGGCGACTCCTAATCTTTTACATCGATTATCACAATAATGCATAATCTACCAATCTAATGAGGTCAGTCTGCCCTTGCCTTGCTGAATAAGTGCTTAACAGGCTGGTAAGCTTTTCTGGTAAAAACACTCAAGGAGTGCCAGCATGAAGTACTGGTTGATGAAATCCGAACCCGATGAATTCAGTATCGGCGATCTACAGCGGGTCAAGGTGGAACCCTGGTGCGGGATCCGCAATTATCAGGCTCGAAACTTTATTCGCGATGAACTGCAAATCGGCGACGCCATTTTGTTCTATCATTCCAGTTGCAAAACGCCGGGCGTGGTGGGCACTGCCAGAGTCGTCGGAGAGGCCAAAGCCGATACCACGGCCTGGGATCCAGAGTCACCCTACTTTGATCCCAAGTCGAGCCCAGAGTCACCGCGTTGGTTTCAGTTGGATATCGGCTTTGAACGTCAGTTTGCCAGAACAGTTAGCCTCAAAGAGGTCAAGGCAGACTCGCAGCTCGAACATATGTATCTGGTACAAAAAGGGGCCAGGCTGAGCGTGCAACCGGTCACAGAGCAGGAATGGCAACGTATTCTTCTACTCGCAGGAGAGAAACTATGACAAACAAACTATCCAAAGCCTTGGTAGCAATCAGTCTGGGTGCCCTGCTGGCCAGTCCGGCCGTTTTGGCCAAGCAGGATAAAGACCACAAAGATTTGCCCCCTGGACTGCAAAAGAAAGCCGCCCGGGGTGAACCTTTGCCTCCGGGTTGGCAGAAGCGCTATCACAGGGGCGATATTCTTGATAATGATATCTATGCCCGCGGCCGAGTGGTTGTGCCGCTGGGCAATGATGGCCTGATAACGGTCGACATTGAAGGCACACTGTTCAAGCTGCACGACAAGACCCGCAGGATCATTGAGATCCTGGAACATTGAGATCCTGGAACATTGATACCGTTATCAAAAGCCCTAAGTTCAAAAGCAAAAAGCCATGGTAGAAACCATGGCTTTTTTGTTTGTCGGCAAAATAGGTTAAGCGCTTGACTGCCTTTCTTCGCTGCTATCTTTACTGCTATCTCTGCTGATAGTTTCGCAAATAGCGCTTTAGCGCCCATCCAGCATACGGCCAATTCCACCAAGCACTGAGCCCTCTCCCCTGTCACTGCCACCGGCGGAAGGCGCATGGGCAATGATCCTGTCGGCCATACGGGAAAACGGCAGGCTCTGCAGCCACACTATGCCATGCCCTGAAAGTGTCGCCAAAAATAAACCTTCACCACCAAACACCATGGACTTGAGAGAGCCGGCCCTCTCTATGTCGTAATCGATGCCGTTGGTAAAGCCCACCAGACAGCCGGTATCCACTCTCAGGGTTTCGCCCTTAAGCTCTTTACGGATCAAGGTGCCACCTGCGTGAATAAAGGCCATGCCATCACCCTTGAGGCTCTGCAAAATAAAGCCTTCACCGCCGAAGAAACCGGTTCCCAGGCGCTTATTGAACCTCATGGTCACCTGGGTACCCAGGGCCGCGGCCAGAAAACTGTCTTTCTGCAAAATGAGTTCACCGCCGACCTCATCGAGATCGATTGCCAGGATGGTGCCGGGATAAGGTGCGGCGAACGACACCCGACGTTTGCCCTGGCCCTGATTGCTGAAATGGGTCATAAACAGGCTTTCACCTGTCAGCATACGTTTACCGGCCCCCATCAACTTGCCAAAGAATCCTGAATCCGGCTCTGAGCCATCGCCCATGCGCGCTTCAAAACTGATCCCTTCCTCCATGTAAGTCATGGCGCCGGCCTCGGCGATCACGGTTTCACCGGGATCCAGCTCCACCTCAACCAGCTGCATGCTCTCGCCCTTGATCTCATAATCCACTTCATGGCTGTTCTTGCTCATTAAAACTCCCCCTCAATGGTTTAGGGTCTGAATGACCTGGCACTCAGTCTATGACATAAAATGTCAAAACAGCAAGTGAGGAGACGGATGTGATTTGAGTAAAAAGTAACAGAATGCTTCAACCCAGACCGCTGGCATTATCCCCCTTAAAGCGCTCAAACTCCTCCAGAATCAGCTCAGTAAACAGCCTTCCTGCGCGGCCAAGAGGCCGCTCCAGCGTCGACACCAACTGAGGAATAAAACGAAAACGGCTGCCGCCGACAAAGTCCAGCTCACTTAAATCACCACAAGCCAACTCTTCGGTTATCAGGAAGTCCGGCATCCAGCCAAAACCCAGGCCCTTGAGCAAGGCGTTCTTTTTCATGATGAAACCGGAGAGATAAAAGACCTTGTCGCCGCCGAACTGCAGCTCATCGCGCTGGCTCTTGACCGGTGATGAGTCTTCGATGGTGAGCTCCACATGTTGCTGCAATTCTGACAGGGTAATGCAGCGGCGCGAAGTCAAGGGGTGGTCTTTACCTGCCACCAACACGCTGGTGATAGCAGGCAGGGGCTTGGGGTGGTAACTGGGGCCACTGCGATAGTCTTTCACCAACATAAGATCGGCGCTGTCGCGCTCAAACCTGTGTTGTACCCCACCGAGAAACTCCATATTGAGCTGGATTTTGGTCGGTATCTTATGCTCTGTCATGCGCTTGAGGGCGGTCATGATAGGCTCCATCGGCAAGGCGCCGTCTATCACCAGCTCCAATCTGGGCTCCCAGCCCTCACTGAAACGGCTGGCCAGATGCTCTATATTGCCAAGATGCGCCAGCAAACGTTGTCCCTCGGCCAGAATAACCCGCCCTTCGTGAGTCAGCTCGGCCCGGTATTGATTACGGTCAAGCAGATTAACGCCAAGATATTGTTCCAGTTTCTTTATCTGATAACTCACCGCCGACTGCGCCTTGTGCAGACGCTCTGCCGCCTTGGCAAAACTGCCCTCTTCCACCACCACCTTAAGCACATTGAAGGCGTCGATATCGATACGCAAGGTTTACACTCCCGTAAATCCAACAAGACAATCAAATTTTTAGATTGAGCATGCCGAATAATTATTCTTTTTTTTGTACAAGCGCGCAACTAAATTGAAAGATAGATCACAAAAACGGCTCATTTGCGCTGCCAGCGACCGGCAATTCCGGCAGAAAAGAGTGCAAAGAGAACAAGAATAACAACAGTGGCCGCCGAAGGTTCCCAAAGAAGGTTAACAGCAAGCGCCACCAAGGAAGAGTCAGATGCCATTTTATGTAAAACAGGGGCAGGTTCCCAACAAGCGCCATATCGCATTTGAGAAGCCATCCGGTGAACTCTACCGTGAAGAGCTGTTTTCAACCCATGGCTTTTCCAATATCTATTCCAACAAGTACCACCACAATATGCCTACCAAGGCGTTAACCGTTGAGCCTTTTGAGCTTAGCCATGGTGAAGTGTGGCAGGACTCCCTGGTACAGAACTATAAGCTGGACAGCAAACAGGCCGACAGGCAGGGGCATTTCTTCTGTGCCCGCAACAAGATTTTCTTCAATCAGGATCTGGCGATTTATACTGCCAGAGTCACCGAGGATACCGAGTTGTTTTACCGTAATGCCTACGCCGACGAGGTGGTATTTATCCACGAGGGTGAAGGCGAGCTCTTAAGTGAATACGGTAAGCTCAAGGTGCAAAAGTGGGACTATCTGGTGATCCCCCGCGGCACCACCTATCAGTTGAAATTCAAGGACTACAGTAACGTGCGCCTGTTGGTGATCGAATCCTTCTCCATGGTGGAGATCCCCAAACACTTTCGTAATGACTATGGCCAGTTGCTGGAGTCGGCGCCCTATTGCGAGCGGGATATCCGGGTACCCGAACTGACAGAGGCCAGGGTCGAGCAAGGGGAGTTCCCACTGGTCAGCAAGTTTGGCGACAAATATCAACTGACTCAGCTGGAATGGCATCCTTTTGATCTGGTGGGTTGGGACGGTTTTGTCTACCCCTGGGCCTTCAACATCACAGAGTACGCGCCCAAGGTAGGCAAGATTCACCTGCCCCCCTCGGATCATCTGGTGTTTACCGCCCACAACTTTGTTATCTGCAACTTTGTTCCCAGACCTTACGACTTCCATCCCAAGGCGATCCCCGCACCTTACTACCACAACAATATCGACAGTGACGAGGTGCTCTACTATGTGGATGGCGACTTTATGAGCCGCACCGGCATAGATGCCGGTTACCTGACACTGCATCAAAAAGGCGTGCCTCATGGGCCGCAGCCCGGGCGCACCGAAGCCTCCATCGGCAAGAAAGACACCTATGAATACGCCGTTATGGTGGATACCTTTGCCCCGCTGCAATTAACCACCCATGTGCAAAGCTGCATGAGTACTGATTACAACCGCTCCTGGCTCGAACGCTGAGCCCGGACCCGAATATCCAGCAAGGCCATCAGAGAATGGCCGCAAGCAACATCATTGAAGAGGACATAGAAATGGCAAGCGAAAAGAATCCACTGGGACTGCTCGGTATCGAATTTACCGAGTTTGCAACCCCGGACAGTGATTTCATGCACCAGGTCTTTATCGACTTTGGTTTCTCCATGCTGAAAAAAGCCAAGGACAGGGAGATTTTCTATTACAAGCAGAACGACATTAACTTTCTGCTCAACAAGGAGCGTCAAGGCTTCAGCGCCGAATTTGCCAAGCGCCATGGCCCGGCCATCTGCTCCATGGGGTGGCGGGTAGAAGATGCCAATTATGCCCTGCAACTGGCGGTATCCCGCGGCGCCCGTCCGGCAGATCAGGCCCACACTGATCTGCCCTACCCGGCAATCTATGGTATAGGCGACAGCCTGATTTACTTCATCGACCGTTTCGGCGAGCAGGACAATATCTACAAGACAGACTTTGTCGACCTGCCTGCCCCTGTGATAGTCCCTGAAAAAGGCTTTATGGAAGTGGATCACCTGACCAACAATGTCCACAAGGGTACTATGGAACAATGGTCTGATTTCTATAAGGATATCTTCGGATTCACCGAAGTGCGTTACTTCGATATCAGCGGCGTACAAACCGCCTTGGTCTCCTATGCCCTGCGCTCTCCCGATGGCAGCTTCTGTATCCCCATCAATGAGGGCAAGGGTGACGACAAAAACCAGATTGATGAGTACCTGCGCGAATATAACGGCCCGGGCGTGCAGCATCTGGCGTTCCGCACCCGGGATATCGTCGCCTCGCTCGATGCCATGGAAGGAACCTCAATCGAGACCCTGGACATCATCCCTGAATACTACGACACCATCTTCGACAAGGTGCCGCAAGTGACGGAAAACCGCGACAAGATAAAGCATCATCAAATTCTGGTGGACGGGGATGACAGTGGCTATCTGCTGCAGATCTTCACCAAAAACCTGTTCGGCCCCATCTTTATCGAGATTATTCAGCGCAAGAACAACCTCGGCTTTGGCGAGGGTAACTTCAAGGCGTTGTTCGAATCCATCGAGCGCGATCAAATGAAGCGTGGCGTGCTGTAACCGATAGCGAAATCACCTGTTTGAGACCGATCTGATGATCGGTCTCTTGTTTTCCGCCTTAGTATATTGAGCGCTGCAATTTTTTACTTTGTCACCCGGTAGGATTTCATTAGACTGATCTCCCTTTTTGAGAGACAGCTGTACCCAAAATGCAAGACTACGCCCTGCTCGCCGCTTTTATTCCAACCTTTTTCTTTGTTTCCGTTACCCCGGGAATGTGCATGACCCTGGCCATGACACTGGGGATGAGCATTGGGGTGCGCCGCACTCTGTGGATGATGCTGGGTGAACTCGTGGGGGTCGCCCTGGTGGCTTTGGCGGCCGTGCTGGGCGTGGCCACGGTTATGTTGAAACATCCGATGATCTTCCAGGGGCTCAAATATCTTGGCGGTGCCTATCTTATCTGGCTAGGCGTCAATATGTGGCGGGCCAAGGGCAAGATGGCCAATCTGGACCAACCCAGAAGTATCAAGCGCACAGCGTTGATCTCCCAAGGCTTTGTCACCGCTATTGCCAATCCCAAGGGCTGGGCCTTTATGATTTCCTTGCTGCCTCCCTTTATTAATCTGCAGCAACCTATGGCACCGCAACTGACGGCACTCATCGGCATTATCATGTGTACCGAACTCATCTGCATGCTGGCCTATGCCAATGGCGGCAAGAGCCTGAGGCTGTTTTTGAGCCGTGGCAACAATGTCCGCCTGCTCAACCGGATAGCCGGCAGTCTGATGCTGGGGGTCGGTGTCTGGCTGGCGCTGGGTTAATCGCCCTTTTTGTAGGGTAAGGCCTGCTGCAACTTCGCTTGATATAAGCGGTTGTTGCCGGCCTCTGTTTGACAGAAATCGGCTATCGCCTCCCGAAAGTCCGGATGCGCTATGCCATGCAGCGAATAGGTGGTGACACACTCAAAACCGCGGATAAGCTTGTGCTCCCCCTGGGCACCGGCGTTGAAGCAACTGAGGCCATTCTCGATACAGTAGTCTATCCCCTGCCAGTAACAGGCCTCGAAATGCAGCGCCGGGATCTCCTCAAGTGCACCCCAATAGCGGCCATAAAGCGTATCTTTCCCCTGCAGATAAAGCGCGCATGCCAGCGCCTGTTGCGGCGTTTCACCCAAGCGGTGCACCAGGAGCAAACGCACCTCAGCCGCCATCAACTTACCGAGTTGCTTGAAAAAGTCGGGCTGAAGATATCCCCCATGGCCGGAGCGTTTCAGGTAGGTTTGCCGATAGCAGCGATAGAAAAGCTGCCAGTGCCAATCTTGCAGTTCATCGCCCCTGAGCCAGACAAACTGCAAGTCAGCCAAGGCGCGGCGCTCTTTGAGAATATTCTTGCGCCGTTTCGAGTTGAGCCGCGCCAAAAAATCATCAAACTGGCTGTAACCCCGGTTAAACCAATGAAACTGCGTGCCTTCCCGCACCAAGGTCTGGGGCAAATGCCGCAATGACTCGAGTTGCCCCTTGCTGACAAACAGCCAATGCCAGGAGGAGTAGCTTTCGAGCAGTTGCCAAAACAGTTTCCCCAGCGCCTGCAGGATATCAGTGGCCGCCGCCCTGGCCTCGGGCGCTATCCCGAGTCTTGGGCCGCTGACAGGCGTAAAGGGAATGGCGCAGACCAGCTTGGGATAATAGGCTTCACCGTGGCGCTGATAGGCATCGGCCCAGGCCCAGTCGAACACATATTCGCCCCAGGAGTGATCCTTGAGATAGAGAGGCATCACAGCCAAACGCCTGTCGTTGCAAAACAGCTGTAAATGCATGGGTTGCCAGCCGGCTGCGGCGCAAACACTGCCACTTTGTTCCAGCGCCTTCAAAAAAGCATGTCGGCAAAAAGGGTTGTCCGGCTCTGTTTTTCCATCTTCAGCCAGACACAGATCCCACTCGGCGGCGGGGATCTCATTAATGCCGGCGGCAAAACGCCACTGCCAGTGCTTATTGTCCAAATTTATTCCATATGCCGAGGCAAACTTGCAATCAAGGATAATTGGCGGCACATTGCATAGCAACTTAAGCAAAAGCAGTATAAGGAAATATAGTGCGTCTGATAAAACCGCTGATCTTCGCCGTCGCTCTGGCTCTGCCTGCAGCCTCCACCCTGAGTTACAGCCCACAAGCTACCGCCAACGAATCCTCGATTTACAGTGAAATGGCCACAGCCCAGCCCGTTTGGGCCAAGCATGGCATGGTTTCCAGCCAGGAGGCACTGGCTTCCCGTATCGGGGTGGATATTCTCAAGCAAGGCGGCAACGCAGTAGATGCAGCAGTGGCCGTGGGTTATGCCCTGGCAGTGACTTTGCCCAGGGCCGGCAATATAGGTGGCGGCGGTTTCATGCTGGTACACCTGGCGAAGGAAAACAAGACCATAGCCATAGACTATCGGGAGATGGCGCCTTCCAAGGCCCACAGGGATATCTTCCTCGATGACAAGGGCAATGCGGTCAATAAACTCAGCCGCGAGCACGGCCTGGCGGTAGGCGTTCCCGGCACTGTAATGGGCATGGAGCTGGCCCTGTCCAAGTATGGCACCATGAAACGGGAACAAGTGATAGCCCCGGCGATCAAACTGGCGCGGGAAGGGATCAGCGTTACTTCAGATCTGGCCAACTCCCTCGATGGGGTTAAGCGCCGCATCTCCCAATGGCCAAGCTCTGCCGCCATCTTCTACAAGGCAGATGGCAGCAGCTTTGTACCGGGCGAAATCATCAAGCAGCCTGAATTGGCTCACTCACTGGAGCTGATTGCCAAACAGGGCAGCAAAGGATTTTACCAAGGGGAAACCGCCGAGAAACTGGTGAGTGCCATTCAGGCCGCCGGCGGCATCATGACCCTTGAGGATCTCAACAACTATCAAGCCATAGAGCGCCAGCCGGTGCGCGGACGCTATCGAGGCTATGAGGTGGTTTCCATGCCGCCGCCATCATCGGGTGGCATCCATATCATAGAGATCCTCAACATTCTCGAGCAGTACCCCATCCATGATCTGGGCCACAACACCGCCGCCACTTTGCATCTTATGGCCGAGGCCATGAGACGGGCCTATGCCGATCGCAGCGAGTATCTCGGCGATCCGGATTTCTATCCTGTGCCGGTTAAAGCCCTGTTGAGCCCGGATTATGCCAAAACATTGGCCAAGAGCATCGACAGCAAGCACGCCACCCCTTCAAGCCAGGTCAAACCCGGCAAGCTGGCCCCCTATGAAAGTGACCAGACAACTCACTACTCGGTCGTGGATAAATGGGGCAATGCGGTATCCAACACCTATACCCTCAACTTCAGTTATGGCTCTGGGCTGGTGGCCGATGGTACAGGGATTTTGCTGAACAATGAGATGGATGATTTCTCAGCCAAACCCGGCACCCCCAACGGTTATGGTCTGGTGGGCGGTGAAGCCAACTCGGTACAAGGCAACAAGCGGCCACTGAGCTCCATGAGCCCGACCATGATAATGAAAGACGGCCAGCCGTTTCTGGTTACAGGCAGCCCGGGTGGCGCCAGGATCATTACCACAGTGCTGCAGATCATCATGAATGTGATTGACCACGACCTGAATATCGCCGAAGCCAGCTTTGCGCCACGGATGCATCACCAGTGGCTGCCGGATGAAATTCGGGTTGAGCGCAGCCTCAATGGTGACACCATAGCGCTGCTGGAAGCCATGGGCCACCAGGTCAAGGTCAAAAGTTCCATGGGCAGCACCCAGAGCATTATGGTGACCGAAGAAGGTAAATTTGGTGCATCTGACCCGCGCCGCGCCGGCAGTGAGGCGGCGGGCTACTGAGCCCTGCCACCTAAACCCAAGCCACTGAAAAAGCTCCTGAGACAGGTTTCCTAAACAAAGTAGTAAGGCGACGGGCATTAAATTCGGCTTAACTCTCATTTAAAACAGTTCCATTTAGAACAGCTCCGCAGATGCCACTCTTGCGGAGCTGTTTTTTACACTGAACCAAGGTTCACTTTTAACAAACCGGCGGCTTAACCTCCGCGCATTGGCGTGGGCTAAATATGCGCTAATTCAATCCAGAGCTTTCATTTCTGCTACCCGAGACGCAATTAACAAGCCGTCAATAACCCTCTTATTTATAAGCATTTATCAATCCATTCAGGCGGCACAATTCCTTGCTTCTGACAAGTAAAAACTCAGATAGCGGCACTTTTGGCGATTATGACGCCAATATGTGTTCAAAATTAAACCATAGCTCAAAATTCAACCTATCACACTGTTTTTAATCAGGAATTTTATGTGAAGCCAATCAATTTATCTTTTATTTATCAAAGTTATCATCTGCATCCCTTTAAATGGAACTTTTGTATCTAAAAAGGTGGATGGGCGTCATCAAGGCGCTCAGATTATTTTGGGATAAAGAATGAAGAAGACGACTTTGCTTGCAGCGTCAATTGCACTGGCACTGGCCGGTTGCGGCGGCAGCGACAACAATGACAACCCCACAGCCAAATCATTTTCGGTCACAGCCATTGATGGTTATCTGGTGAATGCCGACGTTTATGCCGGCGAAAACTGCCAAACCAAAGTGGCGACAACCGGCAAAGGCGGTATTGCCCGGATCGATGACCAATATCAGGGACAAACACTGTGTGTTAAGGCCATTGCCGACAAAACCATGGATGAAAGCCGCGGCTTGGTGAAAAAAACCTTTGAGCTCAAGGCCCCGGCAAGCAAAGATGCCAACAGCCAGGTGATCAGCCCGCTGACAGACTTGGTTGTCAAGCATATGGACGCCAACCAAGGTGTATCCAAGGCGGATGCCGAAAAAGCCGTGTCGGCTCAATTTGCTGAACTTAAAGCCGAACCAGAGCTACTGTTTGGTGACTATCTGGCCAAGAGTAGTGCCAACAAGGTCGCTCAAGCGCTGAACATTGTCGGCGAGACGCTGGTTAGCCATCAGGGCCTGGCTGAAGCGCATCTGCAAGGCTTGGTTGAAGATGTGGCTGCCAAGGTAGAAGCCGGTGACAAACTCGACGACTACGAGCCGGTGATCACCCCAGAAGGCGGTGTAGAGTCCAACCACAGGCCTCATATTGCCTTGAGCCAGACTGAGCTGGACAAGCTGACCCAAATTGAAGTGGAACTGGGTCAGCCGATGACTGCCGTAGATTTGTCAGCCGCTTTTGCCGACAAGGACAACGACAGCTTCACTCTGAGCCTGATGGAGGAAGATGGCAACATAGCACTGGAAACCCTGGGCCTGGCATTCGATGCCAAAACAGGCGTACTCAGCGGCACACCTAAGGTAGCCGGTGAAATTGAGCTGCACGCTTACGCCACCGACAGCAAGGGCGCCCGCTCTTACCCACTGGAAATTGAGATTGAAGTCAGCAGTATCAACCATACTCCTGTCATCAACCCGGCTGAAAAATCCGAACTGGAAGCTGAACTGGCGCGCATGGCGCTGACAGTAGGCAATCAAATCGATCAGGTGATTGACCTGGATGAGCTGTTTGGCGATCAGGATAAAGATCAACTGACCTTCAGCGCCGTGACAGATATGCAAGGTATCGCCCTGAAAATTGAGCAAGGTGACTCATTGCGTTTGTCCGGCAAGCCTCTGGTTGCCGGCGACTTTGTGATCACTGTGACAGTCAATGACGGCAAACATGCAGCTGTGAAGACCGACCTCAAAGTCAAGGTTGCCGATAACGGTGTCGAACCAGAGCCCAAACATCCGCTGGAAGGCAAAACCTGGTTCACCACAGAATGGGGTTCTGCAGACGAGAACGACGACGGTGTGATGCAAGTATGGTGCGACACTCTGGAGTTCAAAAACGGCTCTGTGCTGCGTAATGTCCGTACTCAAGACAACCTCAGCGAATGTTCTGCCACTGCAACCGTGGAAGTCTCCACTTATATCATTAATGAACTAGGCCAAATGGTGCTGGAGTACGGCGATGATGAAGGTGTTGAACATCAGGAAACCATCAAGCTGAACGACGCCATTGCCGGTGTCGGTGACAATGCCAAAGTGCTGCAACTATGGGACGGTCGCTATACCCTGTTCAGCAAAGCCGATGATGTAGAGAAACGTCTGGATATTGAGTCTGATGACGATGCCCAAGGTCGTATGTTTACAGCGGAGCTGCCGGCGGCCACGGAAGCAAGCTATCAGCTCGGTCACCTGACCATGCAGATGACTGCGGCGGATAATGGCGGCGCCAAGGTGGGGCTCTACTTCGATGTGCCCAACACCGACTTCAGCTGTGATGAGGTAAGGGAGTTTTACGATCTCAACCTTAGCTACGAAGGTATGGAATATCGCATTCCAGCCTATCTGTTCCCCGGTGAAGAAAATGGTATCGAATACTGCCAGGCGCAATTCGATATCGAGCAGCCTGTTGTCGGCAAGATCTACAGTGTTATAGGTCATGTTACCGAAGAGGATGCCGGTCTGGTGGAAGAGATTAAAGCCAATATCCAATGGACAGGGACAGGCAATAACGAGTGATACCGCTAAATAGAATCGGCGCCTTGACTGAATAGGCTCTGATGCCGTGAACTCTACCAAGCCGGTGGGCAAGATGCTGACCGGCTTTTTTTGTCTCAAGTAAACACGCTCTACCTTTCTTAAGTGGCTCGTAGCATGTAACGCCGCATATTTATTCCCCTTGGCAAAAACACAACTCCCGCCTGGCTTTAGCTTTGGCACTCACTTGGCATCACCCACAAACGTTGGAAAAGTCACAATCTTCAAACGGAATAGCAAACTGTTTATAACAGGTGGGAGTCCCCCGGAATCAGGCTATAGTTATTGTACATTTGTCTAATAGCCAATCCTTGATGGGGAAGTAAATGAATATTAGAGACTTAAGTGTCGTTAAAAAAATATGGGCGAGTTACCTGGTCGTCTTTGTGGTATTTGCTGCTGTAGCCATATTATTGGTACTGAGCCTGTCGGCATTGAACCAAAATATCAAGGTGCTGACCGACAAGAGCCTGCCTTCGGTGGCCATATTGAAAGGTATCCAGGTCGATATCACCAAGGTTCGAAAAGATGAGTTTTCACTGCTTCCCAATATAGATAACCCGCAAATAGGTGAATGGCTGCAAGGGCTGGATAAACTGAGAGCCGACGTTCAGGCGGGCATAGTCGCCTACGAAGCTTTGGATCTGAGCAGGCAAGAGCAGAACGCTTTTAAAGCCTTTAAAGACACCTGGAATCAATACATTCAGGAAACCCGTTCCTATAATGAACTATTGAAAAAAGGGGATGCGACAACCGCCAATCAGGTGATCCTCTCCAGCTTTGATACCTATTCCCGCGCCTTGACGAGTCTTGACAATACCTTGGGGCTCAATGATGAATTAATCAATAAAATCAGTGATGACGTTCAGCATGAAGCCTCATTGACCCAGTACGGTGCTGCCATAGGTGCGCTCATCATCATAATGGTGATAGCCCTCTCCTCTACCTTGCTCTCGCGGGCAATTTGCCGCCCCATAGACAGGGCCCTGAAATTCGCCGCCAAGATAGCCAAGGGACAACTGAATAACGCCATAGATGAGCAGGCCCTGACCAAGGATGAGCTGGGAACACTACTGAAAGAGTTGGTCACCATGCAGGCCAACCTCCACTCTCTGGTGTCTGAGATCAGCGACTCCACCATCCAACTGACCGCAGCGGTGGAGGAAGTGAGTGCCATTTCGGCGCAAAATGCCTCGAGTATGCAAAACCAGCAATCAGAGCTCAGCTCTGTCGCATCGGCCATGACCCAAATGCAGGCAGCAGTCGCCGAAGTGGCTCAAAACACCGAGGCCGGGGCAACGTCGGCCTATTCGGCAACCGAAGTGGCCAAACAAGGCACTGCTACCCTGCAACGCACAGTGGCGGTTATCGAGCAAGTGTCCAAGAGCATTCAGCAATCCGATCTATTGGCAAGGGAGCTGGAATCAAGCTCAAACAACATCAATATGGTGGTCGATGTTATTCGCGGCATCGCGGAACAAACCAACCTCCTGGCACTGAATGCCGCCATAGAAGCGGCCAGAGCCGGTGAGCAAGGACGTGGATTTGCCGTGGTCGCGGACGAAGTGCGCTCTTTGGCGCAGCGCACTCAGGATTCAACCTCGCAAATTGTCGACATCGTCAATCAACTGCAGGAAAACAGCAGCAAAATCGGTCTTTCCAGCCAAGAATGTCAGACGGGTATCACCCAATGCGTAGAGCAGGTTAACGAAGCCGGAAACCAAATAACCGAAATAGAGCACTCGGTGGAAAACATCGCCCAAATGAGTACTCAAATTGCTACCGCCTGCAGTGAGCAAAATGCGGTATCGGAAGAGTTGAACCGCAGTGTCGACCATATCAATAACGTGTCGACCGAAATGGCCGAAGGGGCATCGCAAACGGCCATAGCGTGTCAGGAGATCAGCAACTTAACCCATAGCCTCAAAGCCAGGATGGAAGTATTCAAGCTCTGAGTCAACATTAACCCAGCTTCTGTGGCTTACGGCGAATCCCGCCAAGCCACAGAGGCCGGCTCACCATGGAAACAGCCGATAAGCTGACTGGATAAAGCGTGTAGGCAGTTTGCCTTTATCAAGGCCAGAAAACCTCTGCCAAGGCTGACTTATCCAGTGGACAGGCTTTCAGCTCATTAAACGCGGCATCGCCCTGTATCTGATGCCAGATTGACATCAGCATTCTGCTCATTGATAAGCATAGCGACCCACTCATATTGGATTGGATCCTCGCTCTTCCCTGAGCTTTGCCACCTTGGTTGCCAAGAGCGGGACTTCCCAAGCTTCTATAAAAAAACGCCCCGGTGATTTACTGCCTTACCGGGGCGTGGTTGGAGGGTTGCGGCCTGAGGCCGCTTTTACAGTAAAGCAGCACTGTTATTCGAAGCGCTGTAACTCAAAGCACTGTTATTCAAAGTGCTGTTACTCAAAGGCGATTCGAAGAACAGCCATTCCAATCAGTGTCAGTCGAAGAAGCGTCGTCCTTCTGCGGCCATGGTCTTGAGCAATTCACTCGGGGCGAATCTGTCGCCGAAGCGGCTCTGGAAGCGTTCCAGCTTGGCCAGCAACTGATCGGCGCCCATGGTGTCTATATAGTGGAAAGGCCCACCGAGGAAAGGCGGGAAGCCAATGCCGAAGATGGCGCCAATATCCCCGTCGCGGGCAGAGGCTATGATGCCCTCTTCCAGACACCGCACCGCTTCATTGAGCATCTGCACCACACAGCGCTCTGCCAGGTTGGCATTTTCGGCGCCAACACCCGGCGCTATCCCCAGCACCTGATAAACACTCTTGTCCACTTCCTTCTTCTTGCCGGCTTTGGGACCGTAGAGATAGAAGCCCTTGGCGTTCTTGCGCCCCTTGCGGTCATCGGCGAGCAGCTTATCGAAGGCAGAGGGGGCAGCGAAACGCTCACCCAACTCTTTTTCGAGTATCGGCGAAATCTTGGCGCCCACATCGATACCCACTTCATCGAGCAGAGTGATAGGGCCGACCGGGAAACCAAACTTCACCAGCGCCTTATCCAGGCTCTCGACACTGTTGCCCTCAAGCAGCAGCTGCGCCGCTTCATTCATATAGAGCGCCAGAATACGGTTAACATAGAAACCGGCGCCGTCTTTCACCACTATAGGTGTCTTGCCCTGTTTGCGGGCAAAGGCCACTGTGGTGGCTATCGTCTGGGGGGAGGTCTTGTCGTGAGCAATCACTTCCACCAGCGGCATCTTCTCTACCGGCGAGAAGTAATGCAAGCCGATGACGTTTTCCGGCCTGGCGGCGGCTTCGGCAATCTGACCTATGGGCAGAGACGAGGTGTTGGAAGCAAAAATAGTGTGTTCACCGCATTCGCGCTCGATATCCCGCACCATTTGATGCTTGAGGCTGAGATCCTCAAATACCGCCTCGACCACTATGTCAGCATCCTTTACCCCAACATAGTCTGTAGTCGTCGTCATCAAGGCCATCTGCTTATCGCGCACCGCCGGGGTCATATGCCGACGCTTGACGCCCTTATCCAGCAACTTATAGGCATAGCCCAGCGCATTGCTGAGTCCCTGCTCACTGATATCCTTGACCCGCACCGGAATTTTGGCCTTGGTAGTGGTCACTGAGGCGATACCGCCGCCCATCAGGCCTCCGCCGAGCACTACAGCCTTGTGAACCGGACTCGGCTCAGCACCTTCGGCGCCGGTTTCCTTTTTCATTTCTGTGGTGGCAAAGAAGATGGAGCGCAGCGCCGCCGACTCGGGCGTCATCACCAGCTCGCCGAAATGGCGCGCCTCGGTGGCCAAACCTGCCTCTATCCCCTGGCTCATCCCCACCCGCACACAGTCGATGATCTTGTCCGGCGCCGGATAGTTACCCTGGGTTTTTCTGGCAACCTGTTTACGAGCCTGATCAAAGATGATTTTCTGCCCAAAGCCGTTGCTTTCGAGCAGCTTGTTCATCATAGGTTTATTATTTTTGCCTTTACCGCGCTTGGCTTTGCCAGCCAATGCCAGTTCAACCGCCGCCTCCAGCAGAATCGACTTGGGCACCACATCGTCCACCAGCCCCATCTTCAGCGCCTGCTTGGGGCGAACCTGTTTACCGGTAAGCATCATATCCAGCGCTGTGGTGATCCCCACCAGGCGTGGCAGACGCTGGGTACCACCGCCGCCCGGCAGCAGACCGAGCTGAACCTCCGGCACCCCCAACATGGTTTTCTTGTCGTCACTGCACAGCCGCAGATGGCAAGCCAGTGCCAGCTCGAGGCCGCCACCGAGACAGGCGCCGTGAATGGCTGCCACCACTGGAATTTTCAGCCCTTCCAGTTCGGCAAACACCTTATGCCCTGAGCTCGACAGCTCGCGAGCATCGGCGGCGCTTTGACAGGCATCGAGCATGGAGATATCGGCGCCGGCCACGAAGGAGTCTGGCTTGCCTGAAATGATCACCAAGCCCTTGATACTGCTGTCCGCTTTGATTTCGCTCAGTAAGGCGCTAATCTCAGGGCCGAATTCGGCCTTGAGGGTATTCATACTTTCGCCGGGTACATCCATGGAAAGAATGGCAATGCCGTCGTCGCGGCGGCTGAGGCTAAAACTCTTGTTGCTGTTTTCCATCTGCAATTACTCCACTTCCACTATCATTGCCACACCCAGACCACCGGCCGCACAGGCGGTTGTCAGCCCCGTACCGCCACCGCGGCGCTTCAGTTCATTACACACTTGAGTTATCAAGCGAGTACCCGTGGCCGCAAACGGATGACCATAGGCCAGCGAGCCGCCGAGTACGTTGAACTTGCTCATATCAATTTCACCAATGGCGCGGCTCTGACCGAGTTTTTCCTCGGCAAACTTCTTCGAGGCAAACATCTTCATATTGGCCAAAGTCTGGGCGGCAAAGGCTTCGTGCATCTCTATCAGGGTCAGATCTTCGAGCTGCATACCGGCGCGTTTCAGCGCCAGTGGCGTGGCGTAGGATGGCCCCATCAGCATGTCTTGCCAAACATCTATCGCGCTGAAGGCATAGCTCTTGATATAGCCAATAGGGGTGTAACCCAGGGCCTTGGCTCGACCTTCACTCATCAGGATCACCGCCGAGGCGCCATCGGTCAGCGGGGTACTGTTGGCGGCGGTGACACTGCCGTGCTTGCGGTCGAATACAGGTCTGAGTTTGGCGTAAGACTCAAGGGACGAGTTGTCGCGGATATTGTTGTCACGCTCGATAAAACTCTTGTAGGGCGGCACATGAGCCACCATGACTTCATCCTTGAGCTTGCCTTCATTCCAGCTCTGGCTCGCCAGGGTATGAGAGCGGTGGGCCAGCGCGTCCTGATCGGCGCGGCTGATGCCGTGGCTCTTGGCCATCTGCTCGGCGGTTTGCCCCATGGACAGGCCGGTGGAATATTCGGCCACCGCAGGCGGCACTGGCAAGAGATCTTTAAACCCCAGACGGCGAACTATGTTCCACTTCTGTCCCAGGGTACGGGCCTTATTGAGATCGACCAAGGCATGGGCCAACTTGCGGGACACCCCGATAGGCAGCACAGAGGAGGAATCCGAGCCCCCGGCTATGCCTATTTCGATATTGCCCGTCATGATCGACTCGGCAATATTGACAGTGGACTGAAAACTGGTGGCACAGGCACGGGTAACACTGTAGGCATCTGTGTGCAAATTCATGCCGGTACCCAGGACAATTTCACGGGCAATATTGGGCGCGGCCGGCATCTGTACGACCTGGCCATAGACAAGCTGTTCAATCAGTTTGGGGTCCAATTCACTGCGACTGAGCAGCTCATTGACCACCATCTTGCCCATATCCAGCGCCGACACGCCGTGAAACGCCGTCGCCTGTTTGGCGAACGGGGTACGCAGACCAGCCACTATGGCAATCCGCTCGCCCCTGGCATTGGTTACCTGTTGTCTGTCACTCATTTGTCACCCTCTTATTAAGCAGCACACGCCGAAAATGGCCCTGACACTGCGCTTTATTGTTTTTCCATAAGAGACCCGTACTGCCCTAAACAGGTCTGACCATTAAAAGTGTGATCTGATTCTAACTTCTTGTTGGCCGGTTTTAAACACCTGTTTGTTTTTTTAACACTAGCCAAGGGCGCAGGGAATTCTTTACCATAAGCGCTGTCTATAGTTGGGCCTTAAAATAAAACGAGTAGCATCATGCCTTTGAGTCGATTTCATGCACTGCGGACCTATCTGGATCAAGTGATCATAGGTCAGCCAATTTTGACCGAAAACCTGCTTATCGCTCTGATAGCCGATGGCCACCTGCTAGTGGAAGGACCACCAGGGCTGGCCAAGACCCGGGCCGTTAAAGCGCTGTGTGATGGCATTGAGGGCGACTTTCATCGCATTCAGTTTACCCCGGACCTGCTGCCGGCCGATTTGACCGGCACCGACATCTATCGCGCCCAAACCGCGACCTTTGAATTTGAGGCCGGGCCGATATTTCATAACCTTATTCTGGCGGATGAAATCAACCGCGCCCCGGCCAAGGTGCAGTCGGCCCTTTTGGAAGCCATGGCCGAAGGTCAGGTGACAGTGGGCAAGCACTCCTACAAGTTACCGCCGCTGTTTTTAGTGATGGCGACCCAAAACCCGCTGGAAAACGAGGGCACCTACCCGTTGCCGGAAGCCCAGCTTGATCGCTTCCTGATGCACCTGAACCTGGATTACCCGGAGGCAGACACTGAGCTTGAGATCCTGCGTTTGTCCCGCAGCGAAGCCAAGACCCACGGCATGGAGAAAGTCACTCCCATAGGCCAGCAGGAAGTGTTCCTCGCCCGGGAGCAGGCGCTGGAGCTGTATCTGGCCGAACCGCTGGAGCGTTATATTGTCGACTTGGTGATGGCGACCCGTCAGCCTCAGCGCTACAGCGACCAGCTTGCCAAGTGGCTGGAATACGGTGTCAGCCCGCGGGCGACCCAATCCATCGAGCGCTGCGCCCGCGCCCGTGCCTGGTTATATGAACGTGACTTTGTCTCCCCTGAAGATATTCAAGCCGTGGTGCCCAATGTACTGCGCCACCGTTTGCTGCTGAGTTATCAGGCGCAGGCCGAAGGGGTCAGCCGCGATCAGGTGATTGACCATGTGCTCAATCAGGTGGCCGTTCCCTGATGAAAGCCGCAGCAACAGACTCTTCACTGCCACTGTTCGCCGACGGCCTCCACCTGTGTGAGGCCGAGCTGCTTGCCTGCCAGAATATCGCCCGCGCTCTGGGTGACCGGCAGGGAAAAGCCCGCGCGGCCATGGCCGGTCACAGAGCCAGCCTGGTCAAGGGCCGCGGCATGGAATTTGCCGAAGTGCGCCACTATCAACAGGGCGATGATGTCCGCACCATAGACTGGCGGGTCACCGCCCGCACCGGCAAGGCGCATACCAAGCTGTTTGTCGAGGAGCGTGAGCGCCCTATTCTGCTGTTGGTGGATATGAAGCACAGCCTCTATTTCGGCTCCCAGCTGCTATTGCAGTCGGTACAGGCGGCGCATCTGGCAGCGACCTTGGGCTGGAATGCCATCATGCAGGGCGACCGTCTCGGCGCGCTGGTGGTGGGCGATAGCGCCCACAGAGAGCTTAAGCCAAGAGCACGCAACCAGGGGATCCTGGCACTGATATCGGCGCTGGTGGCGGTACACAAGTCGCAGCTCGAAGCGCTGGACAGCCCCCATGAAGATGGTCAGGCGTTAATGCTCCAGGCCTGTCAGCGTCTGGCAAGACTGGCCAAACCCGGCTCCCTTATCTGGATAATCACAGACGGCAACGGTTTTGGCAGCGAATGTCAGCAGGCGCTGTCGGAACTCAAACGCCACTGCGAGCTGGCGGCCTTTGTGGTAACAGATCCCATGCGCCAAGGCACACTCGAGCTGCCGCGGCAGTTTGCCCTGCCGGTACGGGAGTCGGGCCGCAGCCTGATCCTGGATCGCAGCGGTTATGATGCCTGGCTCGGTCGTCAGCGCGCCAACCTGGCGCAGTTTGATACCCTGATGCAACAACTCAAGGTCCCGGTTCGCACTCTGGATGCCGGCCGGCGCCTCAATCAACAATTGACACTGTTAAGATGAATCCCAATCAAGCCAATCCGGCGCTGAGTGCGCTCAAGGATATTCAACTGCCGGCCGAGGTGCCCTTTTGGCCTCCGGCTCCCGGTATTTGGCTGCTGATGCTGCTGGCCTTGTTACTGCTTGGCGCCGCGGCATTCTTTGGCTATCGGCGCCTGCAGGCAACCAAGGCTCACAAGGCGGTGGCTCAAGCCGCCATGACTGAACTGACACAGCTGCAGGACCAGGACCCGGAGCTGCTATCCAAGATGAACGCATTGTTGAAACGCACCGCCATCAGCTATGGTGAGCGCACCCAGGTGGCCGGACTCAGCGGTAAATCCTGGGCCGAGTATCTGGATAACGCACTGCCAGCCGAGCAGCGTGGTCGCTTCGCCTCTTTGCTCGAAAACCAATACCGCAGCCAACCGAGCGCTGCCCCCACCGAGTTGCGGGCGCTTTGTGTTTGCTGGCTCAAGTGCGCGCCCAAACACTTTGCCAAGGGAGGCAAGCCAAGATGCTGACTCTCCATTGGCCCTGGTTACTGCTGCTTATTCCCTTGCCGCTGCTGCTAGCCTATCGCCCCGCCGTCAACAGCGGCGGGCAACTGCAACTGCCCGGCGTCGATGCCCATGCCCGCGAGCAGCAACAAAGCAAACGCAGAGCGCCCTTGAGTCTCTGGCTGCTGTGGTGCCTGTTGCTGCTGGCCATCGCCCGGCCACAGTGGCTTGGCGATCCCATAGAGCTGCCCACCGAGGGGCGGGATCTGATGCTGGCGGTGGATCTCTCCGGCAGTATGCAAATTGAAGACATGGTGCTCGATGGCAAGGCGGTAGACAGATTCACCCTGATCCAGAAAGTGGTCAGCGACTTTATCGAGCGCCGCGCCGGCGATCGTATCGGCCTGATATTGTTTGCCGATGCCGCCTACCTGCAGGCGCCACTGACTCAGGACAGACGCTCTGTGGCTCAGTATCTCAAGGAAGCCCAAATCGGCCTGGTAGGCAAACAGACCGCCATTGGTGATGCCATTGCTCTGGCGGTAAAACGCTTCGATAAGGTCAAAGACAGCAACCGGGTGTTGGTGCTCTTGACTGACGGCTCCAACAATGCCGGCAGCATAGTGCCGGATCAGGCCGCCGCTATTGCCGCCAAGCGCGGCATCACCATCTACACCATAGGTGTGGGCGCCGATGTGATGGAGCGTCGCACCCTGTTTGGCCGTGAGCGGGTCAACCCCTCGATGGATCTGGATGAAGCTCAGCTGCAACGGATAAGCGATGCCACCAAGGGGCGCTATTTCCGTGCCCGGAATACCGAAGAACTGGAGCAGATCTATCAGGAAATCGACAAGCTGGAGCCCGTCAGCCGTGACGCCCTCAGTTACCGGCCGCAATCCGAGCTGTTTTACTGGCCGCTGGGACTGGCGCTGACGCTAAGCGTACTATTGCAGCTGCAAAGCCTGTTGCTCAGCGTCTGGCCAGGGCCTTGGGGGAGGAAATCATGAGTTTGCACTTTATCCGTCCCGAATGGCTGTGGGCCTTACTGCCACTGGCATTGCTGTTAGTGCTGCAAAGTCGCCGTCAAGCGGGCCAATCTGACTGGGATCGTTATATTGCGCCGCATCTGGCGCCACTGCTGTTGACCCAAGGCAGCAAAAGCCGCCGAAACCGCCTGCCCTGGCTTGGTCTGGCCTGGTTGGTGGCAGTACTGGCCTTAAGCGGCCCGGCTCTTTACAAGAAACCCCTGCCGGTATTTGCCAGCAGCACAGGACGGGTGCTGGTGATGGATATGTCTTTGTCCATGTATGCCACAGACGCCGCCCCCAACCGTTTAACCCAGGCCAGGTTCCGCGCCACGGATCTGCTGGAGCAACTCAATGAGGGGGAAACCGCCCTGCTGGCCTACGCGGGTGACGCCTTTGTCATCAGCCCCTTGACCCGGGATCGCAACACCCTGCTCAATCTATTGCCAACCTTGAGCCCGGCCATCATGCCAGTGCGCGGCTCCAATTTGGCCGCAGCGCTGGAGAAAGCCAAGGAACTGCTCAGCCAGGGCGGCCACCTGCAGGGCGATATCATATTGATGACAGATGGCGTCGGCAGCCGTCAGCTCAATGCCGCCAAACAGGCGATTGAGGGCAGTCACTACCGCTTGGGCATTCTGGCAATAGGTTCATCCCAGGGTGCACCGATAAGGCTGCCGGATGGGCAACTGCTCAAGGACAGCCGAAATGAAGTGGTAGTACCAGCCACCGATTTTGGAATGCTCAGCGAGCTGGCGAGTGCCGGGAACGGCATTTTGGTGCCCTACAGCAACGACGGCAAGGATCTGCAAACGCTGCAGCAGTGGCTCGCCACCAGCTCGGATGCCACAGAAACAGATCTTGCCGGCGATACCTGGGTCGACCTTGGCCCCTATCTGGCATTCTTGCTGTTGTTGCCGCTGCTCTTGAGCTTTCGCAGCGGGCTGCCGGTGCTGGTGCTGCCCTTGAGTCTTGGCCTGCTTGTCAGCCCACCTAGCCAGGCAAGCGGCTGGGATGACCTTTGGCAAACCCGGGATCAGCAGGGTATGCAGGCATTCAAGCAAGAGGATTTTGCCACTGCCGCCGACAAGTTTGTTGACCCGGCCTGGCAAGGCAGCGCCCGCTACCGCGGCGGTGACTATCAAGGCGCACTGCAAGCCTTCGAACAAGATGACAGTACCACAGGCTTATACAACCAAGGCAATGCCCTGATGCAGCTTGGCCAATATGAAGAAGCCATCAAGCGCTACAGTGACGCCCTGACACAAGTGCCCGATATGCAGGATGCCATTGACAATAAGGCGTTGGCGGAATCCTTGCTAAAGCAGCGAGAGCAGCAACAAGATCAACAGAGCCAGGATAAACAAGAGGATCAAAGCCAGCACGATCAACAACAGAATTCTCAGTCCGGCAAGGATCAGAGTCAGGGCAGTCAGGACAGCGCCCAGGGTGACAACAGCCAGGGCCAGGGCCAAAACCAGGACAAAGAGCAAGGCCAAGACAGCCAAGCCGACCAGGGCTCAAGCAAGGACTCGCACCAGGGCTCAGATAAAGACGCTAACAAAGAGAATAGCGAGCCTTCCACTGCCGACTCGCAGCGAAATGATGCTGACAATGCCGCCGAGAAGGACGCCAAAGGCGATCAGAACCCGCAAAATGCCGAGGATAACACTGGCGCAGGCTCTGAGCCTGAGATGCAGGCTTCTTTGCCGCAAGAGCAAGAGTCGCAAAATGAGTCAAGCGCAGCTGCAGGTCAAAACGGTGCAGCTAAGCAGGATGGCTCAGAGACTGATGCCGACAAGGCTAACTCGGCGAGCCTTGCCGAGCAACAAGAAGGGCCAAACGATGAGCAAAGTGATGAACAGATTAAGGCACAAGTTGCCGCCTCGTCACTCGAGGACACCGAGCCCCTGCCCCCTGAAATGGAGCGGGCGCTGAAGGCATTGGTGGATGACCCGGCCACTTTGCTGCGCAACAAGATGCAACTCGAGTATCAAAAACGCCGCCAGCGCGGCGAGACACCCAAGGACAATGAACAGTGGTAACTAGACTTATTCCTCTATTGCTTCTGTGCCTGCTGCCGCTCAAGGCACTGGCACTGACACAGCTTCAAGCCTCGGTCGATCGCAATCCCGTGACCGAGAGCGAGTACTTTATGCTGTCCGTGGTGGCAGATGATGAACTCGAAGCCCAGGCACTGGACACCTCGGCCCTATTGAAAGACTTTATCGTCGGCCGCACCAGCGTCAGTCGCAGTACCCAGATCATCAATTTTGATGCCCGCAAGGAAACCCGCTGGCAAGTGATGCTGGCCCCAAAAACCACCGGCCAGGTTACTATTCCGGCCCTGAGTATCGATGGCATCAGCAGCGATGCCATCGAATTGAAGGTGATGCCGGCAGGTAGTCGCCCCGAGGCGCAAAAAAACCTGTTCCTGCGTACCAGTATCTCGGCCAAGGAGGCCTATGTCGGCCAACTGCTCACCTACAAGGTAAAACTCTTTCTGGCCGTTGAGCTGCAGCGTGGGGTGTTGTCGGCCCCCTCTATCAGCGGCGCCCAGATAAAACAGCTCGGCGAGGATAAAGAAAGCAGTGAAATCGTCAACGGCCGCCGTTTTCGGGTGATAGAACGCAGCTACGGCATCATAGCCGATGAACCCGGCGAGCTGGCGATTTCCGGTGCCAACTTCTCTGGCGATGTGCTGGTCGATACCCCAAGACGAGGCATGTTCGCCTTTCAGGAAAGTCGCCCCATGCAAGCCCAGAGTGACAGCATGCTGGTCAGCATCAAGCCCATCCCGGCCGAATATCACGGCGACTGGCTGATATCGGATCTGGTGATGCTCAAAGAGGAATGGGACGACAAGCAGACTTTTGAAGTGGGTCGCCCTATTACCCGCAACCTGACACTGCTGGCATCCAATGCCGATGAAACCAGCCTGCCAGAGCTGAAACTGAGCTTGCCGGACAATCTCAAGAGCTATCCGGAAAAGGCGCAGCGCAAGACCTTCGTTCGCGACAACCAACTGGTATCGCAACTGACCCAGACCATTGCCATAGTGCCCTCGAAGCCGGGGAGCTATACCCTGCCGGAGATCAAGGTGCCTTGGTGGAATCCGCATTTGAAACAGCAGGAGTTCGCCCTACTGCCGGCGCGCACTATCCAGGTGGCCCCCGCCGCCGATATGCCACAACCAACCATCAACCAACCTGCGCAGGAGCCCGGCAGTAGCGCAGGTTTCTGGCCTTGGTTGACGGCCCTGTTTGCGTCGCTGTGGCTGGCCACCTGTGTGTTGTGGCTAAAGGCCCGCAGGCAGCAAGCTCCGACCGCTCCGGCAACAGTGTTGCAAGCTCAAACAAGCCAAACCCAGCCGGGATTGAGCCAGGCTTGTCAGCAAGGGGACTTGAGCCAGGTGTTCAAGGCGTTGCAGCAGGAACTCAGTGATATCACAGGCCATAGCGTCACACTCGATGAACTGCCTCAACTGGCCCCTGAGTTGGCCGCCGTGGTCGCCAAGATTCAGGCCAGCCGCTATGGCAGACAAGGCGGCGATCCCGGTCAGCATTTCCCGGCGCTGCTGCAGGCCTTTGAGCGCTTCAAGAGTCAGTGCTCCAACGCCGCCGATGCGGCCTCAGTGCTGGCGCCACTAAACCCTTAATCGACTGCTTCAGCCATAGCGTCTATTCGCTATGGCTGAGTGCCCGTCTGGGTATCGCCTGCCGTTACCATTTCCCCTCTCAGGCCTTTAACAGCAGACTTTTCAACCAACTGTTTCCCTCCATTTTCAACAGTGTGTTTACCCTTATCCCGATATTTCGGCCATCACTTTTACCGCCAAGCGTGCTGAAATCCAGGCTAAATCAGGCTTGCAACCGATTTTACACTCATGGTATTTGCCAGAATGCCCCCAAGGCCATTAAGCTTAGCGGCAACAAAAATAAAACAAGCATGGAAAATGTTCGATAGCTGGCGAAAGAAAAAGTCTGATGACGCGGTCATTTCTGACATGCTGAATAAACAAAGACGTTACGATAGCCTGGTCCGGGCGTTGCATACCGATATTTACCGCTACGCCTTCTGGCTTTGCGGCGACCGTCATGTGGCCGAAGATATCACCCAGGAAACTTTTCTCCGGGCTTGGCGCTCGCTGGATTCTTTGAAAGATGACAAAGCGGCCAAGGCTTGGTTAATCACTATTTTACGGCGGGAAAATGCCCGCCGCTTTGAGCGTAAACAGTTTGATTATGCCGATATCGGCGAAGAGCATTGGCAAGATCCCGGTTCCCAGAGCCAGGAAGATCATGCCGAGCACTATCTGCTCAGGCGTCAAATCGCCCAATTGGAACCCGAGTATCGGGAGCCTTTGTTATTACAGCTGATAGCCGGATTCAGTGGCGATGAAATTGCCCAATTGCTGGATCTAAACCGAAATACTGTCATGACCCGCTTGTTTCGGGCCAGAAATCAGTTAAAAGAAGCACTGGAACACTCCAAGGTCAGAGGTCAATCCAATGGATGAGCTGAAGTTTCGCCGCCAGGCCTATGGCGACCCCAATAATCAGGATCCCGAGTTTCTCGAGGCCCTCAGCCAGAGCGAGGACAATCAGGCGTTTGTCGCCGAACTCAAGGCTCTCGATGGCAAAATAAGTCAGGCGCTCAGAATTCCTGTGGCCGAAGATCTGAGCGAAAAACTGCTACTGAAACAGCAGCTGGCCGTGCATCACGCCCAACGCAAACGCACCGGCTGGATGCTGGCGATGGCGGCCTCCGTCGCTTTTGTTGCCGGAGTCAGTTTCAGTCTCTGGCGCCAGGGGCCGGTGGATTTAGGACAACACGCCCTCGCCCATGTCCGCCATGAAACCATCGCCATGACCAGTGATGCCGATATCTCTTATCAGGCGGTCAATGCCAAGCTCGCATCGCTCAAGGGGTTGGGCAGTGCCAGATTCAACAGCCAACCGGGACGGGTGTTTTACAGCACCTTCTGCGATTTTCAGGGAATTGAGAGTATTCACCTGGTATTGGCCGGTGAACAAGGCAAGGTAACAGTGTTTATTGTGCCCCCTGAGCACAGGGTGATGCTGGCCGAGGCCTTTGCTGACAGCGAATACCGGGGAGAGGCGATAAAAACCGACTCAGCTTACCTGGTGTTGGTAGCCGAATATCCTCAGGACCTAGACGCTGTTAAAGAAGAAATAAAACAGAGCTTTATCTAAGGTATCGCGGTTCTTTGCTTGCCAAATCTCCCGGCGAACACTTGCCGGGACTGGTCAGATCTGCCTCACATAATCTGTCAACATTGGGCGCTTTGGCAAACTTTTGCTAGTATCCGCGCCAAACAACAACACAAAAGTGTAAACCAGCATGCATATTGAAACCCCGGTAATGATAACTTTTCTGGGCTATTTGGCTCTGATGATGGGGATAGGTCTTTGGGCCTACAAGGCGACCGATTCGGTCGATGACTATATTCTCGGCGGTCGCAAGATGGGCCCGGCCGTGACCGCTCTCAGTGTCGGCGCCTCCGACATGTCCGGTTGGCTGCTGCTGGGTTTGCCCGGCGCCGTCTATCTCGGCGGTCTGGGCGAAGCCTGGATGGGAATAGGTCTGTTACTGGGCGCCTGGCTTAACTGGCTTTTGGTGGCCAAACGCCTGCGGATCTATACCCAGATGGCTGACAATGCTCTCACGCTGCCGGACTTTTTTGAGAAGCGTTTCAACGACGAGGGTGGCCTCCTGAAACTGGTTTCCGCCGTCACCATATTACTGTTTTTCACCTTCTACGCCTCCTCCGGCATGGTGGGCGGCGCGGTGCTGTTCAGCAATGTCTTTGGCCTCGAGTACCTGACGGCGCTGCTGATAGGTTCCGCGGTGATAGTGGCCTATACCTTTGTCGGCGGTTTTTTTGCCGTCAGCTGGACAGACTTCTTCCAGGGTTGCTTGATGTTGATAGCCCTGTTGATAGTCCCGGTCAGCATGTTTACCCATCCAGAGAGTCACAAGAGCCTGGATGCCCTGGACCCGGCTATGCTGTCGTTATGGAGCGATAAGCTGACCCTGATAGGCCTGCTGTCGGCTCTGGCCTGGGGGCTGGGGTACTTTGGACAGCCCCATATTCTGTCGCGCTTTATGGCGATTAACAGTGTCAAGGATCTGCCGGTTTCGCGCCGCATCGCCATGAGCTGGATGTTTGTCTCCCTGATCGGCGCCCTGGCGACTGGCATTGCCGGCGCGCTCTATTTTGCCGACGAGCCGCTCAAGAATCCGGAAACTGTGTTTATCCATTTGACTCAAGTCGCCTTTAACCCCTGGATTGGTGGTCTGCTTATCGCCGCTATCTTGTCGGCCATCATGAGCACCATAGACTCGCAACTGCTGGTGTGTTCCAGCGTGATCACCGAAGATTTCTACCGTAAGTGGCTCAGGCCCGAGGCTTCAAGCAAGGAGCTGATGTTGGTCGGTCGTATCGGCGTGTTGGCCATTGCCATTATCTCAGTGGTTGTTGCCCTGGATCGGGAAGCAAGCGTACTGGGTCTGGTGAGCTATGCCTGGGCCGGTTTCGGTGCCGCCTTCGGCCCTGTAGTGATCCTGTCGCTGTTTTGGCGTGGCTACAGCCGCAACGGCGCCATTGCCACCATCCTAGTTGGCGGCTTGACAGTAATCATCTGGAAGCAATTGGAAAGCGGTATCTTCGCCCTCTATGAAATATTGCCTGGATTCATTCTGGCCACCCTGGCCGGGGTTGTAGTGAGCCGTTTGTCGCCGCCATCCGAGGCTACACAGACACAATTCAGTCGCTTCGAACAGAGCCTCTAAGCTCGTAAATTCAGCTTTCAATTGCCCGCCCTGGCGTTTGGCGTACACTTGTACGCCAAACGCACCGCCAGTTTGTAATTTATTGTTTCACCCGATTTTACAGCTTAGCAACACACGGGCTTGTCATCTTCAACCAGCCACTATTCAGCTATTGCTGCTTTTCCGGCTCGGCCTGCATTTTGAAGTTCATCGCACGTTCGCAGCACATTCGCAGAAATTAACCAAAATATTACAAAACTTCACATCTGGTCGGAGTTGTTGGCGCTATGGGGCGTCCATAAGATGCACTGGACGAATAAGCGGGTGTCTGTGGGGTATTAGAGACTGACAGCCAACCTGCAAACATAAAAGAGAAGATAATAATGAAGTATTTCAACAAGACTCTTATCGCGGTTTCAGTAGCGCTGGTCAGTGGCCAGACCCTGGCAGCCGGTTTCCAGCTCAACAGCCAATCAGCCACAGGTATCGGCCGTGCCTTTGCCGGTGATGCCGTGATTGCAGATAACGCATCCGTGTTATCCCGTAACCCGGCCGCCATGGCACTGTTTGATAGCAAGGCGCTGTCCATGGGCCTGACCTACGCCGATATCGATGTTGATGTTAAAGACATCAAGCTGGCCAACGGTATGGGTAGCAGCTATGGCAGCGAGCACGATGCCGCCGATGCCAAGGTGATCCCCAACTTCTACTATATCCAGCCATTGAGTGACAAATGGGCCTTCGGGGTTGCTGCTTTCAGTAACTTCGGTACAGGTACAGATACCAGTGCACTGGCCAACAACATGATAGATCTGCCTTCTGCACCGGGGTTGCCACCCAAGATGGTTGCACCTGTGGACCTCCTGGGTAACACAGAAGTCACCACCATCAACCTCAACGGTAGCCTTTCCTACCGAGTCAACGAGTACCTGAGTCTGGGTGCCGGCCTGGACATAATTTACGGTCAGGGCAAACTGACCCGTAACGGCAACCTGCCGCTGGGTCCCAATGGCGAGTTGGTACATACGGATCTGGTGAATGTTGACGCCGATGGCTGGGCTATCGGTGGTATTGTTGGTGCGGTATTTGAGCTGGACAAGAACAACCGCTGGGGCGTGAGCTACCGAATCAGTCCTGAGTTTGATGCCGAAGGTGATATCAGCACATTCAGCACTCAGGCTGGTGCCATGGTTGAATTTGACAAGATAACCATTCCACTGCCAGACATCTTCCAGATTGCCGGTTTCCATCAAATCACCGAAAAGTTTGCCCTGCACTACACAGCGCAGCTGTCTACCTGGGGTGACTTTGACCAGATCACAGTGAAAGACGGCAGCATTGGCGGCGCCGTAGCAGTGCCAGATTCAGCGCTGAAGCACTACAAGTGGGATGACTCCTGGCTGTTCAGCGTAGGAGCCACCTATCAAGTGTCCGACAAGTGGACGGTTCGCGCCGGTTTCATGCACGACAAAGGCGTAGTGGATAGCCTGAGCTCCATCTCCATCCCGGATTCGGATCGTAACTGGTATACCGCAGGTGCCAGCTACCAGCTGAGCCCCAACTCTGCCATCGACATGGGCGTTGCCTTTGTTCGTGGCCAGGATGTCACTGTACTGGAAGAGAGTGCCGTATTGGCGCCACTCGAGCCAATCGGCGGTAACTATATCACTGCCGGTACCCGCTCCAACGCTGTGTACTACTCAGTACAGTACAGCTATCAATTCTGAGCCAAGGCTCCAACGAGTTTAAGCTGACAAGGCCGCCCTTCGGGGCGGCTTTTTTGTTGATTAACAGCAAGTTGTTCAGGCAACATTCAAGCTTACAGATGCATTCTCGCCAAGGCTTGGTTATCTTATGGAAGGTGTAAATTGCGCTGCATCGGCTGGCTTACAGGGCCGGATATAAGGCGTACTTCGTACCTCTCCTATGTCACAAAAGGATTTCGAAATGAGTAAAAATTATTCTCTGGCGGCCCTGTTGCTTGGGGGTTTTATTTGCGCCGGTTTACTGCTGCTTGGCACCAGTATTGGAAACAGCCTGCTGGCAATGAAAGGTATGGAGCGAACCGTGGCGGTCAAAGGTCTGGCTGAACGCGAGGTCAAGGCCAACGTCGCCATCTGGCCGATTCGCTTCAATGAGGTGGATAATGATCTCAACACCTTGTATCAGACGGTGCAACAAAAAACAGATAAAGTGACGGCCTTTCTTGAACAGCAAGGTTTCAACAAGGGTGAAATCTCTGTCTCTCTGCCTTCCATAGAAGACAGGCAAGCCCAGGGTTATGTCGATCCCAATGTTAAGTATCGCTACGCAGCCCGAGTGACAGTGTCGCTTTATACTCACCAGGTGGATCTGCTGCTTGAGAGCCGTAACAAGCTGCTGGCCCTGGCCAAAGAAGGCATAGCCATCGCCAGTCAGGACTATGACAGTCGCACCGAATTCCTGTTTACCGAACTCAACAGTATCAAGCCGGCCATGGTGCAGGAGGCTACCCAAAATGCCCGTGAAGTGGCCGAGAAGTTTGCCAAAGATTCAGACTCGGTACTTGGGAAGATCAAACAAGCCAGCCAGGGCACCTTCACCATTTCCGATCGCGACAGTAATACGCCTTACATCAAGAAGGTGCGAATCGTCTCTACCCTCACCTACTATCTCAACGACTGAACTTTTGAAGCGCAAACCTGAAACGGATTTTTCAATATAAACAGGTGGCCAAGGCCGCCTGTTTTCGTATCTGTATTTTGGCTGTGTATATTCTGGCCTGGGTATTCAAGGTCTAGTCAGTTACTCAAGCCACCTCTTATTTAATCATATTTTTCTAATAATAGTTGCAGGCGACCACCTTATTCATTAGAATTTTCTCATAGATGTTTTTTTGAGAACAGTTCCATGCCCAGAATAACGCCAGTATTGACCCTGTTACTGCCCGCGCTGCTGCTCATTCAACCCGTTAAGGCAGCCGAGCCGGCCACAGTGACTGTCCGCCAGACAGAGCACTCCCAATTGCTGACCCTGGATGGCAGGCTCGAGGCGGTCAAGGCCGCAACCGTGTCGGCCCAGACCTCGGGACGGATCCTCAAGCTTTACTTTGATGTCAACGACCGAGTCCCCGCCGGGGCAGCGCTGCTTGAGATCACCAGTGAAGAGCAAGGCGCGTCCCTGGCGGCGGCCGAGGCGGAATACGCCAGAGCCAGAGCCTTGGATACCGAAGCGCAGCTGACGCTCAAGCGCTATCAGGAACTGTTTCCCAAGGGCGCGATTTCCCGCGGCCAAATGGATCAGGCCATAGCCAATGCCAAGTCAGCCTCCCAAGCGGCCAGCGCCGCCAAAGCGAGGAGCATTCAGGCAAAGGAATCACTGAAATACACAGTCGTCAGCGCGCCATATGCTGGCATAGTCACGGCCAGGCATGTGGAAGAGGGAGAAACAGTCGCTCCCGGTCAACCGCTCCTGTCCGGTTTTGCCGACGATGAGATGCGGGTGGTGATGCAGCTGCCGCAGCGTTTTCTTCAGGCCGCCAAAGCCACAGAAAAGATGACGGTTATCCTAGCCGATGGTCGCAGTTTTGACGTCACTACCCCCAAGGTCTTTGGTTTCAGTGATGAGCAGAGCCGCGCCTTTCAGGTGAGACTGCCACTACCGGCCAACACAGGCGATCTATTGCCCGGCAGTTTCGTTAAGGTGCGCTTTGCCATAGAAAAGCGCCAGGAGATAGTACTGCCCAAAGAAGCACTTTACAGCGTCAATGAGCTGTCGGCCGTCTACCTCAAGCGCGGCGACAACTTTGTCCTGCAACAGGTACGCCTGGGTGATGTGCGTGACGATGGCGTGACCATACTGGCAGGACTCGAAGCCGGAGACATAGTCGCCGCCAACGCCTATCAGTTGCTGCTCGAGCAGCGCCAGGCCAAGTAAGGGGAACTCATGGCTAATCACAGCGAAAATAACACCGGCATCTCCGGCCGCATTGCCGCCAGTTTCCAGCTCAGTGCCATTACGCCGCTTCTGGCCTTGCTGGGCTTGTTGCTGGGGATGTTTGCCATTATGGTCACTCCCAAGGAGGAAGAACCTCAGATAGATGTGACCTTTGCCGATGTGTTTATCCCCTTCCCCGGTGCCACACCGACCGAAGTCGAGCAGTTGGTTACCCTGCCGGCAGAAGAGGTGATCTCGCAGATAAAAGGCATAGATACCCTCTACTCCTTCTCGCAGCCCGATGGCGCGATGATCATCGTCATCTTTGAGGTGGGTGTGCCCCGCAACGAGGCGATAGTCAAACTCTACAATCAAATCTATTCCAACCTGGACAAGCTGCCCAGAGCCGCGGGTGTGGGTGATCCCTTGATAAAACCCATGGGCATAGACGATGTGCCCATTGTCAGCCTGACTCTCTGGTCTGAGGATCCCAGTGTCTCGGCTCAGCAACTGACTCATGTGGCCCATGGGCTCGAAACCGAACTCAAGCGCATTCCCGGCACCCGAGATGTCGAGTCCATGGGATCCCATGAGTTGGTGCTCAATGTGCGCATCAATCCGGCCAAAATGAGTTTTTATGGTGTCAGCTTCGATGCCATCAACCGGGCGCTGGGCGCCAACAATGCGGTCTCCATGCCTGTGTCTCTGGTGCAGGATAACCAGGAGATCAAGGTGCAGACCGGCCAGTTCCTGCGTTCGCTGGAGGATGTGCAGCAACTGGTGGTCGCGGTGCACAATGACAGCCAAGGCAAGGCCGCCCCTGTCTTCCTCAGTGATATTGCCGATATCAGCCTCAAGGCCGATGTCCCCCTCTATGGCGCCTGGCATCAGAACGGTCACAGCGACGAAGCAGAAGCTAAAGGCGTCTTCCCGGCAGTGACCCTAGCCATAGGCAAACAACCAGGTGAAAACGCCGTGGATGTGGCCGATGCTATCCTTGCCAAGGTGGAAAAGAGCCGTAACCTGCTTATTCCGGACAATGTCAATGTCACTGTGTCACGCAACTATGGCGTAACGGCGGCAGATAAGTCCAACACTCTGATCTTCAAGTTGATCTTTGCAACCGCCGCTGTGGTTATCCTGGTGGTGTTCACCATGGGAATGCGCGAGGCACTGGTGGTGGGTGTGGCTATTGTCATTACCCTGGCAATCACCCTTTTCGCCTCCTGGGCCTGGGGGTTTACCCTCAACCGGGTATCCCTGTTTGCACTGATCTTCTCCATAGGTATTTTGGTGGACGATGCCATCGTCGTGGTGGAGAACATCCACCGTCATATGGCCATGGGCAAACGCAGCCTGAGTGAACTCATTCCCGCCGCCGTGGATGAAGTGGGTGGCCCCACCATCCTGGCGACCTTTACCGTTATTGCGGCATTGCTGCCGATGGCATTTGTCTCGGGGCTGATGGGCCCCTATATGAGCCCTATTCCCATCAACGCCAGCATGGGCATGTTGATCTCCCTAGCGGTGGCCTTTGTGGTCACCCCCTGGCTCAGCCACAAACTGCTCAGACACAAGGGTGGCGAGGGGCACAGCGACAATGCCAGCCCTGTGATGCTCAGGCTGTTTACCCGGCTTATCAAGCCATTCCTCGAGAGCCGCAAGGCCCGACTAGGCATGGCCGCCGGCGTGTTTGTGCTGATTGGAATGGCCGTGGCCCTACCCATCGGCCAGTTGGTGGTGCTCAAGATGTTGCCCTTCGACAACAAGAGCGAATTCCAGGTGATGGTGGATATGCCGGAAGGCACGCCGGTGGAGCAGACGGAAAAAGTCCTCAAGGCCTTATCCGATTATCTGGTGACTGTACCCGAAGTGCAGCATCTGCAGCTCTATGCCGGCACCCATGCCCCGATCAACTTCAACGGCCTGGTCAGGCATTACTTTGTCCGCAACAGTCAGGAGCTTGGCGATATTCAGGTCAATCTCAGTGATAAACAGCACAGGGACAGAGACAGCCACAGCATAGCCCTGGCAGTACGTGGCCCGCTGCAGCAAATCGCCCAAGGCTTCAACGCCAATGTCAAAGTAGTGGAAGTGCCCCCCGGCCCACCTGTGTGGTCGCCGATTGTGGCCGAGGTCTATGGTCCCAGCCAGGATATTCGCCAGCAGGCGGCCAGAGAGCTGCAGTCCCTGTTCCATGCGACCGAAGATGTGGTGGATATCGATATCTTCCTGCCGGCGGCACAACAGAAATGGCAGGTGCTTATCGATCGCAGCAAGGCCAGTCTGCTGGGCGTGCCCTACGCCAACATAGTGGATCTGGTGGCCACCGCTGTCGGCGGCAAGGATATCAATGTGCTGCATAAACCAATGCAGAAACGCCCTGTGCCAATTCGCCTGGAACTGCCGGAGGCCGACAAACTGGATTTGACTTCAGTGCTTAACCTGCGCCTCGACAGCCTCCATGGCGGCACTGTGCCCGTGGCCGAATTGGTGACAATCCGCAAGGGGCAGATAGACGCACCCATCATTCACAAGAATATGATCCCGATGATCATGGTGATTGCCGACATGGCCGGGCCGCTCGACAGCCCACTGTACGGCATGTTTGAAATGGCGGCGGATATCGACTCAGAAGGTGGCCTTGGCTTCAACCAGCATTATTTCAGCCAACCCGATGGTCTGGATGCCATCAGCGTACTCTGGGATGGCGAGTGGAAGATCACCTATGAAACCTTCCGTGATATGGGCCTGGCCTATGGGGTCGGCATGATTGCCATTTATCTCCTGGTGGTGGCCCACTTCCGTTCCTATCTGGTACCGCTGATCATTATGGCGCCTATCCCCTTGACCATTATCGGGGTCATGCCGGGACACGCCTTGCTCGGCGCCCAGTTCACCGCCACCTCCATGATAGGCATGATAGCGCTGGCGGGGATCATAGTGCGTAACTCCATACTCCTGGTGGACTTTATCAACCAGGAAACCGCTGCCGGAGTGCCATTTGAACAGGCGGTCATTCACTCGGGCGCCGTGCGGGCCAAACCTATTATGCTTACCGCCCTGGCAGCCATGATTGGCGCCATGTTTATTCTGGATGACCCGATCTTCAACGGTCTGGCCATCAGTCTTATCTTCGGGATCCTGATCTCCACCCTGCTGACGCTGGTGGTGATCCCTGTACTTTACTATGCCCTGATGCGCAAGCGCATCGACTCAGTGATCAACCAGGCCCAGGCGGCCAAAGGAGCTTAAAATGTCTGTAGAACGTGCCACTATGGCCTTTGCCGGATTTATGGTGATGTTGTCATTACTGTTAACCGCCACTGTCCATCACAATTTTGTATGGCTAACTCTGTTTGTTGGCGCTAACCTGTTTCAGAGTGCTTTTACCGGCTTTTGTCCTGCCAGCATGCTGATGCGTAAATTCGGTATGAAAACGGAGGCTGAACAGGCCAAGGCCCACTGAATAAGGAATGCAAGTGAAGATAATAACCCGTACCCAGCGCCAATTCCTGTGGCTGACCACTCTGCTGTTTGCTGTACTGCTGAGCCTCAGCGTTCGCGCCGAGCAGATGGTTCCCGAGGTGGCACTGACCAAGGTCGCCCAGGGCGCCATGCTGGTGGATGTCAGAACCCCGGAGGAATATGCAGAGGGACATCTGCCAGAGGCGGTTAATATCCCCTTTGAACAGATAGCCGAAGCCTTTGCCAAACAGGGCATTGCCAAGGACACCCCGGTAGTTGTTTACTGCCGTAGCGGTCGCCGCTCAGGTATTGCCAAAGAGTCGCTGGAAAAAGCCGGTTATCAGGAAGTCTACAATGGTGGCGGCTATGATAGCCTCAAGGCCAGCGCCGGCAACTAGCTGACCAGATAACCATTAAGTACTGCGCCACTCATGCAACCGGGCCCACTCAAGTGGGCCTTTTTACTAAGTGATCAGCACAAATAATTAACAAAAAGCCAAAAACCAAGATGACGTGCAAGTGTCAAATTTGCACACTCAGTCAAAAAGTCGCCTTTACCCCATACTAAAGTCTCCTTTTCGCAACGATTATTCTTCATAATAATTACTTATGTCAAATTAGAATAAGAGATATCATTAAATTTATAAATCAATCAATTACATCTTTCACGTATCTCAGGGATCAATCAAACCCCACATAGAGTCTTATTCAAACCCGGCAAAATTTCATGCACCCGCCACTGATACATTTAGTAACAGCAAACACCTATAGTGAATTTTTATTCACAAAAAGTGAAATACAATCAAGCCGAAATGGAACGCCATGCTGTTAACATTTGTTTTACATGACTTTTTCATAGCGGTAGATTGCAAATGGGTCATTTCAGTGAATGCTGAAGTGCCCGAGGACAATAAACCAAGATCTGTTACACGGAAGACAAGTATGAAAAAAATAACAAATAAACAGCTGGCCCTGAGTCTGTCCATGCTGGCCCTGGCAGTCTCTGCCGGTGTTCATGGCGCACCTTTCAAGCCTCAAGCCAATGATCTGTCACAGCAGTCGCCCCTGCCCAAGCGCTATATCGTTAAGTTCAAGGACAACAACGGCCTGCAAACCATGAGTGGCCAAAGCGAACTGAATCAGGTATTCGGCCAGCACAGAGCGCTTAACGGCGTTAAGGCTCGCGAAATGAAGCGCATTGGTCGCAGCCACAGCTACAGCGTCAAGTTGGATAACCCCGGACTCAAGGCGCTGCGTGCCCGCACCGATGTGGAGTATGTCGAAGAAGATATGCCCCGCCGCTTATTGAGTGAAACCACGCCCTGGGGTCAAACCTATGTCGGCGCGACTCAGTTGGCCGATAACCTCAGCGGTAATCGCACCATATGTATCATAGACTCCGGCTATGATCGTGCTCACCAGGATCTCAGTGGCAACAATGTCACAGGTACCAACAACTCGGGCACCGGAAACTGGTTCGAGCCGGGCAATAACAATGCCCACGGAACCCACGTTGCCGGCACCATAGCCGCCATCGCCAACAATGAAGGCGTGGTTGGGGTGATGCCGAATCAGAACGCCAATATCCATGTGATCAAGGTATTCAACGAGTCAGGTTGGGGTTACTCCTCTTCACTGGTATCCGCCGTGGATACCTGTGTCGACAATGGCGCCAATGTGGTCACCATGAGCCTGGGTGGCTCAGGATCCAGCACCACTGAGCGCAATGCCATGACCAACCACTTTAACAATGGCGTGCTCTTGATTGCTGCGGCCGGTAACGATGGCAACAACACCCACAGCTACCCGGCTTCCTATGATGCGGTAATGTCGGTGGCCTCGGTCGACAGCAACAAAGACCATTCGGCCTTCTCCCAGTACACCAATCAGGTCGAAATCTCCGGCCCGGGTGAAGCAATCCTCTCAACCGTGACTCGCGGCGAAGGACGTCTGGCTGATATTGTCATTGCCGGTCAGTCGCTGTTTGCCGAAGGGGTGGTGCCTCACAACCGCTTTGTACCATCGGGAAGCAACTATGTGCCCTCGCCCATCAGCGCCAGTGCCAGCGGCGAACTGGCCGAGTGTGACACCAGCGGCGGCAACTACAACTGCGGCAACATGACGGGCAAAGTCTGTTTGGTGCAGCGTTTGGAAAACCAAGGTGCCGGTTATCCCGAGATCAATGCGGTTCGCGCCTGTAACAACGCCGGTGCGGCAGCGACTATTGTCTACTCCAACAGCGATCTGCCCGGACTGCAAAACCCCTTCCTGGTGGACTCAAACACTGAATTGACCAAGGCTTCTGTGTCTGTAGACCGTGAAACCGGTCTGGCGCTGCGTAACCAAATCGGTCAGCAGGCCAGCGTATCCAACACCACTGGCGAAGACTATGAGTACTACAACGGTACTTCCATGGCGACGCCACACGTATCCGGCGTCGCAACTCTGGTATGGAGCTATCACACTGAGTGTAGTGCCGCCCAGGTGCGTCAGGCGCTGAAAGCCACCGCCGAAGATCTGGATGTCCCCGGTCGTGACGATCGCACCGGCTATGGTCTGGTCAATGCCGTGGCTGCCAAGGAATATCTGGATGCCTCCTGTAATGGCCCGAGCGATCCCGGCACACCAAGCGATGGTCAGTTGGAAAACGGTGTGGCAGTCAACAACCTTAGTGGTGCCAAAGACGATGAACTGCACTTCTTCCTCGATGTGCCTGCCGGCGCTTCCAACCTCAGCTTCAACCTGAGTGGCGGCACAGGTGATGCCGACCTTTACATGCAGTACGGCGCGGCTCCAACCACCAGCAGCTTTGATTGTCGCCCCTGGAAAGGCGGCAACACTGAAAGCTGTTCGGTCAACAGCCCTCAAGCCGGTACTTACTATGTGATGGTTCGCGGTTACAGCAGCTTCAGCGGTGCCAGCCTGGTGGCTAGCTACACAGGCTCAAGCAGCACCAATCCAGGTGGCGGCGCAGCGAGCTACACCAATGGTGATAATGCCAATATTCCCGACAACAACAGCACAGGCATTACCAGCCCCATCAGCGTCAGCCGCAGCGGTGATTCGGGTGTGGTCACTGTAGATGTCAGCATAGTGCACCCTTACATTGGCGATCTGCAGGTTGAACTGCACAGCCCCAATGGCCAGATTGCCGTGCTGCACGACAACACAGGCAAAGGCACCGACAATATCAACCAGAGCTATTCGGTCGATATGACAGGTGTCGAGTCCAGTGGTACCTGGCTGCTCAAGGCCGTCGACTCGGGTCGCCGTGACGTAGGCTACATCGACAGCTGGTCACTGCACTTTAAATAATCTCTCTTTCAAGGGGCCGCTACGGCCCCTTTTTCCTATCTCTATGGTTTCCCTTGGCTGAAGAGCTGCCGGACAGTTTGACGCGACTTTTTCAACCTTTTTGCAAGGCATTTGAAAAGTTTCTCGGTTATACTGGCGCCGCTTTTATAACACCAGCTACCAAGGCCCATTCATGACAGCTTCCGATTCCCCTCAAGCCAACAAAGATCCCCTGCACGGCTTGACCCTCAAGGCGATACTCACAGAGATGGTGGAGCAGTACGGCTTTGATGGCCTGGCACAAAGGATAAAAGTGCGCTGCTTCAGCCATGATCCCAGCATTAAATCGAGCCTGACCTTTTTGCGAAAGACCCAATGGGCCAGGGAAAAACTGGAACGCCTCTATCTGACCAGCAAGGGCTTGCCCATTCCGCCTCACCTGCTGGGCAGTTCAACCCCGGCCACAAGGCAAAAGCCAGCCAAACAAACCTGTGCCGACAAGCCTCAAACCAATGCCCATATCTGGGGTAAAAAGAGCGACTAGGCAGATACTGATACAACACGCAACCCGCTATATTTTTAACCAATTTTGCCTTAAAGCTGCTAAAGTTCTTCCCCTTGCAGCCGATAAGTCGTTATCGACTATCAGCACGAACAGATGCCGCCAAGGAGTTTAATGATGAACATTGCAGGCTTAGGTCAAATCGCCACTCAGGGAACCGGTCCCCGCAACCTGAGTGAAGTCACAGTGGCCGACAAAGACGCAGCCAAGGAAAGCGCTGCCACAAGTTCGGACAGCCAGGATAAAGTGAATATCTCTTCTGCCGGTCGCAAAGCACTGGCGGATGATATAGGTGGTCAGCTGTATAGGAACAATTCGGAGCAAACCTCAGAAGCGCAGAAAGCCGCCGAGGAAGATACCTCGGATATGTCTGAAATTGACAAGAAGATTAAAGAGCTGCAGGACAAGCTCAAGGAGTTGCAGCAGCAGCTACAGCAACTGAATGGTGATGATTCTGAAGCGGCCGAGATAGAGCGTAAGTTGCTGCAGGATCAGATTGCCGCCGTCAGTGGTCAGTTGGTCGCCCTGCTCAACGAGAAAGCCCGCCAGGACAAGAACGCCGCCACTGAGGGCTGATGCCGCTCAGATGGGCATGCTGAACACCAGGCGCCAGATCTCCAGCCCATCACCACTACGGTAACTGATCCCCAATCTGTCTATGCCAAGCACTGGCTTGGCAAGGGCCAGGGTGGCCCCCAGCTCAACACTGCCGGACACCAAGGTATCCTGGTTGAGATCGCCGGCAAACTGTAACTGGTCAAAATACCAATAACCCAAAGCAAACACCCTGGGCTGCATCTGTAACCCCTGCCAGGACCAGTGATAAGGCAAGCCGATATCCACTCCGGTTTGCAATACGGAAAAGCTCTGGCTGATGCTGAACGCCCGTTCACTGTAGGCGGCAAATTTCAGTCGGGTCACCCACAGAGAATCTGCCTGCCACAGCTCAAAATGACGTAAGCCACTGATGCCGGCTGCCATGATGGCGACATTACCGCCTTGGTCGAAATTACTGCCAAAACCGAGATCGCCATAGGCCTCCATGCGCCAGTTTTCATCCAGACGCCAACGCTTTTCAAAGCCTGGGGTCACGGTCAGGGTACCAACACTGGAAGGCAATTCGAACTCACCGGCATCTTCAAGGCTATAGTTGAAAAAGCCTACAGAGATGGGCAGGCGCAGCAAGAACTCCGAGTCCTCACTCTGCTCCAGCGTAAAGTCCAGCGGTAAGCTGATGACGGTAGCATCCTGTTCGGACGCGCGATAGACCCCGCTGCCCAGATAGCTGCCAAAAGCATAGTGGGAGTTGTCCGGCGGCCGGGCGTGGCCGGGGGACTCTTGGGCAAGGATTGGGGCTGCAAGCAGCAAAAGCCCCAGGGAAGACACACTCAATAAACCAACTTGGGTTGATGCTTTCCCCGGTGACTTCATCTTTGCCGACTCAGTCCTGATGACCTTCGGTGAAATGATACTCAGACATCATATGGCCAAGCTCAGTAGACTTGGTCTTGAGGTAGGCTTCGTTGTAACGGTTTTTGCCCACCTGCAGCGGCACCCGCTCGACAACTTCCATGCCGACATCTTTCATCGCCTGCACCTTGCGCGGATTATTGGTCATCAACCTAACCTTGTGAACGCCAATTTTTTCCAGCATGGGCGCAATCATATCGTACTTGCGCATATCGGCCGGAAAGCCCAGACGCTCGTTGGCTTCCACTGTATTGGCGCCATCGTCCTGCAACTCGTAGGCTCGAATTTTGTTCAACAGCCCTATGCCACGACCTTCCTGACGCAGGTAGAGAATAAAGCCCTGACCGGCTTCGGCGACATTTTGCATCGCGGTCTGCAGTTGAAAGCCGCAGTCGCAGCGCAGGCTGAACAGGGCATCTCCGGTGAGACATTCCGAATGGATCCGTCCCAGCATGGGTTTATCGGCTTGGAGCTCACCAAAAGTCAGCGCCACGTGCTCTTTACCGGTTTCGGTATCCTCGAAACCATGCATGACAAACACCCCCCAAGGGGTTGGCAATTTGGCGGTGGCGATAAATTTAATAGACATGAATTAACCTTAACGACTGCTCTCATTCCCTGAGACGGTTAACATCCCTCAAAATCAAGATAATAGTGAAGCGTGCTCAGTACTCAGGCCGGTCATTTTATGCGTTTTTACCACCGACCGGAATACCCAAGTAAATTCATTGGTTATTATCTGCTGTCACGGCGGCAGTTAAAATGCCTTGGGTGCAAACCCGGTAACGGCAGTAATACCCATTTCTCTGCCCAGCGCTGTCATGGGATGCACAACGACCAAACCCCGGACAGACTTCTTGAGTTTGCCCATGTCGGCCTGTTCGGCTTTGGTGAGTTCGCGGCTAAAAGGCAGATCGCGAATAGACTGTCCCTGCTTGCCAAGCTGCCGACTCTGCTGGCCCTTGATGGCTGCAATCCGCTTGTTGACGGCGGCGATTTCCCGCTGAAACTGGGCAATGATAGGACCATCGCCACGTTGCTCTGCGGCGGCCAATTTACGGCGATACTGATCCAGCTTATCGTTGAGCTGTTGCAGCTCCTGCTTCAAATTCATTCTGTTACCTTACAAAATCCCGGCACCCTGAGAATGGACGGCCTGGTTGCCGTAAATGTGCCGGACAGAAGTATAACAGCAACTCAAGCCCAGGTGACGGGGTTTTTTAGCAGGGAAAAGCAATTGTGTTAACCAGTTTTCACTTTTGTACTTACTGAGGGTCGTTGAGCAGATGTATCACCTGGTTGGCCGAACCACGAAACTTCAGCGACGGATCCGCTTGCTCCTGCACGAATTTGCCATCCACCAACACATGAATAAGCCCGAGCAATTCCCGCTGCGCCGGACTGAGTTCATCGAGACGATAACCAGTCCAGAGCCAGACATCCTTTCCAGGGCATTCGTCCCGCACCCGCAGCAGTAAGGCCTTGATGGCGTCAAGATTGCCCGGAAACAGTGGGTCACCACCTGAAAGTGACAAGCCCCTTCTCGGGATCCGGCTGTCATTGAGATCGGCAATGATCCTGTCAGACATCGCCTGGTCGAAAGGATGCCCGGAGCGGGGATCCCAGGTTGACTGGTTATAACAACCCCGGCACTGATGTTCACAACCGGAGACAAACAGGGTTACCCGGGTGCCCGGTCCATTGACCACATCCACGGGGTAATACTGATGATAGTTCATAGCTATATCCACAAGGCGCCCCGAGGGGCGCCTATAAAACAGTTTGTCGTTAAAGGTGCTTAACCCGACGTTTGACCTCTTCCTGCTTGCCATGGTTGAAGGGTCTGGCATCCGGGCTGCCGAGATAACCGCAAACCCTGCGGGTCACAGACACCCGACTGGGCTCATGGTTGCCACACTTGGGGCAGGTAAAGCCCTTGCTGGTACAGATAAACTCACCTGTAAAACCACAGTCGTAACACTCATCTATTGGTGTGTTGGTTCCATAGTAAGGCACCCGGCTGTAGCTGTAGTCCCAGACATTCTCCAGCGCTTCTAGGTTGTGCTGCATATTCGGGTATTCGCCGTAGCAGATGAAACCACCATTGGCGAGCTCGGGATACGGCTGTTCGAAGTCGAGTTTGTCGTAAGGATTCACCTTCTTCTCCACATCCAGGTGGAAGCTGTTGGTGTAATAGCCCTTGTCGGTAACACCATCAACCAGGCCAAAGCTCTTGGCATCCAGCTTGGCAAAACGGCTGCACAGGCTCTCGCTCGGTGTACTGTAGAGGCTGAAACCATAACCGGTTTCCTCTTTCCAGCGCACTGTAGCCGCCTTGAGGTGAGCCACTATGGCAACTGCTTTCTGCCTCAATGTTTCATCGTCAAACACATGGGTGTCTGTACCATAGAGAGCATTGATTGTCTCATGCAGGCCTATATAGCCCAGAGAGATGGAAGCTCGGCCGTTTTTGAAGATTTCGGCAATGTTATCATCACCGCGCAGGCGCACTCCGCAAGCCCCTTCCATATAGAGAATGGGCGCCACTCTGGCCTTGACGTTGGCCAGACGTTCGATGCGGGTATCCAGCGCCTTGCGGGCCATCTCCAGCCTTTGATCCAAAATGCGATAAAACTCGGCTTCATCACCCTTGGCTTCCAGCGCCACCCTCGGCAAGTTCAGGCTGACTACGCCTAGGTTGTTGCGACCTTCATGCAGCAGCTCGCCGTTTTCCTCATAGGTGCCAAGGAAACTGCGACAACCCATAGGAGTCTTGAATGAGCCAGTAACCTTGACCACCTGCTCATAGTTGAGAATATCCGGATACATGCGGATGCTGGCACACTCGAGCGCCAACTGCTTGATGTCGTAGTTGCAGTCGCCGGCCTTATAGTTGATACCATCACGAATGGCAAACACCAACTTGGGGAAAACCGCTGTCTTGCGGTTCTTGCCAAGGCCTTCCATGCGGATCCGCAAAATAGACTCTTGGATCAGCCTCGACTCCCAGCTGGTACCCAAACCGAAACCGAAGGTAACAAAAGGCGTCTGACCATTGGCGGTATGCAGGGTATTGACCTCATATTCCAGCGACTGGAAGGCGTCGTGACACTCTTTCTTGGTCTGCTCTGTGGCAAACGCCTTGGCATCGGTAATCCCCCACTTGAGCGCAGTTTGATAATGCTTGTCGTAGCTCTTGGCCACAAAAGGGGCCAACACTTCATCTATGCGGTTGATTGTGGTGCCGCCATAAATATGGCTGGCGACCTGGGCGATGATCTGCGCGGTAACTGCGGTCGCAGTCGAGATGGATTTTGGTGTCTCAATCTCGGCATTGCCCATCTTAAACCCTTGGGTCAACATGCCACCGAGATCGATCAGCATACAGTTGAACATAGGGAAGAAAGGCGAATAGTCGAGATCGTGATAGTGGATCTCACCGGCCTCATGGGCGGCAACCACATCCTTGGGCAGGATATGATGTTTGGCATAATGTTTGGCGACAATACCGGCTAGGAGATCCCTCTGGGTGGGAATCACCTTGGAGTCTTTATTGGCATTTTCGTTGAGCAAGGTCGCGTTGCTCTGCTCGACCAGGCCGCGGATCTCCAGATTCAGTCGGCTGCTGGATTCACGGCAGATATCTCTGTCGTGACGATATTCAATGTAGCTACGGGCCACTTGTTTGTACGGCCCTTCCATCAACAGGTTTTCGACCCTGTCCTGCAACTCCTGGATATTGACCTCAGCCTTGTCGGTTACCGCCTGGGTGACCAGCGCTGCGACTGTGGCCGCATAGTCCACATCTTCTATACCGCAGTGGCTAGAGGCTGCCAGCACCGCATCCCTTATCCTTGTTTCATCGAACTGAGTACGGCACCCGTCCCGCTTAATCACTACCGGCATTTCTCTAATCTCCATGTTGTTTATTTAACACCATATATAGTGGTGTTTTATTAACCAAGCACAATATGTAGAGAATTAAGCGACAAATCGCTCTTCAATACCATGATCTGGATCATGGTATTGAAGAGGATGAACAACACTATGGGATTAGTGCCGACGAGCACAACTTGTGGAGATTTTTCCCTTGACCGAGACCCAAACGGCCGCTAGTCAGTACCTCTTTGCCAAGGCCAGATAACTATTGATTTGCCCACTGCCCTGCTGCTGGCTGCCTATGGCTGCTGCGGTGCGCATCAGAGCGCTGACACCACTGAGCCGGGATAACAGTTGAGGATCTTGCTGTGCGGAATCGGCCTTGGCCGCTAGCTTGTTGCTGTTGTTCTCTGCGCTCTCGGCAGTTTGGTTTTCTCCCTTGAGCACGGCGTCTAACTGAGCTGCCACCTTGTTGGCCGCCAAAGAGCTCGATGGGGTATACATCATCCCCATATTGCCCATCAGGCTGTCCGCCCCCTTGAGTGCATTGAGCAAAGGGCTTTGACTGGCCTGTTGTCTGAGCAAACCAATCTGGCCTTGAATAAACTCCTTGAGGCTGGCGTTATCCTTGGTATCAACTCCCATCAGGCCGCTGCCCTGCAATCTGGCCATCTGGCTTTCAGACAACAGCCCTTCGTCGCCGAGGCGCGCCAGCAGCTTGGGTAAATCGGCACTGCTGAACTGGCCTGAGCCGAAAAATTCCTTGGCCAACTCCTGCACCCGCGCGGCTCTTTTACCATCGTTGGAGAGGGATATGCTGTCCTGCCCTATGTTTGCCGAGGCAGAGCCCTGGCTCTTGCTGTCATTGACCGTTTCAGTGTCGACAACCGAGAGGCCGCTGCCGCTGGTAAGACGATTGTTGACGCCATAGGCATCGACCCCGGACAATCTGGGATCCACAGAGGAATGGATAGGCTGCATGTCAGTTTTCCGTCATATCGACGCCCAAGCGGTTGTTTTTAAGACAAGATTGTCAGAAAAATTGTCAAAAAATCGCCCTTGAAGCGCCTTGATGCTGATGATGTGCTGACTATGCAGGAAGTGTGCCCATACCAAGCACTAACAAAAAAGCGCCTGTTTCAGAGACGCCCCAACGCCGCATCAATCAGATGCGAGGCCTGCTGCACCGCCTTCTCACCGGCGGCAATGGCTTCACTGGCACGGTGAAACTCCATGGTGCCTATGTCAGACACCTTGGGCACGATACAGATATCCGGTGGGTCACCCATCAAGCGCGCGCGCTTGTGGCGCTGCTCCAGAATATCCATCGACTGTGACATCACAGCCAACATGCCGGGTTCGGCCTTATTGCCGAGGGAGAACTTGTCGGTCAGGCCGGAAATATAATCCTTGCCCTTGGCCAACAGATCCATAAAACCGTTCTCGGAGGAATGCCCCACCACTTTGTTCTGTAATGAGTGCTCTTCACTGTTGAGTGCCACCGGCAGTACCTGCAACTGTTCGCGCCTGTGACCATGCAGATCGACACCTATCACCAAACTGGCCCCCATGGCTCTGGCCACAGACACGGGAATGGGATTCACCACTGCGCCATCCACCAACCAACGATGGCCCTGACGCACCGGCGACATGATCCCTGGCATGGAGCAGGAAGCCCTGACGGCCTGGCGCAAGTCGCCCTGACGGAACCAGATCTCCTGCCCTGAGTAGAGGTCGGTCGACACCGCTGTAAAGGGATATTTGAGCTCCTCAATCAAGAGATCGCCGATGCGGTCCTGAATGGCATTGAACACCTTGTCACCACTGATGAGTCCGCCCCGGCCCCAACTGATATCCATCAATCCCAACACGTCCCAACTGGAAAAACTGCGCACCCAGTCTTCCAGTTCTTCGAGACGTTCATTGGCATAGGCAGCACCGACCAGGGCACCTATGGATGAACCTGCCACCTTGGCCGGATGCACCCCCATGGCGGCCAGACCTTTGAGTACTCCTATGTGGGCCCATCCTTTGGCGGCGCCACTTCCGAGGGCAATACCGATACAAGGGTTATGACTTTGCGCCATCCTTTCTCCTTAAAAAACTCCAAGCTATGCCATTCAGCCAAAGCAGCATACACCCGAAGCCGGAGCGGCTCCAGATTTTATCCGGCAGGCTTTCAGCCATGAGCTTGCGACCTTTTTAAGCAAAAGTCGCCGCTGTTTCGACACTCCTTTGACTAAATACATGCCCAGCGCCACAAAAGCCGTTATAATGTGCGGTCGTTTTTATTGAGGAGTTAACCTTTGCATTTTTCCGATTTTTCGCTGGATCAGCGTCTGCTGCAAACCCTTAAGCATATGGGTATCGACGAGCCTACCGAAATTCAGCGTGAAGCGATTCCCGTAGCGCTGGCCGGGAAAGACCTGATGGCCTCATCCAAGACGGGCTCGGGAAAGACCTTGGCCTTTTTGCTGCCGGCAATGCAAAGGGTGATCTCCACCAAGGCGCTCAGCAAGCGCGATCCCAGGGTATTGATACTCCTTCCGACCCGTGAGCTGGCCAACCAGGTTTACGCCCAGCTGCGTCTGTTGGTTGCCAATACCCAATATAGGGCCATCAGTGTGCTTGGCGGGGAAAACTTCAACGATCAGGCCAAGGCGCTGGCGCGGGATCCACACTTTATCGTCGCCACCCCGGGACGGATTGCCGACCACCTGTCACAACGCCATCTGTATCTGGAAGGGCTGGAACTGCTTATTCTTGACGAAGCCGACCGCATGTTGGATCTCGGCTTTGCCCCGCAACTCAAGGCAATCAACGACGCCGCCAACCATAGACGGCGTCAAACCCTGATGTTCTCGGCCACTCTGGAACATGAAGAGGTCAATGATATCGCCGCCACCTTGCTCAATGATCCACTGCACGTAGCCATTGGCGCCGCCAATGCCGAGCATCAGGACATACACCAGCGTATTTTCCTCTGTGACCATCTGGATCATAAAGAGGCGCTGCTGACTGAGCTGCTAAAGCGCGAGCAACAGCGCCAGGTGATCATCTTCACCGCCACCCGCCAGGATACCGACAGATTAGCCGAGAAGCTCAAGCAAGAAGGCTACAGCGCCGTGGCGCTCAGTGGTGAACTGCGCCAAAGCGCCCGCAACCAGATAATGGATCAGTTCAGCCGTGGCCAGCAGCAAATTCTGGTGACAACCGACGTCGCCTCCCGCGGTCTGGATCTGGTGAATGTGTCCTTGGTGGTCAACTTCGACATGCCCAAATTCGCCGAAGAATATGTCCACCGTATCGGCCGTACCGGCCGCGCCGGTGCCAAGGGCGACGCCCTGTCTCTGGTAGGTCCCAAGGACTGGTTCAACTTCAAGAAGCTGCAGAGCTTTCTCGGTCGCCGCTTCGAGCTCAGTACCCTTGAGGGGCTAGAACCCAAATTCAGTGGCTTGGCCGATCCCAAGCGCCAGAGCAGCAAACCCAAGAACGCCAAGGCCGGCAAGCCCAAGGGACGCAGCAAGACAGCGGCTAAACCGGGCAAGGCCAAGTCCGGCAGAGACAAGCGCTTTATTACCGGGGTGGATGTGGGCGATGCCCCTATGAGGCGTAAACCCGCTCCAGTAGATAACGGCGATGAAAGCGGCTCCGAGTCATAAGATTAACATTAGCCGCCGGTGCGGCATGCTAAACCAAAAGGAATACCATGAAAGTTTGTGCTGTTGAATTAAAAGGCGGCGAAGCCGTCATCTGTTTGCTGAGCGCCCAGGGTGACGTATTCAACGTCCCCGATTGCCGCCGTCACTCATTTACCTTGAGCAATCCTGCCAGCCAGGAAGCGATTAGGGAGTTCCAATTCGCCTTCAATAAGTTAATGGAAGACTATCAGGTCGAACACATAGTGATTATCGAACGCGAATACAAGGGTAAGTTGGCCGGCAGCTCTGCCAGTTTCAAGTTCGAGGCAGCCATTCAACTGGGTAAGTTGCCGGTAACAATGCTGACACCTCAAAGCATTAAAGAGCAGCTGAAACGCAATCCACCGCAAGTGGACTTCAGCGGCCTGGAGCTGAAAAAGTTCCAGCAAAACGCCTTTGACGCCGCGTACGCCTTCCAGCAGATGCGGATCTACAAGAAGGTCTGAGCCCTTGAGCGGTTTTGATTATCTGGCCCATTACAGCGACGAGATAAAACAGCAGGTTCAGCAGCTCAGGCAAGCGGGCAAGCTGGGAGAATACCTGCGAAAACGCCATCCTGAGTTGCACCAGATCCGCAGTGATAAAGCGCTTTGGGACTATACCCAGGCGCTGAAGCAAACTTATCTGCGTCAATCAAACCCGCTTGCCAAAGTGTGTTTCGACGACAAGATCAGCCTCAGCCATCAGGCGCTGGGGCTGCATACCTACGCCGCCCGTAAGCAAGGACACAAACTCAAGACCAAGAACGAAATCCGTATCTCCTCCCGCCTGAAACGGGCACCCGAAGCCTTCTTGCGTATGTTGGTGGTGCATGAGCTGGCGCACTTGAGGGAGAAAGAACACAACAAGGCCTTCTACAAACTGTGCACCTATATGGAGCCTGACTACCATCAGTTGGAGTTTGAGCTCAGGATCTACCTCAGCTTGCTGGACGCCAACCAAGACCCCTACCCAATGTAAGTGTTAGAGCTGCATTCAAAAAGCCACTTGGTTATAAAAGTGCGGCTCCTGGGCTTCCTGTAATATATCCAGTTGCTATCCAGCCGTTATTCGAAGCGGTTCCCGCCAAGGCCTACCCTCAAAAGACCCAAGCGTTATAAAATCAACCGCATATTGACTGATAATAGTTTTCATTTAAAATCAGCTTTAGTTTTTGGTATCAGCTTTTCAAACAGCCTTTCCAAAAGTTATCGTCAGTGCCCTTCTGACAGCTTCTTTTGACCGGCCTTGGCACAGATGAAAATACCGGCTAGATGTGGAGTGGTTTATGCCCAAGATAAGCAAGCATGTTTCCAAGATATGCCATAAACAGGCCAATAAAGCGCTGAAAAAGACGCTACCCGCGCTTGGCAAATCGAGCCGCAAACGCCTTGGCAAAGACTTGATTAGTGCATTAGAGCAGCAACTGCCCACAGAATTCTCCCGGCAAAAGAAACTCAAGAAGCCGCAAAAGAAACTGCTCAAGGCGGAACTGCAAAACCGTGCCGGCAGTTGGATTGCCGCCAATCAACCTTCTCTTGGGCAGCTTCACAGCCTAAAACCCCAGACCGGCAGCATGAGCTTTGCGCTGCGGCCCTTTAAGAAATCCCCCTGCGGCGGCTGCCCGGCACTCAAGGGCAAACTGTGCCGCTGCGCCCTTAAGTATCAGCAGCGGCTACAGCAAGCAGGCTAACGCCTTCCGCTTCAAGAACCGTCCCGGCCTGCAGGGTCCACTGTCAGTCGTCACTGATCAGATCGTCAAAACGTTTGTAGCCATGGAGGGAATCAAAGTCTTTTTCCTCCTTGGCCGCCTCACTGAGTGAGGCACTGAAGCCCACAGCCAATTCCAGATCGGAAATCGCCTGCTCTTCCGAACCCATGCGGGTAAAGGCGCAGGCCCGCTGATAAAGTGCATTGGCGTTCTCGGGATCCACTTCCAACACCCGGTTACAGATGCTCAAGGCCCAGTGATACTCGCCCATTTCCATGGCGGCATCGGCCTTGTAGGTTAAGGCCTCGAGATCGCCCGGACGTATTTTGAGGATATCGTTGTAGATCTCGATTCGCTGCTCCGGCGTCTGCGAATGTTGAGCACGGATCCACAGGTTGTGTATCTCGTTGATCCGTTCAATTTCCTTGTTGTTTTCAGTAATGATCCGGCTCTTGCGTTTCAGCTCACGTTCCATTTCCTGAAACTTTTTCTCATACTGGGCAGCAATCGCCTCCAGCTTCTCGTTGGCCATCTCCTGGGTTTTGTCTCGAATATCCTTGAGTGACTGCCAACCAACCAGAGCAATCAGTGACACCGCGGCAGCGATAAGATAGAAGAAGTAGGTCACAGTCACATTGGCATAGTTCATCGACTTGTCGGCCACCGCCAACTCTCGGTCGGTAATATCGACCGTGACCCGTTTTTCCAGCGACTGCATGTCTTGCCGTATCGACTTGAGCTCATCGAGCACATAGCGCTCCATCAAGGGCTTGTCGTAAATACTCTGCTCAGAATAGGGTTTTGGGGGCTCTTCGGCCGCCGTAACCGGCAACGCCAGGCTCATTAACACTAATACCAGTGCATGCCATAACTTCATTTTTCCTCCTGTTGCACTCAGGTTTTCTCCACACCCTAACAAATGGGCCTGGATGGGTAAAATTTGCTTATAAAAAAAGCCAGCGCCGTTGAGCGCTGGCTACTGCAAAACCAATAAGCGGATTTAACCGAGATCCATCATCATCTTGCGGGTACTGACCAATTGGCTGAACTCACGCATCTGCTCTTTGGAGAGTTGGCTGGCCATGGGGATATCCGCCTTCATTGGGTTGACCGGCCGACCATTAACATGAAATTCATAATGCAGATGCGGTCCGGTCGAGCGCCCGGTATTACCGGAAAGCGCAATAACCTGGCCACGGCTGACTCTCTGCCCCTTGTGCACCAAAGGTTTGGACAAGTGCAGATACCGGGTACGGTATTTGTTGCCGTGCTCTATCACTATATATTTACCGGCGAATCTGTGATTGGTTACCAGTGTCACCACACCGTCGCCCGGCGCCACGACCTTGGTGCCTATCGGCACGGCAAAGTCGGTGCCATTATGGGGTGAAACCCGCCCTGTGACCGGGTGACGGCGATTGGGGTTGAATGATGAGCTGATACGGTAACGTTTCTCCAGCGGGATCCGCTGAAACGCCCGCGCCAGGCTCTGACCTTTCTCATCATAGAAGTTGCCATCTGTGCTCTGAAAGGCGGTGATTTCATTGCGACCGTTTTGGATCCGTAATCCCAGCACCTGACTGACACCGGTCGACTCCCCTTCTATGTACTGATCATTCATCAGCACAGAAAAATGGTCACCGGCACGCAGATCCCGGGCAAAATTGAGCTTTTCTTTCAGCAGGCTCTCAATTTTTTGAATTTCGGCGGCGCTCAGGCCGACCCGCTGCGCCGAACGATAGAAAGACCCCTGGATTTCACCGCTGACAATCCGGTTTTGCCAGAAACCTTCGATGTTGATCTCTTCCACCCCATAGCCACCATCGTCGAAGCGCTTGAACAGCACCTGATGTGCGGCGTTGAAGTAGAGTTCCAGCTGGGTAAGATTGCCCTGCTCATCGAGCCAGAAACGGATCCTGTTACCCGGTTGCAGGGTATCGAGTGCCAAGATATCCAAATCGGCTTCCAACACCTTGTACATGGTTTGCTGGCCGACACCTGCCTTTTGGAACAATACGCTGAGGGTGTCACCACTTTGGATAACACGTTCAAAATCCGGGCCGGCGACTTCAACAACCGAAGGCTCAGTGCCGACTTGAGGCAGCAGAGCTTCAATATCCAGATGCAAGGGAATACGTTGTGGGGTGACTTCGTGAGCTCCGGGCCAAAGCAGTGCCGCACCCACCAACAAACCTGAGCTGAGCAGCAGCTTCTTGTGAAAAGCGGGTAAGGCCTGCAAACGCATAGGGATCATACTCAACCAGGATATTCTATCTGTCTGCAACTGTTGCCTCACCGAGTTCAAACTGAAAAACCAATAGCTGGATCCCCTGTTTTCAAGGGGCCAGCTGCAAACTTATATCAAAAAAAGTCCCTGAGACAAGTATTATTCGCCAAAACCCCATGATTACTGGGTGAATTTCGGAATTGACCGACAAAATTGCCCCATTTGCATCAAACTGTAACCAGGCGAATACTGCTGCCCAGCGCATGCTTGTTGATATCAATACGGCAGCTTATCTGCTCTTTCATCTCGGATACATGGGAGATAACCCCTATCATTCGGCCACTGGATTGCAGATCCATCAGGGTGCGAACCGCCAGCTCCAGCGAGTCCTGATCCAGGCTGCCAAAGCCTTCATCGATAAACAGGGTATCGAGCTTGATACCGCCGGCGTAGGCCTGCACCACATCAGAGAGCCCCAGCGCCAGCGACAAGGCCGCCATAAAGCTCTCACCACCACTGAGTGTGGCCACCGGACGCACCTTGGAGCTGTAAGCATCTTCCACCTCAAGCTCCAGACCGGAGGCTTTATTGCCCTTGGCCCTGTCCTCTTTGCGCAGCAAGCGGTAGCGGCCTTTGCTCATCAGCGCCAAACGGCGACTGGCCTCGAGCAGCACATCATCGAGCAAGACACTGAGCACAAAGCGCTGCAGACTCACCTTGCTATGACTGTTGCCATTAGCCACATCACTCAGTGTGCCGATAAGGGCGTATTCCTGCTCCAGCGCCTGAGCGGCTAACGCTTCTTTATTGAGCTGGGCTTCTGTACCTTTAAGGCTCTGCATTCGGTTGTTGAGCATCTGCCAGGCATCCTCCGCCTCGGCGAGTTGCTGCTGCTGTTGCCGCCAGAGGCTTTCAAGCTGCCGAAGCTCAGGCAGACTTTGTCCGGCGAGCCGCTCATCCATGGCTTTGAGCAGCGCCTGCAGCTCCGAGCGCTGAGTGCGCCAGGCCTCTATCTTCTCAGCCAATGCCTGCATCTGCGCTTCATCCAGCTGCGCCTGTTCCAATGCCTGACGGCCGGCAAATCCAGATTGTTTCAGGGCATCATCAAGCGTTTGTTGTGCTTTGATGGCAAACTGCTCGGCCCGGGCGTTGTCTTCACGGCTCGATGCCAATGCCTGCATCAGTGCCTTATGCTGGCTGACGGCCTCGGTATACTGTTGATTGATATCTTGTTGCTGCTGTTTGAGCTGTTGCCACTCACTCTGCTTTTGCTCAAGTTGCCGCGCCATCAGTTCAAGCGCCGCCTCGGCTGCCAAAGAATGATATTCATTGGGCAGAGCAGCAAGCGCCGCGTCTTTACGGGCACCTGCTAGACTCAACTGCTCTCTTAGCTGCTGCAACTGCTGTAATTGAGTCTCTCTGTGTTTGAGTCGCTGCTCCACTTGCTGCTCGGCCTGCTGCAATTGTTGCCTGCAGTTATTGAGGCGGGTTTGAGCCGCTTCGGCCTGTTGCAATTCATTGAGCAACTGCCTGCGCCGGGACACAAGCCTGTCTATTTCCATAGTGAGATCGGCTTTGGCATAAGAGTCGGCATCCATTGCGGCGTCAGCCTTAGCCTCTGTCGTAGCATCAGTCTTAACATCAACCATAACATCTGCTGCAGCACAGGCCTGTAGCTCAGCGCTCAAGCGCTGCAGTTCGAGCTGCAATTCCTCGGTTTGCCGCTTGATATTGCGATAATCGCTGCGGGCCGCCTCATGCCTTGCCGTGGCTTGCTGCTCGGCGTCTCTCGCTCGGTTGAGCTCGGTTTCACCCGGAATATCCTGCGCCATCTCGGCAGGCGCCGGATGATCCAAGCCGCCGCATACGGGGCAAGGTTGCCCAGGCTGCAGCTTAGCCGCCAGAATAGCCGCCTGCCCTGTATGCCAGGCCAGTTGCAACCTTTGATGTTCCGTTTCGGCGCTCTGTCTTTCGGCCTTGCATTGATGACCATGGGCTTCGGCCTGCAGCAGGCCAGCTTGGGCTTGCTGCCATTTTTGCTTAATGTGCCCGAGCTGCTCCGTCTTCTCCAGGCGAGTGTTCAACGCCGTCAGAGCCTGATGCAAAGGCCCTTGGCGCTCGGCGCTTGAGAATAGTTCGTTCGCCTCTGACCTGAGTCTTTGCTGTTGCTGCTGCAATTGTTCCAGCTCAGTGCGACTCTGCTGCTCTGCCCGCTCAAGACGCCCAAGCTCCCCGAGGCCAAGCTCATGCTCCTCGGTCAGTTGCTTAAGCTCGTTAATAGCCGGCTGCAGCTTGTCGAGTTGTTCAAGCTCCCGTCGCAGCCTATTGCCGTGCTCATCCAACTCGGCGAGTGTAGCTTTATCATCTGTAGCCTGTTTCAGACGCAGCTCAGCGCTCTGCAACTGCCTGGCATAGTCAGCTTCCTTGGCTTTAGCCTGCTGCCACTCCTGCTGGCGAAACTGCAACTCTTTGAGGCTTGGCAGCAACTTTTCAGCCTTGCGGGCATTCTCCAATGTCTGCTGATGCAGCTCGATTTCAGCACGCCGCTGCTCAAGCGCATCAAGCTGGGTTTGCAGCAGCTTGCGGCGCTCAAACTCGGCGGTTAACGCCTTGGCGTTATCGAGCGTCTTGGCACTCTGGGCCAAGGCATCGCTGGCTTTTTGTTTGTTACTTGTCGCTTCGGTCAAAGAGGGGGTCAGAGCGGCAATTTCTGCAGTCAACTGCTCGAGACTCTCGACACCGGCAGTTTCCAAAATCCCGGCGCGGCGTGATTGCAAGTCTCTGGCCTTTGCCTTGATTTCCAGCGCCTGCTGTTTGAGGCGCTCTTCAATGCGGCGGTAGATATGGGTTTGAAACAGCTGGCTGAAGATCTTTTCCCGCTCTTTGGAGTCCGCCAGCAAAAGCTCGCGGAACTTACCCTGGGGCAGCACCATCACCTGGCGAAACTGATCCACATCCAGGCCAGTCAACTCTTCGATGCAGGCGTTGGCATCCGTGACCTTGCTGGCCACCAGCAACTCTTCGGTGCCATCGGGCAACAGCCGCTTGAGTTCCGCCTCGCTCTTTTGCAGGGTAAAACCATCGCCGCGGCTTTTAGCTCTTTGCTGCTCGGGACAGCGGCGAATGCTGTAGCGTTTTTGCCCCAATTCAAAACTGAAATACAATTCGGTGAGCAGGCCGTCATCGGCATTATCGCAGCGCATCTGGCTGCCTTCCCGCTCGTTACCTGTGGTTTTGCCGTACAGGGCAAAACAGATGGCATCCAGAATCGTGGTCTTGCCCGCCCCTGTGGGGCCATTGATCAGAAACAGCGGCTTGTCGCCCAGCTCGGTAAAGTCGATGCGCTGACAATCGGCGAAGGGGCCGAAGGCGCGCATTTCCAAAATCAGTGGTCTCATTGTTCCTGCTCCCTGTGCAACTCTTCAATCAAACGGCTCATGGTCTGCTGCTGCGCCTCTGTCATGGCCTCACCCTGTACCTGACTGAAAAAATCGCTGAACATGTCGAGCTCGCCTTTTTTGATTCTGTCGCGGCCAATCTCCTGCCCCTGTTGCCGGGACATCAGGCCCGTGCGCTCCAGATGCAGCACATTGGGATAGACGCCGCGCAGCTTGCCCATGGGATCCAGCAGCGCCTGGGTATCGAGCAGGCGCACCATCAGGTAGTCCTCTCGCCCCGGGTCTTTTTCGCCCTGTTGCAGCAGTTCATCGAGCAGGCCTTCAATCACCCTCACATCCCGCCTGGGTTTTAGCGCTAGCAGGGTTATTTTTGGGGTATCACCTGCGCTCAGCTCCACCAGGGTCACGGATTTTTTCTGTTTGTGTTCACTGAAAGAGTATTTCAGCGGCGAGCCCGAGTAGCGCACGTGCTCGGCGCCCTTATATTGCGGGCCATGCAGATGCCCGAGCGCCGCGTAGTCAAAGCCGCGAAAGAGTGCAGGGTCGATTTTATCGGCGCCGCCGATACTCAAGGGCCGCTCGGATTCAGACTCACTGCCGCCATCGAGGAAGCAGTGGGCCACCACGACCTTGGGCAAGCCTTGGCTGTCGTGCGCCTGAACCTGCTCCAGCAAGCAGGCCATCGCCTGCTGGTGGCTGCCGGCATCCACCTCCAGCACATGCCTTACCTGCGCCGGCTCGGCATAGGGAATGGGATAGAAACAGGCATCGCCGTCACGGCCTTTGAGGATAAGCGGCTTAACTTGCGCTTGCAGCGGGCCGCTAATATAAAGGCCACTGGCGGCCATCTGCCGCGCCGCAAATCCGAGCCGCTCCTGACCGTCGTGATTGCCGGCTATCATGAGCACAGGAATTTGATGCTCATTGAGCAGGATATTGAGGAACTTATCCAGCAGGGCAACCGCGCTGGCAGGCGGGATCGAGCGGTCGTATATGTCACCGGCAACCACCAGGGCATCAACCTGATGCTCAGCGGCAAGCGCCACTATCTGCTCAAGCATATGAGCTTGCTCATCCAGCAGCGACTCGTTGTGCAGTTGCCGACCGATATGCCAGTCCGAGGTATGGATAAATTTCATTGGGCGCTAAAATTACAGGCGGATACGTGAGCCTTATGGTATGCAAAATCAATGCAATAGTATATGCGCCGGCCGAGGTTCTACGGCCGAGTGCTTACCACTCAGCCGTATGCCTTATTTGGGTTTAAAAACTCCACTGATATTGATCGGCCAGCAGCTTGAGGCTCATGACCAGCGACATGACCACCACCAGCGGCTTGATGATCTTGCTGCCCTTGGTGATCACCAGACGTGAGCCCAGAGTCGCCCCGGCTGCCTGCCCTGCCAGCATCACCAATCCCAGCAGCCACACCACCTTGCCGCCGAGGGCAAAAAAGATGAGCGAAGCAATATTGGTAGAAAAATTCAGTACCTTGGCATGAGCCGTCGCCTTGGCCAGGCCGAAACCCGCCAAAGACACAAACGCCAGGGCAAAGAAGCTGCCGGTGCCCGGGCCGAAAAAGCCATCATACAGACCCACCCCGAGTGCGGCGGTAAAGGCAAATACCCCTGGGGTCAGAACCCTGGCACGGTCATCTTCAGTAATTTTCTTGGAAAACAGGAAGTAACAACCAATAGCCAGGATAAGAAACGGCAGCACCAACTCCAGCACACTGGCATCTATCAGCTGAACCAGAACCGTACCGACTGAGGCGCCGACAAAGGCGCAGCCAATTGCCAGTTTCATCTCCCCCAGCTTCACCATCCCCTTACGCACAAAGTAGAGACTGGCGAAGAAACTGCCACCACAGGCCTGTAGCTTGTTGGTGCCGAGTGCCGCCGCCGGAGGCAGTCCGGCCCACATAAGCGCCGGAATAGTCAACAGACCACCGCCACCGGCGATAGAGTCAATAAAGCCCGCCACCAGGGCGACAAAAAACAGAACCGTAGCCAATTGCAGAGTGAGTTCAAATGCCATTTTTTATGTTGTCGAATACAGAGTTGAAGGATTGCTATTAGACGCAGTTTGCCCCCAAAAGGCAAAGGAGTTATTCTCGCCCATGTGTGAGATTTTCTCACATAAAAAACAGCGGAGAAAACATGCTTCAGGAATTACCTCCTCTCAATGCCCTGCGTTCATTCGAGGCAGCGGCAAGGCTGCAAAGCATCACTCTGGCGGCGCAGGAGTTGTATGTGACCCACGGTGCCATCAGCAAACAGGTGCGCCTACTTGAGAACTTCCTGGGGTTCAGCCTGTTTGTGCGTCAACACAGGCAACTGGTGCTCACAGACGAGGGGCGACAATACCTGCCACAGGTGCAGGCAGCACTGCAGACCCTGGCCAATGCCACCGCCGAGCTGAAACGTCAAAGCCTCAAGGCGCAGACCCTGGCCATCAATGTGTTACCCAGCCTGACCATCAACTGGTTGATCCCGAGAATGGAGGAGTTCAAGTCACGCTTTCCACAGCTGTATGTGGATCTCACTATAGGCGACTTCGCTGTCGACTTTGCCAATGGTCGCTACGACATTGCCATTCGTTCCGCCACCAGCGAGCCTCAGGGGATGAATGTGATCAAACTGATGGATGAAGAGCTGTGCCTAGTATGCTCGCCGCTGCTGGCCCCTGAATTGAAACGGCCCGAGGACATCAACCAGGTGACGCTGCTGAAGCACACCACCCGTCCAGAGCTTTGGCCTTACTGGGCCAGGCAACTGGGGATAACATTGACCACAGAGCAGAAGTTTGGCGTCGAGCATTTCTATATGCTGAGTCAGGCCGCCGCCAGCGGCATGGGGGCGGCGCTGATCCCGCGTTTCTTTATCGAAGATCAGCTCAAGGCCGGCACTCTGGTGATCCCCTTTGACGCGCCCTTTGTCAGCCCCTACAGCTATTATCTGTTAACCCCCAAGTCCAGCAGCCTGCCACGTAAATCGGCACTATTTATCGATTGGCTGCTGTCTGAGTTTGCGCCCTACCGCTTGAAGCCAAACAGTGGCAAGTAGTCGGCATTGTCCGCCAGACTGACCTCAAAGCGCAGCACTTTGTGGCACATGGCAAACAAAGACCCTCCCAACCAACGGGGATCGAAGGCATCAAGAGCCCTGAGCATACCCGCAGGGCCTGCATCGCCCTTGAGCTCTATAGGGGTCAACACATCAATAAAACTGGCCACCAAACCATAGAGATCCCGTTCGGCATCCCCTTCAAGGGCCCAGAGATCCGGGTCGGCATATTGAGCAGCATAGTGTCTGGCCGCTATGTCCTGACCCAGGCCAAAGTTCAAAAGCACGGCGCTATCGCCATTGCAAACAATATTCTTCGGGCAGATGGCACGATGGAAAATATCCAGTCTGTGGAGGTACTGCAGTGCCGTCAGCAACTGCCGAAACCAGTCTATCACCTGTTGCGGCGATTGGATCTCGGCGCAATCCAAAGCAACTCCCCGCTCCCAGGCCCTGGCAATGAAGACCCTGTCGCTGCCGCCAAGTTCGCCAAAGGCCAATACCCGCTCCACATTGGGGTGATAAATGCGGCTCAGGCTGCGGTATTGATGATTTAGACCGGGCCAGTCCTGCTGCAAAAAGCGGTAGACAGACAGCCCGACATCGAACTGTCCCTGAAGGTGAGTGGCGCGCCAGAGTTCAATGTGAGCTGCCTGATAGATAACTTCTTCGAGGCGGAAGTGATGATCGATAACGCTGCCCTCGGCTATCTCTGTATCGCTATCCAGGCTGTCACAGACTCCAGTTTCGATAAGCGCACTGAGGTCGGCTCTAAGCTCATCAAGATCCGCGCCCCGCCCTGTTGCAACTCGCTGGAACCAGAGATAGATACGTGGCTGATGAGTGGCCAGCGCCAGGGGCAAGAATCGCTCGGCATAGCGCCTGAGATCCTCGTCGATACTGATGTCATCACGGATATCGATAAACTCGACTTCGCCATCATCACCGATAAACAGGCAGTGCTCATCCCAGCCGCCGACACAGATATTACGCCGATGAATTTGCGACAGACTGGTGGCACCGCGGCGCAGTATCTCCAGCAGTTGATAGATGCTGAGCCGCTCGATTTCCAGCAGATGAATAGGCACACCTCTTGGCATGCGAATAGGCAACACCAACTGCTCGCCATCCTGAATAAGGGGCGCAGAGTAAGGCACGCCGCTGCAGCCGGACAGTTTCTGTAACCGCTGAAACTCACCCCGCAGTTGCTCTTCATGCTGTCTTGCTTCAGAAAGCTGCTCGAAATGAGTAGGGATCAGAATTTTCAGCAGCCAAGGCGCGGTCCAGCCGCCGGGATTATACTCGGCCTGCCAGACTTCGAGGCCGCTTTGCAGGAACAGGCATTTGAGCTTGATAAAATCCTGTATTTTATTGTTGCGTTGTTCCACCAGGGCCACCTGCCCCAGAGTGTCCAACACCGCCTCTTTCTGACGCTGATTGATCTGGTGCTTATGGGGAGCCGTCAGGCCCCACTCTTTGGTAAGCGCAGCGATGATCTGCCTTGGGGTATAGATGCTCAGGGCACCGTCCTGCTTCTCCAGCTCTATGGCTTCGCCCTTGTGACCTGTTACAAATACCATGCCTTGGCACCAGGGAGCATAGACACCGACCGGGATCTTATTCTTCAGCTTACCGGCCAAAACTCTGGCAACATAATTGGCCTTGGACAGGCTGTTGTCCACCTCGCGACCATCCAGCGACCAAGCGTGCAGACCGGCATTGAGTCGGCCGATATAGCCTTTGACATCGATGACATACACGCCCCACTCGCCGACCACCAGAGCATCCACCTCCATCGCTTGCCCGGACTGAGTCGGGATCTCAATATTGGTCAGCAGCAGATAATCTTTGGGTAACTCATCACCCAGCAGTTCAAAGGCCCAGCGCTCGGCGTCGTTGACCGGGGTTCCAAAACTGATGTGTTTGGCCATATCACTCTCCCTGAGATTGGCAATCCGTGAGTGCAGAATAAAAAGCCACCCAAATTTGGGTGGCTCAGGAAAAATTCACTTATCTTCAGTGGTGGCAGTGCTCATCACACTCGTGGTCATCATCGGCAAACTCGTCATCGCCGTCCTGATGCTGCATCACGCCCCAGCCATCTGTCATGCCGTCAAACTCGGCAGCAAAGCTGTTCAGCTCAGTTTCGCGCGCCACCAAAGCCTGATACTCGGGCACCATATTGATGCAGACAATCAGCTCCCACTTTTCAATCTCTTCGTTGAACTGCAGCTCAACTTCGCCTGCCTGCCCGGATTGACTCAGGTCTTCCAATGCCGATTCAGCGTCGCGCTGATCATCAAACACCAGGAAAAAGTCCACATCCAAAGGCTTGCTCAAGTCGATACCCGACTCCTGCATTGCCTGCAGCATCTTGCCGTTGTCATCATCTGGAAATTGCATTCTGTTCCCCTTGCGCTTATTGCGCCGCCACTATTTTAACCGTTTCGCCGTTGAAGCTGACCAGATCGCCCGGCAGCAGTTTCTTGCGCTTGCGGGTTTCAACCTCGTTATTGACCAGCACCAGCCCTTCGGCAATTGCATGCTTGGCCTCGGCGCCGGCACTGGTCATGCCTTCTGCCTTCAGCACCTTATAAAGCTCAATATACTCATCGCCGCTATTGAGGGTGAATTCGCTCATTTTCTGTGTCACTGTGACCTTGCCTTGCTGGAATTAACTCGATTTGGGGCGGATTATAGCAGCAAGCATCCGCTTGGGGGAGAGAAGTCAACGACGCTCATCGCTGAGCAGGCCATAGGCCCTGTCATCCACCCAAAGATCGCCGATACGGAAGTTGTGCCGCAATATTCCCTCAAGCTCGAAGCCACATTTCTCCATGACCTTGGCCGAAGCCAAATTGTCATTGGCGCAGTGACCGATGAACTTGTGAATATTGAAGCTCAAACAGCCCCAATCTATTACCCCGCGCAGCGACTCTGTGGCATAGCCCTTCCCTTGCATATCCGGATGCAACAGGTAACCTACCTCGGCCTGCGCCAGCTCAGGATCGACACAGTAAAAGCCGGTCAAGCCGACAAAGCAGTCGCTGCCCAGTTCTTCAATCACCAGCGTCAGCCAATCCCCGGACTCGTAACGCCAAGGCTGGCTTCGCTGCTCAAACTTGGCTTTAATCTGCTCCTGCGGCTCCGGCTCACGTACAAAGCGGCCCACCTCAGGATCGCAATGCAGCGCCAGAAATGCCGGCCAATCTTGCGCCGTCAGAGTCCTGAGCCTGAGTCTATCGGTATAGATTTCTATCACTTGCTTAACCCGTGCTAATCGCGACTGGTAACTTCAAGCAGGTGAAAACCAAAAGCGGTTTTGACCGGCCCCTGTACTTCATTAAGCGGCGCGCTGAATACCACTTCATCAAACTCACGCACCATCATACCCGGGCCGAAAGAGCCCAGCTCACCGCCTTGGGCTCCTGAAGGGCAGGCGGAATGTTTACGGGCCAGCTCGGCAAAATCGGCGCCATCAATAATCTGTTGTTTCAAGCTGGCACATTCCTCTTCGGTCTTTACCAGTAGATGTCTTGCTGTTGCCTGCACCATAATTTGCTCCTCAGTAATCTTGGCCAAGTGGCCTTTTTCGGTGGTTCACCGAACAAACCCAGCCAGTATAATATCATTCTGTGTCAGAAGTTAACTGACACAACAATAATGGCAAGCCTTGAGTTGAAAATGAAAAACGCCGTCTGATGGCGGCGTTTTTAGTTTGCTTATCAAAGACTCGACTTAAGTCTGGTCTCAGGCTGATGCTTTCTGCTTCAGCTGTTTTTCTATCCAGAGATCTATCTTGGCTTCCATCACCGCCATGGGTAAGGAACCCGTGGTGAGAATTTGATCGTGGAAGGCCTTGAGATCGAAGTCGTTCCCCAGGGCTTTCTCGGCCCGGGCTCTAAGCTCCAGGATCTTCAGCTGACCGACTTTATAAGACAGCGCCTGACCAGGAATTGCCATATAGCGCTCCACCTCGGCGATAATGTCGCTTTCTGCCAGCGGAGAGTTGTCTTTCATATACTGAATCGCCTGTTCACGGCTCCAGCCCTTGGCATGCAGGCCGGTATCCACCACCAGACGCATCGCCCGCAGCATTTCATCCGAGAGCTTGCCGAAATACTGGTATGGGTCTTCAAACAGCCCCATCTCTATTCCAAGATATTCGGCATAGAGGGCCCAGCCCTCTTCAAAGGCGGTGTAACCGCTGAAACGCTGGAACTCAGGCACGCCCTGCAGCTCTTGCTTGATGGCTATTTGGAAGTGGTGACCCGGCGCCGCTTCATGCAATGACAAAGTGGTCATGCCCCACTTGGGCTGAGCTTTCAGGTTATAGGTGTTGATGTAAAACACCCCTGGACGACTGCCATCGACGGCCGGTGCTTCATAGGAGGCTCCGGCGGCCGATTTTTCACGGAAGCTTTCAACCGGCTTAACTACATAGTCGGCCTTGGGCATCACATTGAAGTAGCCGGGCAGTACGGCATTGATCTTGTCCTTGAGCACCATATAGCCGTCAATTAAGCCCTGCTTGTCACTGAAGAAGTACTCTGGCTCGGATGACAGTGAAGCAAAGAAGGCCTTGAGATCACCTTCAAAACCCACTTGCTGGCGCACCTTGTCCATCTCATCGAGGATCCGCGCCACTTCCTTGAGGCCGATTTGATGAATATCGTCCACCGCCATAGTGGTTGTGGTATGGGCATTGGCCAGATGTTGATACCAGACTTTACCGTTAGGCAGCGCCCACCAACCGTCAGTGGCCCGCGAGGCTGGCAGATAGGTTTGCTCAAAATATTGCTTGAGTGAGGCGATAGCCGGCAGCAACTCTTGGCTGATCATCTGTTGATATTCCTGCTCAATCAAGGCACGCTCGGCGGCATTGAAGCTCTCGGGCATCTTGGTCACCGGGGCGTAGAAGATACTGTCTTGAGGTGTGTCCACCAACTGCGCCTGCAACTGAGGGATAAGCCGCTCGACCAATACCCGTGGCAGCACAACCTTGCTGGCAATGCCCTCATCCATACGCTGTTTCGCCAGCTCAGTCCATTTGACAAAACCTTTCACCCTTTGCTGCCAGTTGGCGTAATCCTGCGGGGTATTGAAAGGCTGGGCGCTCTCACCGCTGCCAAGCTGCACCATGGTAATCACTGTGCTGTAGAACTGGCTTATTGGCATAAAACGGCTGGGGAAGGTTTCATCCACCAGCGCCATGTCCCTGTCATAGACAAACATGTCGTAACTGAGTTGCAACTGTTCGGGCAAGGCTTGTCTATCTATGGTCTTGGCCTGGGCGGCGTAGCGGCTATTGAGTTCATGGCGCTGTTTGAGGTAAGCCTCGGAGAGGTCGCCACCGAAGGTATCGTTATAATCATTGACCCCAACAAAGGTAGCATAGATGGGCTCAAGCTTGAGGTAGTCCTTGAAGAACTGATCCACCATGGCGAGATAAGCCTGCTCTGCCGTTTGTGCCATTGCCGCAGCGGGCTGTTGCTCCGCCTGTGGCTGAGTCACTAAAGTGCTCTCCTCTTTGGAGCAAGCGCTCAACGCCAAAATAATAGAGCACAGCAAAAACCCTTTTTTCATTGTCGTTATTCTCCTGTCACAACTCAGTAGATGGATTGGTTAACTATACTTGTAGCAGTCACTAGCTCGGAGCCAACCCATGATTTATTCCTTCAGTAACTCGGGTTTCAGGGATCCGGAAACCGCGGTCTATAACCGGACCTATTTTATGGAAGTCTTTCACCGTGAATGGTATCGCCATCTGCGAGATCACCAGAGTCTGGCGCTATTGTATCTTTGCCCTCACATACATGAAACAGTTAACCAACCTCACCTGCTGGAATTCTTTGCCAAACAGGTGCAGGAAGCCTTACTGCGCAATACAGATCTATTGGGGCGCATGAACCACCATCTGTTCGCCCTTGGTCTGTTCAACGTCGATAAAATGGGGACAGAGAAAGTGATTGAGCGAATTAATGAAAAGCTCAAGGCCTTCAGCGAAGAGTACAGCAAGTTTCATCATCTTCGGCTCGATTATCGCCTGGCGGCCTGTATTTGCTTACCCAACAAAGAATTGAAACCCGAAACCCTGTTTATTGACGTCGAAACCTTGAGCCATCAGTTGGAAGAGCAGGACAGCGCCCTTTCAAGGGTCAAGGAAGTTCATTGACACTCAGACAATAAAAAAGCCCCTTGCGGGGCTTTTCACTGACATCACATTAGAGCGAAACGTTGTGGATCCGCGCTTTCTCTTTTATGTATGACAGGTAGCTGGTGGCGCTACGTGCAGTCTTGGAATCCTTGGAGGCCAATTCGGCACGGCGGTAAGCCGACTTATAGTCTTTCAGGTTCAAGTAGGCCAGTGCCAGCTCAAACTGAGCTTCGCCTGGGTTTTGCAGTCCGGCATCCAGTGCTTGCTTGAATACCGGAATCGCTTCCTTGAACTGCTGATCCAAGGCCAGCAGACGGCCTTGTTTCAGATACAGCTTGCCATCGTTACCGGCAGCAGCTGCTTGACCATAATAGGCCGCGGCCTTCTTCAGCTCCTTGGCGTTGTGGAAGAAACCGGCCAACATAGACAGGTTTTTCTCATTCTTTTCGATAAGCCCTTGTTTCATATGCTTCTCGAAAATCACAGCGCCGCGATAAGCCGAACCTTTGGACGCCAACAGTTGCGACAAACGAGTGATGTTATCAGCGGTTTCCAGGAAACCGTTCTGATAGGCCAGATCGTAAGTCACTGTTGCCTTGTCGAAGTCCTCGGTCAGCAGATAGAGCTGAGCCAACTGAACCCAAAGACGCTTATCGTCCTGAAACAGGGGTACCATAGTTTCCAGAACACCAACCGCTTTCTTGTACTGCTTGAGGTTGAAGTAAGCCTGGAACTTAAGCTGGTAAAGGTTCTTGTCAGGCTTTTCCGCCAGTGACAAACCTTTGTCCGCTGTTTTCAGCACGTTTGGATAGTCTTTCAATTCTGTATAGGCAATACCGATACGACGGTAGACCACAGGATCTTGCTTACAGGAGAAGTCCATCCACTTGTTATAGTAGGTGATAGCTTCTTTAAACTTCTTCTCCTGCAGCAGCAGATCCGCATACAACTTCAGCGTTGCACTGTGGTCGGTTCCGCCGAGGATATCGGCTTCTACCGCCTGCTTCAGGTACTTGATGGAGGTGCCCATCTGACCTTTTTCAGCGTAGAAGTTACCCAACATACGGGCGATATAGGCCTTGTCGAAGTCGTTACGGGCATTGGCTTCCAGCAATACGGCGATTGCTTCGTCCAGATTACCGTCCTGATAGGCTTCAAAGGATCTCTGCACCTTTTTGGCAGCAGTTTGACCCACAGCCTTGGCCTGACGCTGGTCGATAGGACACTTCTCAGCGGCCTGGGCGATTGGGGCCAGCAGCACTGCACTGCCTGTCAAAGTCAACAGCATGGCTGCAGCAAGCTTATTCACTTTTTGCATCTTATCTGTCTCCTTGGTTCAGGGTGAAGTCCAGCTGAACTGTCATACCGGGTTGCTTCATCGGCTTACCGTCAACAATCTTCGGCTTGTACTTCCACTTCTTCAGTGCACGAACCGCTTCACGATCAAAGATCCTTCTCGGTTCAGCCTGGATAACTTCAACATCATCAACACCACCGAGTTCGTTGATGGTAAAGCGAAGTTGTACCCAACCTTCTTTACCGTCACGCGCCGCAGCAATGGGATACTGAGGTTCAATCCGCACGATAGGTGTTGCATCACCGTCACGGGTCATCATGTTGCCCAGCTTAAAGCCTGTGCTTGGACCGCCTGCTTCTACTCCACCCATATTGAATGACATATTGGTATCAATATCAGAAGAGCTATCCGGTGGCGTTTCCGCTGGCTTCGGTGGCTGCTCTGGTGGTGGGGGGGGCTTAGGTGTCACCCTTGGTTTCTTCTGTGCCTTCGAATCCTGCTTGTCCATTGTGATCTCGATAACTGGCGTTTCGGCTGAGGTGTCGCCGCGTTGTGCGCCACCTCCGACCAGGAATGCCATAAACCAGAACAGACCAAAAGTCACAGCAGCACCAATAATGATAGATACTAGTGCTCTTAACATATCAGTCGTTCCCCGCAGATACCGAGACCTTATCAATACCAGCAGCCTTCACCTGATCCAGTACCTTAACAACCAAGCCGTGTTGGGCTTCTTTGTCTGCCTGGATCAGAACGGCGGCTTCTGGTGCCTCCGCCAACATACGTTCTACGTTAGCGGTTACTCGTTCAATATCAACCTGACGGTTTTCCATCATGATCACGCCGGTTTTACTGACGCCGATAAAGATGTTCGCCGAAGGTTTTGAAGTCGCTGTGGACGCCTTGGGTTTGTTGTAGTCCAAACCGGATGGCTTCACAAACGAGGTGGTCACAATGAAGAAGATCAGCATGATGAACACGATGTCGAGCATCGGGGTCATATCGATCTGTGCTTCCTCTTCTACACTGGAATGCTTCTTACGTGCCATGTTCAATCTCTCTCTAGTGGTGTGGCAGGCTGTCTTTCAGCTTTTCCAAGCTGATTTTCATCTTGGCGTCCAAACGAGTGCTAAAGAACACCCCGGACAATGCCGCGACCATACCAGCCATAGTTGGCATAGTGGCCATAGAAATACCAGCTGCCATCAGACGAGCATTACTCGTCCCCTGAACTGCCATAACATCGAACACTGAAATCATACCTGTCACTGTACCCAGCAGACCTATCATAGGGCAGATGGCTACCAGTGTTTTGATGATCAGCATACGTGCATTCATATCTTGCTTCGCTTGGGATACCCAAGCTTCACGGATACGGTGTGCATACCAGGAAGTCGTTTCCTCCCTGGCATTCCATGCGGCAATAATGTCTTTATGATTCTTTGGTGATACCCAGTTCAGATACCAGAATCTTTCAAGCATCAATACCCACATGAGAAACAGCACCGCCGCAACAAGCCAGAGGACGTCGCCTCCGGAGGCCATGAAGCCCCTGACGGAATCCCAAATGTCCATCAGGTATAGCATCATTAGTCAGCCCTCTTCTCTGCGTGTTCAGCAATGATACCGGCACTTTGCTCTTCAAGGATTTGAACAATAGACTTACTGCGAGCCACAACGATGGCATGACACAACATCAGTGGCAGAGCCGCGATCAGACCCTGTACTGTAGTAACCAGTGCCATAGAGATACCACCGGCCATCAGTTTTGGATCGCCAGTACCGAACAGCTGGATGCTCTGGAAGGTTGCAATCATACCGGTTACGGTACCCAGCAGACCCATCATAGGAGCGATAGCCGCCAATACTTTGATGATGGAGATACGTGTTTCCAGCGCTGGTGTTTCTTTCAGGATGGCTTCATCCAGTTTCAACTCCAGAGTCTCAACGTCAACATCTTTGTTCTCTTGGTACACTTTCAGTACACGGCCCAGAGCGTTGTTACCTGGGTTGGCAACATTCTTGGCCTGAGACTTAACACGGGCACCGATAACAGTCAGAGTAACCAGACGCTCCAGAGAGATCAGCAGACCCAGAGCCAGCAAGGCAATGATGATGTAACCAATGGTACCACCGGCCTCGATACGGTCTTGGAAGCTGGCCTTCTGAGTGAAGATGTTCAGCAGAGTACCGCGGGCAGGGTCAACATACAGCTTGGCTGTACCTGAAGTGGTCTTTTCGAAGTCGGCGATAGGCTTAACCTGATAACCTTCAGGCTGCTGTGACAGCTCCTGGATCAAACCCAGCTCGTGGTTCAGAACCACGTACTTGTTGTCAGCCAACAGGTTAAAGGCACCGATACGGTAGATGGTGGTGTTTTTCACGTTACCATCAATGTCGGTTACAGAACCTTCGAACTTAACCACTTTGCCAGACTCGGCCATTTCGAACAGTTGCTCTTCCCAGAAGCGCTCCAGTTCTTCAATCTTAGGCAGTTGCTTACGGGCACCCAGGTCTTGAACGAACTTGTCACGTCCTGGATATTGAGCACTGACGTTGGAGTTGATCAGCTTGCCGGCGAAATCGCCTGCTTCACCTTTAACCACACCAAACATTTCACCCAGGTCACCCTGAGCGGTTTTCAGATCTTCTTCGAGCTGAGCAATCTTACGCTCGTTATCGAGGAAGGCCTGGTTCAGGTCTTTACCACGCTGAGTTTCAGCAGCCAGCGCATCTTTTTCACGTTTCAGCAGAGCAGCCTTGTCGCCACGCTCGGCTTGGAACTCTTTCTCACGCTTGGCGTTGATTTTACCTTGAGCGGCACGCTCAACTTTAACTTGCTGCAGCAGTTGGTCAATCGTCTTAGGCGCCTCGGCGGCACTGGCCATACCGGCAGACAGTGAAAAACTGGCAGCAACGACGGCGGTAGTGATTAGCTTTTTCATTATTGTGCAGCCTCCGCAGCTGGAATTGGTAGTGCGAACAGATCCAGAGCCCCTTGTTTACGGGCGATACGAATACCCTTGGTGATGTCACGCAGGTAGCTGTCATCCAGCTTATCCCAGCCCTTGGTTTCAGGGTTGTACATCCAGGCAGTCTTCTGGTCCAGGCTCTGAGCGTACAGAGCTACGCGGCCCAAGCGGAAGAAATCAACCAGCACTTCTTTACCATCAAGATTCAGCTTACCGGTTTCAACGTCAACAAAGCTGCCGTATTCACGCTCGATGCTGTAAGCATCCAGGATCAGACGAAACTTTTCAGCCAGAGTCACTTCGGCAGTGTTAAGCAGGTCTTTGAGGTTTTTAACGCGCTGTGCACGGTCTTCAGATTTGAATGGCAGATCCAGAGCCACGAATTGCTCCAGTGCATCAACCATCTTAAACATCAAAGGAACAACACCCTGACGCAGTTTGTCTACGCCATTGATATCGTCCTGAATGGATTTCATTGTGGCTTCCTGATCAGCGACCAGTCCAGCCAGATAATCATTGTAGGCTTTGAGAGATTCACGCTCGTCAGCAACGGCGGAATATTCGAAAAGCATATCTTGAGCCTGGTCAAAATACTTATCGATCTTCTTCTGTGACGCAACGGCGTCTGACTGCAGACGACCCGCGGCTTGTTGCGCGTCGGTAAGAGGATCTGCAACGACTAAGTTGCTGCTGGCGAGTGCCAGCGCGCCAACAAGCGCAGAAGCGATTTTTGTTCTATTGCTTACCTTGGACATAGTTCCCAACCAATTTGAAGTGATTAAAAAGGTTTAACTTTTCAGCAACAGTGCCCCGAATATCCCTATTTCAACGGCAGGTGGTGCTATCAAGTATGTCTTTCTCTTGTGATTGTTAGTTTTTTATCTTCCCTTTCCTATGCCCCTGAAGGCATAGACCCGCTGGCATCATTTCACAAAATGTTGACCTGTGTCAACATTTGAAATGAGACGAAAACGCTGGAAACTAAGGCTAACTGTGTGATTAATCATCAATGGCTTTTTTTTACATTTAGTGATCAATTGTCAGCCATCTTCTTGAACGGTGAATAACGGTAAAAACAGCACTAACTAATATTTAACCTTATGATTTATATAATTAAAAAGCATAAGTCGGTGCGTTATGTTTTATCAATCTTGAAAGAATTCAATTCTGTCGAGCGATGGCAATACACTTTTTCCAAGTGATTACTGTCCTTGGGAAAGCGGTTTAACCACAAAGCCGTCTCCCCTGCTCTCTTGCCATGAAATCAATTGGCAGCCCGGGTCGACTCCAGTTGTTACGCAATAGTGTTTTGTCAATTTGCGACTATGTCTTACTTATATAGAGAGTTTAAAAAGTAAAAACCCCGGAAAGTATCCCGGGGTTTCATTCAATGAAGCTGATTTAATTCATCCAAAGATGAAATCTGCCATTAGAACTTCATGCTGGCACGAACGAAGAAGTAGCGGCCCAACATATCATAGGTATAAGGGTCGGTATTCGAGTCGTTGTTACCTGTGTAGTATGGAGGCTCTTTGTCGAACAGGTTGTTGACACCACCGGATACGCGGATGCGGTCGGTGATATCGTAAGAACCCGACAGGTCATGGTAAACCACACTGTCAACTGAAGGCGCGTAGCAGCTGCCATCGTCGTTCTTACAAGCAAATGAATCCATACCGTCTATATAGCGGGCTTCATAAGTGACAGTCCAGTCATCACCGGCTGCAGTGATGTTCAGGTTGCTCTTGAACTTGGCATAAGCACCCACACCACCTGTGATGTAACCACGATAGTCAACCGCATTACCATCCGGGTCAAACTCTTCATACTCGCTCAGGATAGAGCTGTCCCAGCCGGCTTTCCAGTCCAGACCGAAGGCATTGAATACGTAGGCAACGTTGATATCGTAACCAGAGGTATTGGTAGCACCTATGTTCTGCAGACCGTTGTCGAACTTGATACGACCACTATTGTCGATTTCGATGTTGGAAGACTGACACAGCGCAGTGCCTGTGTTGATCTTGTTGCCACCGGCATCCAGACACTGGTTGGCAACATAGTTGTTGTCAACTGAAGTAATAGTGTTGGAGATCTCGATGTCATAGTAATCGACGGTCAGAGACAGACCTTCTACAAAGCTTGGTGAATACACCAGACCCAGAGTAGTGATATCAGCTTCTTCAGGGGTCAGCATTTCGTTACCACCAACAGTCACTTCAGCCTGGTCCTGATCGGTGGCAGGGTGAACTATCTGTTCGAACGATGGTGACTTACCACCGTACAGTTCATATACAGTTGGTGCACGGAAGGCTGTAGACATACCACCGCGGATCATCAGGTCATCATATACACGCCAAGTCAGACCCAGTTTCCAGGTAGTATCATCACCGAAAGTGCTGTAGTCGAAGTAACGCATAGCGGCACTCAGATCCACTTGTTGTGCCAAAGGCAGCTCGCTCAGCAGTGGGATTGCCAATTCTGCGTAGAATTCGTTAACGCTGAAATCACCGGCAGTTGGCTCAACACGAGGATCGTTTGCCAGCCCCTGAGAAGTCAGGGAATCCGGAGTATAATGAGCCGCTTCTTTACGGTGCTCATAACCCGCTGCAAAGCCCATCATACCGGCAGGCATTTCAAACAGATCGCCGGACAGAGTCGCTGCAATCACATCCAACTCACTGCCACCGCTGTTCACTTCGGTATAGATGTATGGCTTGATGCTTTCACCTTCCCATGAAGATTGCAGGAAAGGATCGAAAGTGCCTTCGAGTACCGCAGCGTTGATAGAACCTAAGTTGTGCAGGTTAGCCAGAGTATCGGTTGAGTCGTTCTTACCTTTGTTATAAGAAGCATCCCAGGTCCAGCCGTTTTCAAACTCACCTTCCAGGCCAACAACGATACGTATGGTGTCTACTACCTGGTCAAAGTCACGGGTACCGGACTCAACCATACGACGACCATAAGCCAGTTCTTCACCTGGCTGAACCCAAGGCAACAGGTCATCAGTCATCCAGCCGCCGGCTGATTTTGGATTGTAAACCCAGGCATCACCGTTCCAGATTGGCTGAGGCGCCATCTGCTGATTGGACCAACGCTTGGAGTACATGGCTTCGGTGAAGAAGCGAATAGATTCGGTCAGTTCATAAGTACCGGCCATGGACAGGTTCAAACGCTCCATTGGCGTCGACAGATAGCTGTCCTTGGCGTAGTTGTATCTGTCAGCATCACCGAACTCGTGGTAGGTACCACCCAGGCCACTCAGATCGGCCTCAGACATGCCATCAAAGTACTGGAACTTTGGCTTGCCTTCACCGTTATCAACATATTCACCATAGTAGCCCTTGTCACCTATGGCATAAGCACCATCTGGACCTGAGCCAACAATACCAAAGTTGTTGTCACCCCAGACATGGCCGCCTTGAGAGTAGCTACTACCGCCACAGTACAGGCTACGGTCCCCTTTTGGACCTGTCTCTGCAATCGGACAGTTGGAGAAATCGCGATCTGCCTGGCTGGCATCACCGCGCTTGGTGTACTGAGCATTTACTACGATATTACCTTTCTCGAAGGTGTTACCCAGAGTCATGTCGATGCTGGACTCGTCGGCATCGCCTTCTCCGGAAATACCGGTCTGAACGTTGATTTCAAAACCGTCGAAATCTCTTTTCAGAATGATGTTAACCACACCGGCAATCGCATCGGTACCATAAATGGCAGAAGCACCATCTTTAAGTACTTCGACACGCTGGATCATGGAAACTGGGATAGTGTTAAGGTCAACAGAAGAAGCTGCACCGGTACCGGATGCAATCATACGACGACCATTCACCAGAACCAGAGTACGGTTGTCACCCAAACCACGCAGGTTGATACGAGAGTTACCGCCTGAGCCGTTGTTGATACCGGCGTTGGTCATGGCGCCACCGGCAGAGGTCATTTTCTGCAGAACGTCATCAATGTTAACGGCACCTGACGCTATGATAGATGAAGCATCGATCACGCTAACAGGGCTTGCTGTTTCCATATCGGTGCGCTTGATGCGAGAGCCTGTAACCTGAATACGCTCTACATTGTCAGCACCCTCTTCGGCCGCCAAAACGGTTGGAGCGCTAAAAGCAGTCGCTGCAACACCACCAACCAATGCCAGACGCACTGCGTTGGTTAACGAATTATTCTTATACATACTTATCTCCCTTTCGACATCTTGTGTCTTGGTAACGGATCCGAATGCTTTGCCCGGATCCTTTAGTTGTTTGCAGGTAGACATAAGTTAACCAGCAACAATTTCACGCAAATAAAATCACATAACAAACATTTTATCAACATTTGAAACGTTAATATTGCATATAAAATTAACAACAAAAGAGAGAAGGTATTATTTCACTGAGCTTGAATATAACGGCTATCACAGCGGTATTAGGTATTTGGGGTAGTGTTATAACTTGTAACAGCCTGAAGTAAGGGGAGTTTGTCGCGATGCCTTTTCCCACCAAAAACGTAACACATGTGTTACACACCTCTTTCTGGAAAGGAGTGTGAGCACTTGTGTTTTTCCAATAAAAAAGCGCCTTTCGGCGCTTTTTTGAACAGCTTAATCTGTGATCAGAGGGTATAGCGAATACCTATTGCAATGCCATCATCTTCAGACAATTCCATAGCAGCCTCTTCGGCGCCCTTGAAATCAGAGAAGTCTTTACGGCCTTCAACATACAATACGGTATTGGCATCCCATATATAGTGAACACCCATAACCACAAACTGACGCTTGAACACATCACCACCATAAGCCTGCTCGTAAGCATCGCCGGCGTTCAGTAAGTTGTATGAGACAAAGGTACGAATATCATTGTCAAAGCGGTACGAAACCAGAGTTTCAACACCATAAGATTCAGGGATCAAACGCCCCAGATTATCTGTATCGTGGAACTCGTTCTTGTTGACGTTGGCAGCGGCATACAAACCTTGATTATCCCAACCACCCCAAGTAATACCTGCACCATAGATATAGTCAGACTCGGAGAAAGTACTGCCATCTGCGCGGGTCGCTTCAAACTCACCATAGTTATAGCCGGCCATCAGGCTGAGATCTTTGCTGACCGCATAGGTCAAGGCAATGCCATAAGTGTTGTTGAATTCCACCTTGGTGGCGGTTCCGGCAGTCGCAGCAGTGCCGGTAACAGGCGCATGATCCCTTGGCGGGAACGGGTTGGTACCTGAACTTTCATCCATCAGGAAGTCATCGTGCTTCAACTGGGTCTGGATGGCAAAACTGAAATCGCCAAAGCTGTTGCGATACTGAACCGTCTTATCACCACGACCGGTACCATTGATGGCACCATCATCCTTATTGTAGGTATAGACACCGGCAGCGTTACCATCCCACACAAAGCCATAGTTGGTGTTGTACACCACGTCATACCAGGCGCCCCACTGTTTACCTATGGTCAGGGTGCCGTACTTGTCGTGAGAAAGTCCCGCATAACCAAGACGATTGTAGAAGAAATCATCCTGGACTGATTCAAACTTGCTGCTATAGACAATATCGCTGTTACCGAATGGGTTGACCCCCCATTCAAGCATCACAAACGCACTCCAGCCGTGGGTCAGCTCACGTTCAAAGCCAAAATTGATCCTGGAAGCACCATTGACGACTTCCGTTTCACCCTGAGTATTGATTACTCGGGCATCAACGAAACCGCCGATAGAGACTGCATTTTTTTGATCTTTGTAGATTTCAATAGCTTGAACCGATGGAACGGCCAAGAGTCCTGCCAGGACGGATGCGATGAGAGTCTTGTTCATTTGCTGTTAACCTTAAGTGTTTTCAGTCTGCCTACCCCATTCCGTTGTTTTATTTCCTTCCAAGGGTGGCGAAGATTAGCAAAAGGTCAGTAAAGCGGCAAAGACAAAAATCACATTTTTTATTAGTTTTACCTTAAAAAAAACCACAAGAACCGATAAAACCCAGCGATAAAACCATTTATTAACTTCATTAACTTTTTGAAACAAATTAAGCGTCAGATTAAACTCATTTGTCCCGTGCTGATTGATGTGAAACTTTCTTTCATTATGGAAAGTATTGGATCGGCTATCGGCTTAATCTGTCTTTCGATGTAGTAGTCATAATCAATGGCAGAACGCCTGAGGGAAACAGCTTCGGGGCCATTGATTGTTACCAGGTAATCAATCCGGGTGCCCAAACGGCCATAACGAGGGTCGCCGGTCTGTTCCAACAGTTGTCTTGCGGCCTTGACATGGGGTGATGCTTTGGCCTGATAGGCATCCAACTTACGCCTTAGCCGCTTGGAGAAAACAAGCTCGCTATCATAGTCACCGCGTTTGAGCGCTTCTATTTCTGTGGCCAGAAAGCCCACCACATCCAAGCCATTGAACATGCGCCGGTACAGCTCGTACTGCACTCGTCTGGCCAGGGGACTCCAATCACTGCGAACCTGCTCCATGCCTTTGAAGATGATATCCAACTGACCTTGACTATTGCGGCTGGCACCGACATAGCGCTTTTTGGAGCCTTCTTCCGAATCTCTGAGGGTGGGCATCAGAAACTGTTCATAATGGCGCTCAAACTCGAGTTCCAGATGACTCTGCAACTGAAAATGCTCCGCCAAATGCTGTTGCCACTTGGCGGTTATCCTGGCAGCCAACTCCCTGCCGAAGGCTTGCGGATCTGTTATATCATGCTGCTGTCCCAGCCAAACAAATGTCGAATCTGTGTCGCCATAGATGACACTCATGCCTTCGTCCTCAATCCAACGTTTGGTCTGCTGCATGATTTCATGGCCGCGCATGGTAATTGAGCTTGCCAATCGGGCATCGTGGAACACACAGCCCCGAGAGCCCAGTACCCCATAAAGCGAATTCATGATGATCTTGATTGCCTGAGACAGGGGGGCATTGGCTTGGGCCTTGGCGCTTTCCCGCTCTTGGGCCAACTTGGCGATAAGCGTTGGCAAGATAGGTTGTTTGCGACTGAATCTGGCACCGAGAAAGCCGGGAACCGTCTCAACTTCGGGTTCACCCATGCCCTGCACCAGCCCCATGGGGTCGATTAAAAAAGTACGGATAATCGAAGGGTATAGACTCTTGAAGTCCAGCACCAAAATGTCCCGGTAAAGGCCCGGAATGGAGTCCATCACATAGCCGCCGGGACTCTCCAGACCATCACTGGCCGGTGCTGCCGGCGCCACAAATCCGCCGCGGTGCAAGTGTGGCAGGTAGAGATGATTGAACGCCGCCACCGAAGCCCCTACCCGGCCAAACTCCAACCCGGTCAGCTGCGCCCGGGCCAAAGCAAAATTCAATAGATCGGTTTTATCGAAAATATCCAGTACCAGACGGCAATCGGTCAGATTGTAGTGGGCCAATGCCAATTTATCCTCTTGAAAGAGGTGGCTTATCTCCTGACCGCGATCTTCAACTTTATCTATCGCCTTGCCCTCACTCAAGAGTGCGCGGGAGACGAACTCGAGCGAATAGCGCTCAAACTGATAGAAGGCGGCCTTGAGCCAGTCTATACCGTCCAGCACCACTCTCCCGGGCAAGGAGAGGGTTTCCGGTCGATACTTGCCTTCCACCAACCAGGACATGGGCATGCCTGCGCGCCCAAGCCGTGCTTCAATACCATGATGGGCGTATCGTCGGCTCAGCAGTGCCAGGTCGAAATTGACAACCGACCAACCTATGATGATGTCCGGATCCCAGAGACTGAACCAGTCAACCAAAGCCTGCAACAGGGCTGCTTCATCCCTGACCCAGTGGATATAGACAGGCCCGTCCTGGGCTTGGCCTATCATGTACACGCGCTGAAACAGCTCTCCATCGCGGTCACGACCGTAGAGTCCGGCGGAATAGAGTTCACCCTGCATGCTGCATTCAAGATCGAGGGAAATAACAGCCAGACCTATATTGTTGAGCGAGGCTTTCCTGGCGCGACTGGCAACAAACCGTTTCAGTGCGTCGCTTTCTTCGCTGAAATAACCGTAAAACTCGGCATCGAGCGCAATAAAGCGTTCAATCAAGAAACGCTGCTGGGGTTTAAGATCGGCTTCATACAAAGGCATCCCCTGATCCTGGGCCTGCTTTTGCAGCAACCGCATCTGTTGCCGACTGCGACTGTAAAGCGCTGCAACCTTCTCTTCGGCGAAGTTTCTCAGCGCCAGCGGCTGGGCCCTCACCTGGCTTAAACCCTGGCATAAAACCGCCACATCCTGCTCTTTGGCAAAGCAAACCTGTTCCTGCCCCGGCACCTCAACCAACACAGGCCCCTGCTCAGTGGCCAGATAGTACTGCAGGCATAGCCCCTCGTCTCTCTGAGCCAGATGACGAGTAAGAATACGGCCCTTAAGGGTTTGCGGCGTGTTTTGGGGCATGAGTCGGGACAATCGCGTTTTAGAGGTTTATTAGCATAAGAAATTACTGGTAATATATACAGGATAATTTTCCAGAACCGAGTCTCATGCTAGCAGCCCATGTAAAGACCCAGATCCGTGAGATCTACAAGGACATTGCCTCTGCACTGCCCAACTTCCGTTCCCGCCGGGAACAGAATTATATGGTGGCGGAGATCTCCAAGACACTTGCCGGTGAATACGACAAGCAGCGGCGCATCATGGTGATTGAAGCGGGAACAGGTATAGGTAAATCCCTGGCCTATATTCTGGGAACCATTCCCCTGGCGCTAGCCAGCAAGAAAAAAGTCTGTATAGCCACCGCGACAGTGGCGCTGCAAGAGCAGTTGCTGCATAAAGATCTGCCGTTTTTTCTGCAACACTCCAAACTCAACTTCCGTTTCGGTCTGGTCAAAGGGCGTCAGCGTTACGTGTGCCTGGCCAAGCTTGAGATGTTGGTCGGTGATGGCAACGGCAGCCAGATGGCCATGTGGCAGACCAAGCCGGATACCTCACAGGTTGAGCAGTTGCAGGCGCTGCTCAAAGACTATCAGGATGGCCGCTGGAATGGCGAGCTCGATACCCTCAAGACGCCGCTGCCGGACCACCTGTGGCAGCAGATAGCCTGTGACAAACACAGCTGTCATCGCCAACTGGCCAGTCACAGCCACTGCCCCTTCCACAAGGCCCGCGAAGATATTGACACCTGGGATGTGCTTATTGCCAACCATAGTTTGTTACTGGCCGACCTTGAGCTGGGTGGCGGTGTGATTCTGCCGGATCCGGAAGAAGTCTATTACGTTATCGACGAAGCCCATCACCTGCCGAATGTGGCCAGGGATTTCTCCAGCGCCCAGGCCACGCTCAGGGGCGCCTGTGATTGGCTGGAGAAAGTCAGCAAGACCACGGCCAAACTGCAAAACCAAATAAAGAGCAACAATATCATCGCCCCGGCGCAGGCGATGCTGGATCGCATCGAAGAATTAACCGGTCTGCTGAATCAGGTTGCCCACTACTGTGATACCCAACCCAAACTCTTTGCCAACCCGGAAAACCGCCTGCGGTTCGAACATGGCAAGCTGCCGGACGCCCTGTTGATTCAGGCGGAAAACCTGGCCACGGCCTCCAACGATGCCCTCAAGCAATTCAACAAGATGCAGGCTATCCTCAGCGAAAGCGTCAAGGATGGTGAATTGCCAAGGCATCAGGCGGAAGCCCTCTTGAGTGAAACCGGCTTTATGATGCAGCGCCTGGAAAACCTGCAAAAGCTCTGGAAAATGATGGCCAAGGAGGACAGTCCCAAAGGTGCCCCCACCGCCCGCTGGATTGAAGCCCTCAGCGGCAAGCAGCAGGACTACCTTTTCAGTGCATCGCCAATCGAAGTCGGCTATATGCTGGAACATATGTTGTGGGAAAAAGCCGCCGGCGTCGTGCTATGTAGCGCCACCCTCAGAGCGCTGAACCGCTTTGAGCATTTTGCCTATCAGGTTGGCCTGTCACTCAATGATGGCAGTCGCTACCTGGCGCTGCAATCTCCTTTCGATTTTGAAAACAACGCCACTCTCTACCTACCGAAAATGCGCACCGAGCCAACCGAAGACGCCTACACAGAAGAACTCGCCAGCCAGATAAAGCAGTTGGTGGAGGGGGAAATGGCCACTCTGGTGCTGTTTGCCTCATACTGGCAGATGGAAAAGGTGGCCGATCTACTGCGCAACAAGCTGGTATCCGAACCGTTGATCCAGGGCAGTGCCCCACGCCAACACTTGCTCGAGCAGCATAAGCAGAAATGTGACAAAGGCGAGCCCAGCATTATCTTTGGTACCGGCAGTTTTTCCGAGGGTCTCGACCTTCCCGGCGACTACCTGACCAACTTAATAGTGACCAAGCTGCCGTTTGCCGTGCCCACCTCGCCGGTAGAGCAGGCCCATGCAGAATATGTCAAAATGAAAGGCGGTAACCCGTTTTTACAATTGACTATTCCGGATGCGTCACGGAAACTCATCCAGAGTTGCGGCCGCCTGTTGCGAAAAGAGCAGGACTATGGCCGAATAACCATATTGGACAGGCGTTTGGTAACCAAAAGATACGGGTCGTCGCTGCTCGATGCCCTGCCGCCTTACCGCCGCGTTATCGAATGATGCGCTCAATCAGGATGTAAAGTGGATATTCTGCTCGAACCCAGCAGCTGGGCCATATTGGCCGCAGTCGGCCTGCTGGCCGGATTTATTGATGCCGTAGTCGGTGGCGGCGGCCTGCTGTCCATTCCCGCCTTGCTGACCGTGGGCATGCCGCCTCATCTGGCACTGGGGACCAATAAACTGGCGGCCTGCTTCGGCTCTTCCATGGCGGCATTTACCTACTACCGCAAGCAGTTGCTGACGCCAAAGTTCTGGCTGTTCGCCTTTATTGCCACCGCCGTAGGCGCCGTTATCGGCAGTATTGCCGTTTATCTCATCGATACCCGTTGGCTGGAAAAAATTCTGCCATTGCTTATTATCGCCATCGCGCTCTATTCGCTGTTTTCACCCGGAGCCATGGGCTGCAGCCAGTGTAAACCCGTCACCGAAACGCCGGCGAAATGTAAACAGATACTTCAGGGGCTGGGGCTTGGCGCCTATGACGGCTTTGCCGGCCCAGGCATTGGCGCCTTTTGGGCAGTCAGCTCGACCGCCCTTTACCGCCTGCCCTTCCTGCACAGCAGCGCCTTGGCCAGAGCGATGACTTTTGTCAGCAACATCACGGCATTGATGATTTTCCTGCTGCTAGGTAAGGTGCACCTTTTGGTAGGTGTGGTGATGGGCTTGTGTATGATGCTGGGTTCTTATATCGGCGCCCACTCGGCTATCCGCTTTGGAATGCCGTTTATCAGGCCACTCTTTATTGCTATCGTGGTGCTTATCGCCGCCAATCTAGCCTGGAGTGCCTGGTTTTGAACACCAACCAACTGGTACAACGCCTGCGGGAACAACTCAGGCAGTTGGAGCAGGAAGTGCTGCAACATGATGCCTCTTTGCCACCGGCGCAGCGCAAACTGCTGCAGGATACAGAACGCTTCAACAGCGAACTGTTTATTCAGCATGGTGCCCAACTCTATCCCTGCGTGGAACAGCTGCACAAGAGCATAGACCAGCTGGAAAAACAGTTACGCCATCAGTTGGCCCAACACACTATCGCCTTAAGCTGCGAACGTATTCAGGACAGGTTTGTCGCCCTGAAACGGGCCTTGGGAACCACAGGTCTCAACGCCAGGATCCAGAAGCTGCAGCAGGCCAGTAAACGGCAAAGCTACCAACAACGTCAGGGCCGCCGGCATCAGGAAAGTGGTTTTGGCTGGATAGCCGCAGGTGTTATGCAAAACAGCCATCAATTGTACGAAGAGCTGAACAAACATCTGAACTGGGCCAAAAAAATAGAACAAAAGATTGAACAATTGCAATCAAAGCTTGAAAACTGTCATAGTACTGACAAAATCCCCGTCCAGAATGACATCCTTTTGATGCATCGCCGCCTCGGTAAGTGCAGGCAGGCGATCAGCTATATTGAAGATCGCATTCAGGCATTTGAACGTCCGCATCAGAGTTACAATCGTTAAGGAGCAACAATGAAACTACGCTTGACCGCCTCGGCCCTACTGGCCCTGCTCAGCACTTCCTCGGTATTTGCGGCCAATCTGACCATCCCTATGTCTTTTGAGTATCTGGCACTGGATGGCAAGGAAATTGAAACCAGCAACTTCAACCACAAATCTGAGCTGGCACTGTCCGAAGGTGTCCACAAGATTGCCATTCGTTATCATGACATGATCGATGACGAGTTTTCCGACAGTCAGAGCTTCGTTAAGTCTTCTCCTTTCATTCTGACCCTGAAAGCCGAAGGCGACAACGAGTACATCCTCAAGCCTGCCGATGGTGACTACGTCAAGAAGCCCAAAGAGTTTGCCAAAACCCCTCAGGTCGTCATTACCCGCGCCGATAAGGGCCAGGTCAACTACCAGGTGGAACTGACTCAGCTGAAAGAAACCTCGTTCCTGTCACAACTGTTCAGCGGCAACAATGGCCCTGATGTTGAAACCGCTGCCGCAGCCGTAACCGCAGGTAACATGGCAGCCAGTCAACCGGTAGCACCTGTATCCAAACCATCACCCGTCAGCGCCATGACAATGCCAAGCAATGCTCCTCAAGCTGCCGGCCAAAATGGTGACAGTGCCGCCCACGCTCAGCAAATGCTGCAGTACTGGTGGTTACAGGCCGATGAAGCGACTCGCAAAGAGTTCATGAGCTGGGCCATCAAACAGCTCTGATAGATGATCCCTTTGGTATATCACGCCAGCTATTCCAGGCTGGCGTTACCATCCCGGCACAGATTTCCCATCAGCAAATATCAACGCCTGTTTGAGTACCTGTGCCAAACTCCATTTTCCGGGCAATTCAGCCTCTGTTCTCCAAAGCCTGCAAACCAAACTGCCCTAGCTTCTGTGCATTGCCCTCAATATGTTGCCGGGTTTATTCACAATCGACTGGATCCCAAGGCGATGCGCCGCATAGGTTTTCCCTGGAGCGAACATCTACTGACGCGGACACTGCACTCAGTCGCCGGTACCGAGCTTGCGGCGCGAAAAGCGTTCGAGCACGGCATAGCGCTGCATATCAGCGGCGGTTACCATCACGCTCACCAGGACTTTGGCAGCGGTTACTGTATTTTCAACGATCTGGTCTATAGTGCCAGACGCATGATAAACCAAGGACTGGCGGACAAGGTTCTGATTGTCGACTGCGATGTCCATCAAGGCGATGGTACAGCCACCATGACAGTCGGCGATGCGAATATCATCAGTTGCTCAATACACTGCCGGCAAAACTTCCCCGCCCGTAAAGCAGACTCTCACTATGATATCGAGCTTGAAAAAGGCGCTGGTGATGACGAGTACCTCTCAACGCTGGAGCAGATACTGCCTTTGCTGATCTTGACTCATAGACCGGATCTCATTCTTTATGACGCCGGAGTCGATGTGCATGCTGAAGATGAACTCGGCTTGCTGCAGCTCAGCCTTGAGGGCATATTCCGGCGGGATATGAGCGTATTGCGTCATGCCAGAGACGCTGCAATACCAATAGCCTGTGTCACGGGAGGCGGATACTGCAAAGACCCTCTACAATTAACACTCAGACACAGTCAGTTATTTCATGCCGCTGCTATGCTATATCGCTAAAGGCTACAAACCAAATGCTATAAACCAAGCGTAATGCAGCAAAACTTTGGGGAGCGTCACCTATGCAGTTAGAGATCCGCAACTACTACGAAGTGATGTTAATGGAAATCCTCGCTGAAGAGGGATTAATGGACGAGCTGCCGGTCGACTATGTGGCCGATCTGGCTTGTATCACGCTCAATCAACTACCAGTGCGCTACATTCACCATTTGGTAGACACCTATTTCTACGGTGACTATCAAGAGCAAGATAGAATGCGCAACGAAATCTACCAGGCATTAGAGAAATCACGGGCGTTTTTGAAATCCAAACTGCCCCCGAAACTGGAAACCGATCAGCAAGCGCAGGGGTAGCACAGGCCCAGTTATCAAGAAACACGGATAACTCTGGGTTTAAGCCTCACCTGCGGAAATAAAGTCACCGCTCTGCTGCTATTCTTTTACTTCTTGGCTGTCTTGTTTTGGCCGTTAATGAGGTGGTAGCCAAGCCATCGCAGTCCATGTAGCCAGCTGTTTATACCAAACAAAAGTGTTAATGGTAGCCATTGGTGCTTCTTCGCTATAGAGGGGCCGCGCTTCTGGCGCATCAAATATCGTGTCAGGAGTAACAGAGATAGGGATGGAAATCGGCTTTAGCTAGACTCAAAGTGGACCACCTTGTGGACCCCTTAGGTACTTTCAGCGCTAACTATTTGAAAAGGTTTGGAATTGGAGGTTCCCCCAGAGCCACACCCCGGCACATGAGTCACTTGCTACGGTTGCTCCCTTCCGGGCCTGGCCGGGTTCACAAGTTATCATTGCGGGGAGGACGCGAGGTAAGCATCCATTCACACGCTTGAAGACACCTAAGTGGATTAATCTGTTGAATGACCCACATTTTGTATCCCTTCAGATTAACTATGTCAAGAAGACCCTAAGTATTAGTTGAACTTGGCACTAAAAGTCTTTTTAATTACATAGTTACATGACACGATATTTTTTCTCAGTGACCGCAGCCGCCAGAACTGAGATTCCTCAAGGAGTAAGTGTTGGCTAAAACAGTTAAGGTGCGCCCCATTTCTATCAAAGAAGCTAACGCATTTATTAAAGAGCACCATAGACATCACCGCCCAACCATCAGAAACTGTGGCAAATGGGCTTTAGCAGCTGTCGATGGATTGGGAAGTACGGTTGGAGTGATGATTGCCGGAAATCCCGTGTCAGCAACTTATATGGATGGCTTGACGATCGAAATCACGCGCCTATGTGTTAAGGAAAAGGCTCCAAAAGGGACTTGTAGCTTTCTATTAAGTAGGTGCTGCAAGATTTGGGCAGAAATGGGTGGGGAAAGGGTCATTACATATACGCTAGACAGCGAGTCGGGAGCCTCTCTTAAAGGTGCAGGCTGGAAAAACGTTGGGACAGTCAAACCTCATAAGCGTTGGCAGAACAAAAGCAAAATAGATGGCATAGAAAGAGCCCACCTTGAAGTCTATGCACTTACTAAATATCGTTGGGAAAACAACTTAAGGGTAGCTGTTTAATGGAAATCATCTGTGCATTTAGTTCAGACAGTCGAAAGCTTTACCAAGCTGATATATATAGAGTTCTATCGTTACCAAATAACCATATAATCCACTTCAGGTATAAACGAAGCTGGATCGATGATAACTTACTCGCAGAAGATCACTCTAAGCTAACGGGAAAGGACGTAGCAATATTCTACAGCCATGGCAATGAACTCCATGGAAAAAAAGATATTTTCAATACGTCAATTAGATATGCCAAGATTGTTAAAACAGAGGTTAGTGATGCCACATCAGTCTTTCATGTATATATGCAACTTAAAGACTTCGCAAATCTATCCATAGCATCATCAAATGCTATAGAACGCCTGCCACCGACAAAGTTTTTTAGTAAGTTAAACTGCACTAAGCATACAGACGGAGACAACTGGGCTGCGAGAGTTAATGCTATAAAGGAGCATTTTATAGACATCACATATTTTCAAATAAAGGGGATTTACCGGAAACGTGGTATATGTAGACGCTGGGAAGTAGTCCCCTCAAAAACTTTTGAAAACAACCAATTCACTACCTATGACTTGCTCCATGGCTCACGTTACTTGCTGAAGCTTTCTATAGCGAATCCAGGTAAGAATTCGAATGAATCCAGCAAACCGACCCCCTCAAAATCCAAAATCATCATTACGGACTCTAGTGGAGAGTTGACTCTTAACACCATCAATCCGCTTGAAACATCAATTCAGTTTGACGATGTTGAGATTCCATTAACAGTTAAAACCCTGCAAATAAACTCGCAGGCTTCATTATTGAGCTTTCAACCTATAGTTGAAGGTAAAAATTCTCCTATAAAAGACCAGTCCCTTCCAATAAGCAACGAAAGTTATGGGGAATTCGCAGTACATCTTGATTTGAATTTGCGTTTATCCCGATGGCGAGCTATAGGTTTTGGTTTACTTAGTGGATTAGCTTATATGGCGCTTGAGCTTAGCAAAGCCACTGACATATCGGATATAAAATGGTGGAAAGCATCTATTGCTTTCTCCGGTATTTCTATAATCGCAGGGATATTATATTATTTTTACAACAAAAAATAGAGGTATGTAGCAAATCGAAAGTCTTGCTGCTGGACTGAATTACTTATTTAGCGCTAGGTATATTAACGGATAGTAAGTAAGGCGGTCTCGCAGCCTCATTTTTAGGAAGTTTCTAGATAACTTTAGCAGACTAAAAAAATGCTAAAAATTTCTGAGGCCTTTCTAGATGTAGCCTTTGGCCCACAGTCCCCCGTACCCCCCCCTATCGATTTATTTTCTGCCCTTCGTTTCCCCAAGACACTCTCAGACCAACCACAGACACCATCCATAGGCTCAACAAACCATCGTTTTATGACACTGGGAATTGTGGGTCTTATCTGGTATCAACAAAATAGCACTTGACATTGTTGAACCCAAAGACCATTCTTGATACCGATTATGACACCACCCGAGAGTTAACCCATGAGAACCTTTGCTTACTGTCGTGTTTCCACTGTCGAGCAGAATGCCGAGACTCAAGCCCACCAGCTCAAGGAGCGCATCCCAGAGCTACTGGATAGCCGTATCATTAGCGAGTCTATCTCTGGAGGCGTAGCAGCCATGGCTCGGCCAGCTTTCAAGAACCTAGTAGACCACAAGTTGGAAGCTGGAGACCGCCTAGTGGTCTTGAAGCTGGATAGATTGGGTCGGGATGCCATAGACGTACTCCAGACCATACAGCATCTGACCTCAAGGGGGATTAGCGTCCAGTCCCTAGACTTGCCTGTGTCCGACCTCAGCACGCCTGAAGGTAAGCTGATGCTGTCCCTGATGACTGCCTTTGCTGAGTTCGAGAAGTCCCGCATTGTAGAGCGTACTCAGGAAGGACTCGCAAGGGCCAAGGCTGAAGGCAAGAAGCTTGGCCGCCCTGTAGCCAAGGGAACTACTGAGGCGGTGAAGAAAGCAAGAGAGCAAGGGCTGTCGCAATCCAAGGCAAGCGAGGTCTTGGGGTTGTCTCTGGCGACAGTCAAGAGGCACTGGAATAAGAGCCTGTAAACGCTCTGGATGATCTGCTATGGCCTCCAGAGTCTTGGATAGACCAAAGGTATTACTGGAGGCTAATCGAGGTTCTGAGACGTTCTGAGGATCTTCTGCATTCCTTGTCTCTGCCTCCCTGTTTTGGTGTTGTCACTAAGACCGTCTACGGTCATCAAGACCACCTGCGGGAGACCATCTGCCAATTGTCCCTCCATATACGATGGAGCAGACTTGAGTCTCTCCTGTGGCTACGCTCCAGAGGTTCCCTGTCTTTGCTCGCTCCCGCTTGCAGTCCCTGCCTACAGGTAATACTCAGAGCACTCCTGAGGTAGAGGTATACCAACCAAGAAAATCCAGCCTATTGGCATTCATCTACTTACTACGCCCCACAAATAGACTGCAAAGCCTATTTACATCCTTTAGGAGAACGGTAGCCAAAGTAACAGGAGACTGTTGGTTTAGCTTCAACTAACGCGCCTACCTGATGCCTCCTGTATTCGGCTCGCTTCTCTCTACATCTGCTAACACAAATAAAACCTTCCCTTTAGTACAACTTGATAGCTCTGAAGCTGGGGTCGTTACTGCCCGAAGGCATCCTTAGGTGAGTCTTTCTATATAGGTGAGACAAATAAGGCTTTTCAGATTCCAACCACCTGCGCTATCTCAACGATGGAGCATTACTCAACCATGAGCACAGTCTTTGACTTTGCCGCAGGTAGTCCCATACCTGACGTTATCATCCCCACTAGCTACCAGCCCACAGAATGCCAACAAAGAATAATCGCACAGGCACTGCACAATTTTGATGAAGCAGCCCCATTACGACCTCTGCCCAGCTTTGAAATGCGTGCTCGCTCTAAGCATGGGAGAGCATTCAGCGTACTGGATACAACCAAGCAATGCTCGGATGTGGAAGATAAGGAGAGAAAACGTAAGCCAGGCGCTGGTCGAAAAGCGGCGAGCATTGAAAACACATGGTTTCTGATCCTCAAAGATGAGTGTCGAGATGTTATTCACCTCGCCCTCTCGGACCTGCTGCGTGGATTAATGAGCCTGTCTGACAACAACACTAGGGGCGTTGCCTCTCCTGCTGTACTGGTTTCAGTCCTATCTGAATTAGAACTGATTACAGTCAAGTCAATCATGGAGACTTACCGCTACAGCAAATCTCAAGCCAGCAAGATATTTAGCTTGGTGAAATGTGCTTTGGCATTGCCGTTTGACGTTATACAGAAAATTGAAGAAGCCAAGCAGGTCAAGAATGCCAGTAGGCTGGACTGCAGGTTATTCCCCCTCCAGTAAAACGCACAGCAAGCTTGGGGTTATGGTGACGATCGGGCACAGTCCTGATAGCCACACTCAAGCAACAGAACGCGCCCCTTTCTCTGCGTGTTGAGCTACAACATCAGCTCAAAAGTACTGAGTCATATCCCGTCACCAAGCTCGCACACTCTCAGCAAGGAAAACGAATGAACGCTCAGTACTCACCTTCTTTCTAAGGGCCGGAGGCAATTGTCCCTCCATATACGACAGATATGTCTTGGGTCTGCCCGAAGCCAGCAAAATCAAGGCTTTGGGAATTGTCCCTCCATTAACGACAGAAATGTCACGCTTCATAATTGTCTCCTTATCTCCCTCCTATGGGGCCACACAGTTTCCTCTGCTGTTTCAGTGGCCCTCTCTTTTCTACAGGCAGGCGAGAAGGGTGGTCTGGGAATTGTCCCTCCATTAACGACAGAAAGCGCAATGGCCTTTCACGGTCATCAACCAGTTTCAATAAGCTGGCCGTTCAGAATGCGAGAGCACGTATCGGCCACCTTCCTCGGTGTAGCTCAGTTGTGAGAGCGCCTGCTTTGGGAGCAGGAAGTCAGAGGTTCGAGCCCTCTCATCGAGACCAAATTCCTTATTTACATGCTATAGGCAGAGTAGCTCAGTGGTCAGAGCGACTGGCTGTTAACCAGTGGGTCGATGGTTCAAATCCATCCTTTGCCGCCAATTCTCTGGGACAAACCAATTGTCCCTCCATTAACGAACGAAAGCCGACTGTTAGTTTCGGTTGCGTAGAGTTAACGTAAACCGCCAGTCCATAGGCACTGGCATTGTGGGAACCAAAGCCCACCGCAACCACCGCTTTTGAGCGAACGCCCGTCCCTCGACAGCCAAGTCCGATACGGGCAGACCTCAATCCGATTTTCCTCAATGTGTGTCCTCCTTACCCCTCCTTCCCTCTGTGGATCGAGGGGGTTTTTCAGCGACCGCTCTCCCGGAAATCACTAATTGTCCCTCCATTAACGACAGAACCTTTCAGGAGGTACTCATGTTTTATCACAAACCCAGCTCTGCTGAGGCCTGTAGGCGAGCGGTAGGGCATTCAACTGACTACGCCCAGAAGGGCAGCACTTTAAGGAGACTAATAATGTCCACCCAAATATCACCTAGCAATGTGCTCACTATGTCTAGCCACGAGATTCTAGCAACAGGTTACGACGTAGTTTGTTGCATTGCTGTACTCGACTACTGGTCTGCTATTGACGGCAAACCAGTGATGACAAGTGCTCAACTCTTGGCTGCCATAGCAAAGCAAATGGTTGACCAAGAAATAGGATTAATTGGAGATACGCTATGAAAAACATAACCCTGACTTTTAACAACATCACCGCAACTGTCTACCCAAATGAAGACGGTATGTACGACCTTAATGACATTCACCGCGCCTTCAAGTTGCCCAATAGCAAGCTCCCACATCAGTGGAGGCACCGAGTCAGAGACAGTCTCAGCCGACGCGCAAAATTGCGCTTCGGTGTCTCTACCTCTCCGAGTGGTCATCGATTGAACCACACATGGGCAACTCAGGAAGCCCTCTATGCCTACGCCATGTGGTGTGATGTTGAGTTCTACATGGTGGTCGTGAATACCTTCACCGCCCTGACTAATGGAGATATTGAGAAAGCCCAAGAGATAGCCCAGACCGTAGTGTCTGTCCATGAACAACGGGCTACTGAACTGTACCTCCAAGGCCAGCGTGGTGGTCATGCCATGCGTAAGGCCCTAGAGGAACTGAACGGTGACGTAGACAAGGCTATTGAGCTGATGGATCGGATTGCCAGAGAGTTCCCATCGACCGCAACCACTGAGCGGGATGCCTACTGGACTTCCGTATCGACTGTCTTGAAGCACATGGCTGATGACTACCGGGTTAACACCAAACACTTCGATCTGACCACCTACGGCAAGTTTGAGACGCTGCGCCACCACTGCACCAAGCGTCTGAAGTGTTTGGCTAAGTTCCGTCTGACGAAGGCCACCAAGCACGATTAGAACTCTCGACTTCCCCGCCTGTTGGTCAATACGACCACAGGCATTAGGGCTCCTCTAATGAGCAAACTGCCGTTCTAAGACAAACCCAAACCACCTTAATTAACTGCAAAAAGGAGACTGATTATGTCCACACAAGTATCAACCAACAACGTACCAACTATGTCAAGCCGCGAGATTGCCGAGCTGACAGGTAAGCGTCACGACCATGTTTGCCGTGACATTCGTAACATGCTGGAGCGATTAGCCGATACCCCAAATCTGGGTTATCAACAAAATCAAATAGTTACCGAATTATGTCCGCAGACAAAGCGGATCAGCGCCTACCACCTGCCTCGCCGCGAGTGCGAGATTCTGGTCTGTGGCTATGACGTAGTTCGCAGAGCCGCCGTAATCGACCGCTGGCTGGAGCTGGAGACCAAGCAACGCCAATTGCCCAACATGACCCCAGCGCAGATGATTGCTGCTATCGCCCAGCAGCAAGCTGACCAAGAGGCCGCTTTGTTAGGCGTGAAGCAGACCCAGATAGAACAGGGTGAACGTCTCGCCGAGATTGAGCACAAGTTTGCCTCTCGTGGCTGCAAGCCTGGCTATCTGCTTATCACAGACGCCAAGTGTATGTATGGTCGCAACCTCTCTGCCGCCATGTTCCGCAAGGTGTTGGAGTATTACGAGGTGAACACTGAGGCTATCTACATCGAGACTCAGTATGGAGCTGTCCCCAGCACTCAGGTAGAGGTCAAGAACCTCAAGGAGCTGATGGATAAGTTTTACTCTGAGCTGACTCAAGTAACACCTTGCCGCTACACACACCCAGCCTTTGGCATCAAGCGGTTCCAAGCATGATTAAAGTCCTTGGATACATCCTTATGACGATGCACCAGCCCTCATTCCCAATCCAGAGCCTCAACCACTCTGAGTAGGTTGTTTACCTTGTACTCCTTCCCGTAGCGGTCGAAGGTAATTGAGCCATGGGAATGCCCCAATAACCCAGCGACCAAATCAGAGCTAAACTCCTTGCGTTTCAACTGGGTTGCCACCGCATGGCGTATACCGTGCAAGGTCTCTCGCTCACCCCAGTCCAGTTTCCTTTTGAAGTTGTGGAACCACTTAGAAACAGCATGGGAGTAACCCCGAGCCTCCTGTTTAGGCAACTCAGGGAACAGGCGCTGATGACCTAGGCTTCGCTGTCTCTCAACAAAGTGCAGGAAGCCCAGAGCTATCAGCTTAGGGTGAATGGGGATGGCCCTCTCGCTGCTTGGGGTCTTAATTGATTGGTCTGGGTGATTGGCTCGGATAAGGATGCACGGATGACCATCAATTACCGTGAAATCATCCAGATACAACTGAGCCAACTCCCCGACTCTGGCCCCAGTGTACGCCGCAAGCCGAGGCACCCAGTACCTGTAGGCGTACCTTTTAGCGTTACCTATGGGCAGTGCTTGAAATAGCTGCTTGATTTGGAATGGAGTCAGCGCCTCCCGCTCTTTAGACACCTTCACCTTTGCCGACACACGAATGCTCATTCCTGCCATGGGATTGGGTGTCCCATAGTGAGCTGAGGCCCACTGTAACAAGGCGGTGACCCTAGTCAGATACTTGTTGATTGTCGCGACAGACAGGTCAGTCTTGGCACTGTAGTGCTGCTTATACCTCTGAGCCAGCTCCTTGGTGAACTGGTCAATCCTAAGGTCGCCCAGCAAGGTAATCATGTCTCTGAATGTCTTGCGGTTAACGCTCTCAGTATGTTTCGACCATGCACCACCCAAGACCTTTTCCCGGCTGTATTCATCCGCTATCTGACTCAACTTAGGTAACTGGGGGGATACGGGGGGAATCTCAGGAGGGACTGGGGCCGATACCACAGCACGACCTTGAGAAGACTCCAAGCTGGCTGATGGGGATTGTGTCGCCGATGCTTTGCCTTTAGCCAAGGCATGCAGAGCCTTGAGCACATCCCAAGACCTCAGGACAGCCTCGCGCTTGTCTTTAGTGGCAAGTGTCTTGCGAAGTTCACGTTTCCCTATGGCATCTCTACGGTCTTCAGGAACGACAACACGGGCATACCAAATACCATGCCGGGACTGGAAGAGATAAGGACTGGATGATGTTCTGGCCGAGCTCAAAGTGTACCACCTTGTGTATCACCAAGGTTTATCTCAAGCTAACCATTTGAAAAGGTTTGGAATTGGAGGTTCCCCCAGAGCCACACCCCGGCACATGAGTCACTTGCTACGGTTGCTCCCTTCCGGGCCTGGCCGGGTTCACAAGTTATCATTGCGGGGGGACCCTGGGGTCACCACAGATTTGCAGCCTTGCTGCAACGCCGGGGATTATCCATCATGGCCCCGCCGGGATCAAGGGAAATTACTAAGGTTTGCCCTCTGTGGCATTCAAGTGAACATAAGATAAACAAAAACTTGTGTTTATCTCTGCCCTTCAAAGTACCAATAGATGTTTATTCTGCTCGACCAGTTTAGCGCCGATACCCGTGACTTGGGTCAACTCATCAATGGATTTGAATTTACCTTGGCTGCTGCGATATTCAACAATCGCTTTGGCCTTGGCCTCACCTATCCCTTTCAGTAACTGCAGCTCAGATTCCGAAGCGGTATTAATGTTGATTTTATGAACCTGCGCTTGGCTGGCTTGCGGCGTTTGTGGGGTTTTGTCTTTAGTGGGCTCTCCGGCGTATAGGGGAGAACTCAGGGTAGCTGCAAGTAGCAAAGCATAGAATGGTGTTTTCATATAAGACTCCTGTCATTTGTTAAGGCCGGTATCCCTTTCCTTGGCCTTAAAGAAATGTAGACCAGCGCACGAATATTGCCAAATTATTGCAACTAGACATTAGTACAATAAGTTAATGTGACCAATGTCACCGTTTTAAACTTTCATTCTCTTTCAACAAAATAAAGGCTGTGCTCCTTAGTTAACCGTTTGAAACAAAAAAACGCTCAAAGGCGATCAATTTATGGTGATACAACTCTCATATTTACCGCTTTCGTGATAGATTCCTCATGCAAATGTAGTGGGCATGGTAGCTAACTTACCCAAGAAAGCCCTTTGCCAAATGTGAGCTATGCCCTAAATTGCTTGCCATAAAAACAAGACGAGGAAGTTGAGAATGTCTTTAGAACAAACGGAAAGCTTACCCCCTTCGCAGACAGAGAAGAGCACCCAACAACGTAACATGTTGATCTTGGCTGCAGATATCCTGCTGCTTTTTCTATTGCACAGCTTTTTACCTTTTGAACCCGGGGTAAATACCGGTCTGTCTATCTTGGTATTTGCCGCTGTGCTCTGGCTTACTGAAGCCATTCATCTGAGTATCACGGCGATACTCATTCCGGTTCTGGCGGTATTTTTCGGTGTGTTTGAAACCAAAGCTGCCATGAGCAACTTTGCCAATCCAATTATCTATTTGTTTTTTGGTGGCTTTGTATTGGCTGCTGCCCTGCACCATCAAAAAATCGATACCCTTATCGCCCAAAAGGTGCTGCTGGCTTCCAAAGGTAAACTCAGCATCGCCTGTATGATGTTGTTTGGGGTAACCGCATTGCTGTCTATGTGGATCAGCAACACGGCCACAGCGGCCATGATGTTGCCTCTGGCACTGGGGATCTTGCAGCAACTGGATAAAGAGAGCCAGCACAACACCTATGTCTTTATGCTGCTGGGTATCGCTTACTCGGCCAACATTGGTGGCATAGGCACTCTGGTAGGTAGTCCGCCAAACGCCATCGCCGCTGCCCAGGCCGGCTTGAGCTTCAGCGACTGGCTGGAGTTTGGCCTCTTGACCGTGGCTTTGATGTTGCCAACCATGCTTATCGCCCTTTATCTGTATTTCAAACCGGATCTGTCGGTGGAATGTAAACTGGATATCGAAGATCAAAAACTGAGTTTCCAGGGAAAACTGACTCTGCTTATTTTCCTGGCCACAGTTTGCTGCTGGATCTTCAGTCAGCCTCTATCGGCTGCCCTTGGCGGTATCAGCCAGTTTGACACCATAGTCGCTCTTTCTGCAGTGGTTTTGCTGGCAGGGCTTGGCTTGGTTGGTTGGAAGAAAATAGAAAAAACCACCGACTGGGGTGTGCTGATACTGTTCGGCGGCGGTCTGACCCTGAGTGCCGTACTGAAAGCCACTGGTACCAGCGTCTTTCTGGCCCACTGGATGACAGACATCTTCGGCAGTACCCATATGTCGCTGTTCGTGTTTGCGGTCATTTTCTTTGTGGTAATGCTGACCGAGTTTGCCAGTAACACCGCCAGTGCCGCCTTGCTGGTACCTGTGTTTGCCGCTATCGCCGAAGCATTGGGGCTATCGCCCGTAATGTTGTCGGTGCTCATAGGTATTTCGGCATCCTGCGCCTTTATGTTGCCGGTGGCCACGCCACCCAACGCCATAGTCTACGGCTCAGGCTACATAAAGCAGTCTGAAATGATGCGTGCCGGTATTATCATCAACTTCATCAGTATGTTGGTGCTCTATATCATAGCCCACACCTTCTGGGGCATTTGATTCTCTTAAGGCCGAAAAACAAGGCGAGCCATGCTCGCCTTGTCTCTTTTAACTGATCACTGTCAGTGCCTGCTCCAGATCGGCTATCAGGTCATCCACATCTTCAAGCCCGGCCGATATTCGCAGCAGGCTGTCGCCTATGCCGGCTTTAAGACGCGCCTCTTGGGTATAGGGTGAATGGGTCATGGACGCCGGGTGCTGAATAAGCGACTCACAATCCCCCAGACTCACGGCAATTTTGAACAATCCCAGTCGATTGACAAAAGCCATGGACTGCTCCAAATCGGCCTTCAGCTCAAACGCCAACACCCCACCGGCCCTGCGCATCTGCGAGCCGATAAACTGATGGCCCGCATGGGAAACCAACCCGGGATAATGTACCTTGGCCACGGCTTGATGGGATTTGAGATACTGCGCCAGGCGCTCGGCGTTATCGCAATGACGTTCGAGTCGTACCGAGAGGGTTTTCAGGCCTCGCAAAATCAACCAGGCATCGAAAGGTGATAGCACGGCACCAATATCTTTTAGCTGTTGTTGCTTGATGGCCGTTATCGCCGCTTGTGAGCCACAGATGATACCGGCAATAACATCGCCATGACCATTGAGATACTTGGTGGCGCTGTGAACCACAAGATCGATTCCCAACTGCAGTGGCTGCTGCAGCAGCGGTGTCATAAAGGTGTTGTCCACTATGCTGGTCAGTTGATGGCGCTTGGCGATAGCGGCTATGGCGCGGAGATCATACACGGCCAGATGCGGGTTCACCGGCGTTTCGCAGAAAATCACCCGGGTGTTGGGGCGAACAGCCGCCTCGACGGCCGCGAGATCGGCAAAATCCACCAGAGAAACCTCAATACCGAAGCGGGCAAACTGCTCTGTCATCAATGAAAAAGTGCAACCATAGACGGCTGAGGAAGCCAGCAGATGGTCGCCACAGCTCAAGTATGCCAGCAAGGCCGCCGATACAGCGCCCATGCCGGACGCGGCAGCAGCAGCGGCTTCAGCGCCTTCAAGCAGCGCCAGACGCCGCTCAAGCTCGGCAACCGTCGGGTTACCCAAGCGGGTATAGATATAGCCCTCTTCTTCACCGGCAAAGCGGCGACCACCGCTTTGGGCGGTATCAAAACAGAAGGTGGCACTCTGATATAAAGGCGACACCAATGCCCCGGAAGGCTCGCCCGTGTGGCCACCATGAATAGCCAGTGTGGCTGAATGCAGTGCTTTTGGCTGCTTGTGTTGCATGCTTAACTCCCCATGTCAGTCCGACCATCCCTTATATTGTTATTCGGCTTCTCGCCCGGGATGATTCAGTTGTCCTGGCACCAACATACTGAGTCAGCAAGACTTGCCCAAATCGGCAAGCAAAAATCATTACTCCTTGGTTGTAAAATCTTTGTTACGTTCGGTTTTTCTGGCCAGCACTGAGGCGGAAAAATCCTTCAGCTCCAACAGGAGTTCTTTGTGGATCCGCGACAGTTTGGGCTTGCTGGCACTGGAAAATGCCAGCGGCCGACAAAGCGCCATCGCCTGATAGCCAAGTCTCGCCGTCAACAAACCGCCCCCCAGCCCCTGACCAAGCCGCGCCGAAAGCTTGCCGGACATCTCTACCGACAGCAATTGGGTACCCAAGTCGGTGGCAAGCTCTGTGGTGCCGGCATAGAGAATATTAACCAGGATCCCGCGGATCAGCCGAATACGGCTCCAATAACCCAGCTCTACCCCATAACAGCGAGCGATATCCTGGATCATCTTCTGATTACGCCAGAGGATCAGCGCCATATCCAGGACCGCCAGCGGGCTGGCCGCCAGCAATAGGGCCGATTCGGCCGCATAACGGCGCACCAGCTTCATACCAACCTTGTCGCGCTCGGTCAGCACTACCTGATCAAACAGCTGCAACTGCTCGGCATCATTCTGCTCCGGATTCAGCAGCGTCTGCAGCCTGTCCTGCTCTGGCCCCTTGGGCATCTGCTTGCAAATACCATAGATAAAATCGCGCGCTTCGCCCATCTGCATACTGCCGAGCAGGCGTTGCCCGGTTTGCTGGGTATCTTCCACCTGGCGCAGGCGTTTGAGTTTGCGCCATTCCCCGAAACAAAGCTTGCCTACCCAGGCCAGCACCAAAGCGAGCACCAGGCTGTAAAAACCAAACAGCCAAGGGCTGTCGCGCCAGGCATCGACAAGACCGAGCAGTGTCTGCACTACGACCGCCGCCATCACGCCCAACAGAGCCAAGCGCGCCAACCAGGACCAGCGTTTGGGCTTGAGGGAGATGAGTTCATCTGCCTTGGGCTGTGCACTCAGCACTTGCTCCAGTTCGGCTTCTGTGGGGTATTCAACAAAACCATCGCCTTGGAAATCCTTGGCCGCGGCCAATTCGACGGCGGATTCCGGCTGATGACTGAAAATTCTCTGCGGCGCCAACTCTGTGGTTTGCGCTTCATCAGCATGACTGCCGTTGCCGGCAGCATTATCAACATGCTTTTCTGAACTGTGTTTTGCCACGACTTACCTCAACTTGTCGCCCAAAAGAAACTCCAGCAGGTGATCGAGCCGGATATGTTCATAGCCTAGTTCTGGTTGGCTGTCGGGCGGCGCAAACTCACAGAAATGAAATCCCTGCCTTTGCCAAAACGCTTGCTCAGGCAAGGCTCTGGGCACCTCACCCGGATACAGGGTCACCTTCTGGCCATCGCTCATGCGCCGGCCACAGACCACTTCCACCTCCACGCCATCGGCATCTTTGACCATACCGTGACGGGTTGCCTTGATGGCGCTGATGGCCATGGTTTCCACCCGACTGCCGGCAAATCCGGCCTGTTGCCGACTGGGCGCCAACATGGCGCTGAGCAGTGACAACACATTGCCCTGCTGATCCCGGGTCACCTGATCGACTTTACTGGCGGCAAACAGCAGAGTATCTATTCGGGGAGCAAACAGACGTCGCAGCAAATTGGACTGGCCATACTGGAAGCTGGCACAAATGGCATTGAGTGCTTCGGCCATATCTTCAAACTGCGCCTTGCCACGATTAAGGGCGCTGAAGCAATCCACCAGAATTAACTGACGGTCGAAACCGGCAAAATACTCCTGATAGAAGGGCTTGACCACTTTGGCCAGATATTGCTGATATCTGTGCCTGAGCACCTGATAATTGCTGCGACGTCCGGCAGATGTCAGTTGCTGCTTATCTTGGAGTTGCTCGGGTAACAGGGGGAAAAAAGCCAAAATTGGCGTACCGGCCAGCTCTCCGGGAAGCAACATTCGCCCCGGCTGGGCTTGATAAAAACCCTGTTGTTGCACCAGATCCAGCAGCAGTAACCGATAACTTTCGGCAATGGCAGCCAGCGCCTGCTCGTCGGCATCGGCGTACAAATCCAGCGTCGCCAGCGCCGCAGCAAACTTAGGATAGAGAGGCGAGGCTTCCAGGGTTGATTGCCGGGCAAAGCGGGTTTCGGACCAGCGGTTAAAGTCCTGGCTCAACATGGGCAAGTCCAGCAGCCACTCCCCGGGATAATCGACTATGTCGAGATGCAGTTTGGCGCTGTCGGCCAGTTTTGCCAGCATCCCTTTGGTAGGCACATATTTGAGCGTCAGCCGCAGCTCACTGATACTGCGGGTCGATGCCGGCCAACTGGGCTTGGCTGCGGTCAAGCTGGCAATTGCAGCATCAAAGTCAAAACTGGCTATGGTCAAATCAGGCTGCAGCTCCCGCCTTACCCCGAGTAAACGTCCGTCGCGGCACACCTGAAATAGGGGTAAGCCACTGCCATCAAGCTCGGTGCCGGCGCGCAGCAGTCGATCCACCAGCGCGGTAATGAAGGCCGTCTTGCCGGCGCCGGAAAGGCCGGTAACCGCCAACCTAAGATGCCTGTCTGTGGTGCGTTGTGCCAACTCGCGGGTTTTGTGTTTGAGTTTGCCGAACTTTTGCCTGACGCTTGCCATAATTCTCCTGATACAAACAAACGGGGCGGTAAGCACCGCCCCTTGAACAAGGATTTATAGGTTATTGATCTGTCTTTTCAACTCGAACTGCTCAGAGGTGACATGTTGTTCGAGTGCCCTGAGCCTATGCTCCAGTGATTGAAAGCGATTGCTTACATCTCTGAGCGCCTGTTTGGCGGGCTCCCCGGCTTGCCAGACCTTTTTCTTGACCCCAATGTCCTTATGGGTGTCTTTGGCTGTCCAAGGTTTGACATCCAGTATCATCCACAGCAGCAGATAGATGATAACCACTATGCCTGAGCCACCGAGCAGGAAAATGGAAGCTGCCACCACCCGAACCAACCAAGGTTCCAGATTAAAGTACTCGGCTACCCCGGCACAGACCCCGGCTATCTTCCTTTGCTGGGGAATGCGGTAAAGAGTACGCTTGCCTGATTCAGTCATGACGTTGCCTCCATTCCGGGGACTCGGCATCCAGGATGGCTTCCAGCGTTTCAATCCTTTGGCCCATCTTGTCAGCTGTGTCTATCAAGTCGTTAAGCTGTTTGAACTCTGCCTCGGTAAGCCCCTGGCTCACCTGACGTTTACTGCGGTAATGCAGAATCAACCAGATTGGCGCCACAAAGATCATGAAGATAATCAGGGGTGCCAGCAGTAAGTCCATATCCATAAATCACCTCTGAGTCTGTATTATTTTTTGGTTTTGGCGCTATCGCCTTTCACCTTGGCCTTCAAGGCTTCCAGCTCGGCGCTGACAGAGTCTTCGGCCTTGAGTGCCGCAAATTCCTCTTCCAGACTGGACTTTTTGCCACCCAGATCATAGGACTCAACTTCAGCTTCCAGCCCTTCGATGCGACGCTCATACTGTTCAAACTTGAGCATGGCGTTGTCAATTTTGCTGGAATCCAGCTGCTTTTTCACTTCCAGGCGTGAAGAAGCGGTTTGCTTGCGCATTATGATAGTCTTCTGGCGTGCCTTGGCATCGGCCAGCTTTTCCTGCAGTTGACCCACTTCCTCTTTCAGGCGGGCAATATGCTCTTCAACTACCTCGAGCTCTTGCTCCAGAGTCTGCGCCAGGGTAGCGGCTTTTTGCTTTTCAACCAGCGCGGCCTTGGCCAGGTCTTCCCTGTCTTTGGTCAGTGCCAGTTCGGCCTTTTCCTGCCAATCCTGCACCTGAAGCTGCACTTTGCCAATACGGCGGAGCAACTCTTTCTTCTCTGCCAATACTTTAGCCGAAGTAGAACGCACTTCAACCAGGGTATCTTCCATTTCCTGAATGATCAGGCGCACCATTTTTTCCGGATCTTCCGCCTTGTCCAGCAAGGCACTGATGTTGGCATTAATGATGTCGGCAAAACGTGTGAAAATTCCCATAATCCTGTCCTCTACATTTATTGTGGGTCTCGGTTCTTGTAATACAGATCCCATGCCAACTTTTAAACACCATTTAAAATCAATAGGTTAATATAAATTTTAACTTTCTCTTTATTTATTTAACCTACCCGCATATTATGATTTTCACCAATTATTAGCGTTAAAGACTAACTGTTATCGTGGCCAATCCCTATCAGCAAGACAATCTTATCGGTCAATCCAATGCCCTGTTGGAGGTGTTGGAGCACGTTTCCCAAATCGCACCACTGTCCAAACCTGTGCTTATCATAGGTGAGCGGGGGACGGGTAAAGAGCTGATCGCCGAACGTCTGCACTATCTTTCCCAACGCTGGGATCAGAGTTTTATCAAGCTCAATTGTTCCTCTCTGAGTGAAAATCTACTGGAAAGTGAACTGTTTGGCCATGAGTCCGGCGCATTTACCGGCGCCAAGGGGCGTCATGAAGGCCGCTTCGAGCGCGCCGACGGCGGCACCCTGTTTCTCGATGAGCTGGCCAATACGTCCGGCCTCATTCAGGAGAAGCTGCTGCGGGTCATAGAATATGGTGAATATGAAAGGGTGGGCGGCAGCAAGACCCTCAATGCCGATGTACGCCTAATCTGCGCCGCCAATGAAGACTTACCCAGTCTGGCGGAAGCCGGCGAGTTTCGAGCCGATCTGCTCGACCGTTTGGCGTTCGATGTGATCACCCTGCCGCCGCTGCGCTGCCGCCGGGAAGATATTTTGCCATTGGCCGAATACTTTGCCGTGGGCATGGCGCGTCAGCTCAAACTGGAGCTGTTTACCGGTTTTGCCGCCGAAGCCGTGGCGACCATGATGGATCACAGCTGGCCGGGTAATATTCGGGAGCTGAAAAACGCCATAGAGCGCAGCGTCTATCGCCATGGTCATAACCCCGAACCGATTGAGAATATAGTGCTCGACCCTTTTGCCTCGCCCTACCGGCCCACCAAGCGGGTCAAAACTCATAGTCGCCAGCTGGCGACCGCTGAAGTTGGCAATGAAGTCCTTCCCGGCAGTGCCACCGCACCGACAAACGATAGCCCTGAACCTTCGGCAAACCAGATACAGTTCCCGGTGGACTTCAAACAGTGCTGTGAAAACTTCGAGACCGACCTTATTCAACGTGCGCTCAGCGCCAGCCAGTTCAATCAAAAGAAAACCGCAGAGCTACTGGGACTTAGCTACCATCAGCTCAGAGGCATACTGAAAAAATACAATTTGCTCGATAAGGCATAAGCCGATTGCCCAGGTAACGGCTGCACTGCTAAAATGTTCGGTCAACATCTGAATAACTAACGATTTTGCAATGAATCTGCTGACGTTACGCCCCGGGCGAGACTCTGATGCAATGGCGCGAGTCTCCAGGAGCAAGCTCTACGGAGATCTTGTGGCAGGGCGTTTATTCCGCTCATGCCGGCGCCTGAAGCTGACCGGGAGCATACTGACCGGCCTGGCTCTGACAATGCTGCTTGGCGGCTGTGGTCAACAGAAAGTGCCCTCCGGCCTGGTTTACTGCTCCGAGGGCAATCCCGAGTCGTTCAACCCGCAGCTGGTGACCTCGGGAACCACAATCGATGCCACCTCGCACCAGATTTACAGTCGCCTGGTGGATTATGATCCCGAGAGCGGTGATATCATTCCGGCACTGGCAACCGAGTGGCAGATAAGCGAAGACGGCCTCAGTTATGAGTTTGAACTGCGCCAGGGTACCCAGTTTCACGATCTGCCCTACTTTCACCCCAGTCGGCATTTCAATGCAGATGATGTGCTGTTCAGTTTCAATCGCATCATAGACAAGCAGCACCCTTTCCATGAGGTAGCTCAGGGCGGTTACCCCTTCTTCCAAAGCATAGGTTTTGCCGGGCTGATAAAATCCATCAGCAAACAGGGCGAATATAGAGTCAGATTTGAACTTACCCAGCCCGATGCCTCATTCCTTTCCAACCTGGCCACCGACTTTGCGGTGATCCTCTCCAAAGAGTATGCCGATCAGCTTCTTGCCCAAGGCAGCCCACAGCAGTTGGATAACCAGCCGATAGGAACAGGCCCCTTTATGCTGGTGCAATACGTTAAGAATGAATATATCCGCTACCGGCGCCACCCAGGTTACTGGGGCAATATGCCGCAGTCTGAAATGCTGGTGTTCGATATCACGCCGCGAAGCACTACCCGCCTGGCCAAGCTGATCACCGGCGATTGCAGCGTTTCGGCCTTGCCCAAGGCCGGTGAATTGCCGGTTATTGAGCAGCACGACAACCTGGTTTTGGAAAGCCGCCCCGGGATGAATGTGGCCTATTGGGCCTTCAATACCCAAAAGCCGCCGTTCAATGATGTCAGGGTCAGACGGGCGCTGGCCTACGCCATCGACAAGCAAAACCTGCTAAGGGCCGTTTATCAGGACACAGCCGTCGAGGCAACCGGTATTCTGCCGCCCTCCTCCTGGGCCTATTCCGATTCGGCCAAGAGTCATGAATATGCCCCAGACAAAGCCAGAGCGCTGCTGGATGAAGCCGGCATAGATAAACTGGAGCTGGATATCTGGGCTATGCCTGTGGCACGAATATACAACCCCAATGCGCTGAAGACCGCCGAGCTGATCCAGGCCGATTTGGCGACCATAGGTGTCAAGGTCAATATCGTCAACTACGATTGGAGTGTGTTCACCCAAAAACTGGCACGCAGTGATTATGACTCGGTACTCATCGGCTGGAACGCCGACAACAGCGATCCGGATAACTTCTTCACCCCATTGCTCAGTTGTGGCTCTATCGCCTCCAACAACAATCGTTCTCGCTGGTGTAACCCCAGGTTTGACGCCCTGCTCAACCAGGCCAGAAGCGTGAGCGACAGAGAAAGTCGAAGTTTGCTGTACCACCAGGCCGAGGCGATTCTGGCACAGGATATGCCGTTGGTGAGCCTGGCTCATGCCAAACGTATGGCACTGAAAAATGCCAGCGTGACTGAAACCAGCCTCACGCCTTTTGGCGGCATCGCCTTTGCCAACATAGGCCACGGCAACAAACCGGCTGTTGAGAAAAAAACATCGCCCGCCAAGGAGCAAAACTGATGGCTGCTTATCTGCTGCGCAGGCTTAACCTCTTTGTCGCCACCTCACTCATCCTTATCTGTGTACTCTTCTACGCCACCAGTTTGTTTCCGGTGGACCGCATCTATGCCCTGACCGGGATCCAGGCACCGAGTGATGCCCAAGAGGCACAAATCATCGCCGACTATCATCTCGATGGCGGCTCCTTTTCTCAGTTTATTGGCTACCTGGGGCAGAGGCTCAGTGGCGATCTCGGCATTTCTGTGACCTCTCAAAGACCGGTGGCAGAAGAGCTGTTGGCGGTATTGCCGGCGTCTTTCGAACTGGCGACTGTATCCGGTTTGTTTGCCATCATCTTCGGGGTGCCGCTGGGGGTGTTGGCCTCGCTGAGTAAACAGAAACTGACCCAAAACGCCATAATGGCGGTGACACTGACAGGTTACTCGATTCCGGTATTCTGGCTCGGGCTGTCCCTGTCACTCTGGTTCGGGGTCAGACTGGGTTGGCTGCCAATTTCCGGGCAGATAAACCTGCTCTATGAGATCAAGCCTGTGACCGGTTTTATGCTGATAGATACCCTGCTGTCCGACTCGCAATACCGCTTATCCGCCTTTAAGGATGCCGCCTTGCACATTATCCTGCCGGCGCTGACCTTGTCTGTGTTGCCCTTTACCGTGGTGGTACGTATTACCCGCTCGGCGATGATGAATGTGATGAACCAGACCTATATCCGCGCCGCCGAGGCCAGAGGCCTGCCCACGGGTAAAATCGTGTTGCGCCACGCCCTGCCCAATGCCTTGATCCCCCTGCTCAAGCACCTGGGACTTATGCTGGGGCCATTTGCCAGCTATGCCATAGTGGTGGAAGTGATCTTCAGCTGGCCCGGGGTCGGCTCCTGGCTGGTATCAGGTATCTACCAACGGGATTACACTGTGATCCAGGGCGGCACACTGGCGGTAGCACTGCTGATTATCTTTCTGAGTATTCTGATTGAAGTGCTGCACACGGCCACCAATCCGCTCAGCAGGAAGGAACTCTATGCCTCAAATTAAGATTTATCAGGAAGACGATATTCCATCCCCCAGCCTCAAGCTCTGGCGTACCTTTGCCGCCAATCCTTTTGCGCTTGCCGGGCTCTGGGGCGTGCTCTGCCTGCTGATCCTGACAATGTTCGGGCCCATGATTGCCCCTTACCCGGCCGATTTTCAAGATCCCAACGCCCTGTTACTGCCACCATCCTGGGACGATCTCGGCACGGTTGAGCACTTTCTCGGTACAGACGATCTCGGCCGGGATATCTTTTCCCGCTTGCTGCACGGCACCAGTTACACCTTCGGCATGGCGCTGGCGATTGTTGCCACCGCACTCCTGGTGGGTTTTATCATAGGTTCATTCTCGGGGATGATGCGCGGCCTCAAGTCCAGTATCCTAGGGCACCTGCTCGATGCCTTGCTGTCGATTCCGTCACTCTTGATGGCTATTCTGGTGGTGGCGGTAATGGGCCCCGGGCTGATGAACGTATTCTGGGCCGTGGGTATCGCGCTCACGCCTCAGTTTGTTCGCGCCATACATCAAGCCGTGCATGAAGAGTTGCAAAAAGAATATGTCACCGCCGCCAAGTTGGATGGCGCCAATGGTCTGCAGATATTCTGGTTTGTGATTATGCCCAATGTCTGGGAGACTGTAATTATTCAAACAACGCTGGCAATATCGGCGGCCATTTTGGATATCGCCGCGCTGGGTTTCCTCAATCTCGGTGCCCAGGCGCCCAAATCCGAATGGGGTGCCATGGTATTCCAGGGCCTGGATAACCTGCTGACCGCTCCCTGGACAGTGACCATTCCGGGAGCCGCTATCCTGCTGAGTGTGTTGGCCGTCAACCTGGTCGGCGATGGACTGAGATCGGCGCTTGCGCCCATCAGAAACTGATTATGCCGTTACTCGATATTCGTAATCTCACCATAGAACTGGACACGCCCCATGGGCGGGTCAAGGCGCTGGAAAAAGTCAGCCTGACAGTCAATGCCGGTGAAATCCATGGTCTGGTCGGTGAATCCGGCTCGGGCCGCTCTCTCATGGCGCGGGCCATTCTCGGGATCCCCGGCCCCAACTGGACTGTCACCGCCGATCGCATGATGTGGGATGGCCGCAACCTGATGGAAATGAATCAGGCGGAGCGGCGCAGCCTTATGGGCTCTGATATGTCGATGATATTTCAGGATCCCTCCGGCAGCTTTGACCCGGCGCTTACTGTGGGCAGCCAATTGATTGAAGCCATGCCGCTGAATAAGCAGACACCTTTCTGGCGCCGCGGTAAAGAGCGGCGTCTTACAGCACAAAAATGGTTGCACAAGGTGGGGGTCAAAGAGCCGCGGCGGGTGCTGGCCAGCTATGCCTGGGAACTCTCCGAAGGTGAATGCCAGAAAGTGATGATCGCCATGGCGCTCGCCAATCGTCCCAAGTTGCTGATCGCCGATGAACCCACGGCTTCGATGGAACCCAGTACCCAGGCGCAGATATTTCGTCTGTTGACTCAGCTCAATCAGTTGCAGAACGTCGCCATCTTGCTGATCAGCCACGAGCTGGACACGCTGTCGAACTGGTGTAACCGTCTGACTGTGCTCTACAGCGGCCAGGTGATGGAATCCGGCCCTACCGCAGAGCTACTTGAGCAGCCTTATCATCCCTATACCAAGGCGATGCTGGATAATATGCCGGACTATTCCGGCCCTGCAGCCCACAAGACGCTGATGCCGACCCTGCCGGGCTCAGTGCCGGCGCTGCAACATCTGCCGATAGGCTGCCGCCTGGGGCCTCGCTGCCCGGAAGCCCGCAAACAATGCGTGGTGCAACCGCAACTGAGCCATCATAAAGACAGATATTACGCCTGCCATTTCCCTTATCAGAGTGAGCCTATTGATGACGACTCCCTTGCTTAAAGTCACGGACCTGAGCAAACGCTACTTCAGCGGCTACAAGGGCTTTCGCCGCCAATATACTGAGGCTTTGGCGCCCATTTCGTTCGAACTCAACAGTGGCGAAACCCTGGCCATTGCCGGTGAAGCTGGCTCCGGCAAGAGTACTCTGGCCCGTATTTTGGTCGGTGCCGAGTATCGCAGCGGCGGGCAAATTCTGTTCAATGGCGAGCCGCTCGACAGCCATGATCTGAAACAGCGCTGCAGACTTATCCGGATGATATTCCAGGATCCCAACACCTCACTCAACCCCAGGCTAACCATAGGGGAACTGCTCAATGAGCCGCTGAGGTTCAATACCCGGCTCTCGGCTCATGCCCGCAGCGAGCAAGTGGTTGAGACTTTGCGCAAAGTCGGCTTGTTGCCGGAACATGTGGAGTTTTACCCCCACATGATTTCCGAAGGACAGAAGCAGCGGGTTGCGGTGGCCCGGGCCTTGATGCTCAACCCGAGGATCATTATCGCCGATGAAGCGCTGACGGCGCTGGATCTCTCGGTACGGGCCCAGATCCTCAACCTGCTGCTCAAGCTGCAAAAAGAGATGGGGCTTTCCTATATTTTTGTGTCCCACAACCTCAATGTTATCCGCCATGTAAGCGACAAGATCATGGTGTTGCACAAGGGGGTGATGGTGGAAAAAGCCGCCACCGAGACCCTGTTCAATGACCCGCAACACGAATACACCCAAAGATTATTACAGGAGCAGGCACAACTGGCCCGCAAGCGTTGATAAGGGTTCAAACTGCTCCAACCACTGCCCCGTCGGCAGGCTTTTTGAAAAAATCAGTACCAATTAGAGTTGAAATACTTATCCTAATGACAGTTTTCGGAAGAAGAAGCTAAGACATGATTATTAAACCTAAAATTCGTGGTTTCATTTGTACCACTACTCATCCTCTGGGCTGTGAAGCCAACGTGCTGGAGCAGATCAACACCACCAAGGCCAAAGGCAAGATAGCCAATGGCCCCAAGAAAGTACTGGTGGTAGGTTCTTCCAGTGGTTATGGTCTCTCCTCCCGTATTGCCGCCGCCTTTGGTTCCGATGCTGCCACTATCGGGGTCTTTTTTGAAAAGCCCGGCACTGAGACCAAACCCGGCACAGCCGGTTGGTACAACTCGGCGGCGTTTGACAAGTTTGCCAAGGCTGAAGGCCTGTATTCCAAGAGCATCAATTGTGATGCCTTCAGCCATGAAGCCAAAGCCAAGGTGATTGAGCTGATCAAGGCCGATCTGGGCCAGATAGACATGGTGGTTTATTCACTGGCCTCGCCTGTACGCAAACTGCCAGACAGCGGCGAAGTGATCCGCTCGGCCCTCAAGCCTATCGGCGAGTCATATCGCTCTACCGCGGTGGACACCAACAAAGACACCATCATTGAAGCCTCTGTTGAGCCGGCGACAGAGCAGGAAATCAAAGATACTGTTACTGTGATGGGGGGTCAGGATTGGGAACTGTGGCTAGATGCCCTCGACAAGGCCGGCGTGCTGGCCGATGGTTGCAAGACAGTAGCTTACAGCTATATAGGTACAGAGCTGACCTGGCCTATCTACTGGCATGGCGCTCTGGGTAAGGCCAAGATGGATCTCGACCGCGCCGCCGGCGAACTGAACCAAAGACTGGCCGCCAAGGGTGGCAGTGCCAATGTCGCTGTGCTCAAGAGTGTGATCACTCAGGCCAGTTCGGCTATTCCGGTAATGCCACTGTATATCGCCATGGTCTTCAAGAAGATGCGCGAAGAAGGCCTGCATGAAGGCTGCATGGAACAGATTTACCGTATGTTCAGCGAGCGCCTATACAAGGCCGATGGCAGCAAGCCAGAAGTAGACGATGCCAACCGCCTGCGCCTGGATGATTGGGAACTGAGAGAAGATATCCAGCAGCATTGCCGCGATCTCTGGCCACAAATCACCACAGAAAACCTCAGTGAGCTGACCGACTACCGTGAGTACAAGGCCGAATTCCTCAAGCTGTTTGGCTTTGGTATCGAAGGCATAGACTATGATGCCGACGTTAATCCGGCCGTTGAGTTTGATGTTATAGAGCTCTAAACAAGGTGCAAGCAAGTATCAAAGTCGCTGTTAAACGCTGCTCTTGATTAAATGCACAAAAGAAACGCCCCCAATTGCCTTAGCTATTGGGGGCGTTTTACCTTTTCGGGTATTTTTGATTAGAAGCTCAGGCTGGTGCTGGCCTTTTGCTTATCATTGTCGGTCACTGTCAGTGTTACTTCATTGGCACGGCCGCCAATACGCATGGCAACCGGGCCGTTGAATCTACGCCCATCGTTGAAGCGCCACTGCTGCTTTTTGATATAACCGTCAGGATCATAGCTCTCTGAGATAAACACCTGCAGCAGCCAGAGATCCAGATGGCGGATAACCGCCACAGGCTCGGTCGGCTCAGGGGCTATCTCAACGGTTACCTCACGGCTGACACTGTGCTGGGCACCTTTGTCGTCAGTCACGGTCAGAGTGATGAGGTAGACACCGCTTTGCTGGTATTCATGGCTCACTTGCTCGCCAAAGGCTTGAGTACCATCACCCAGATCCCACTCCTGGCTCACCAACTCACCGTCGCTATCACTAGAAGTGCTAGAGAGCGCCACCGCGGCACCATTTTGCTGCACAGAGAACTCGGCAACCGGTGCCTGATTGGCCGCGGCAAAGTCCAGGGCGATGATCACAGGGTCATGATCCGATGAGCGGAAGGCATCGTTGCTGTAGAAACTTTGCAATTGCTCCGGCGTCTTGAACTCAGTGTTATAGTCCAGCACCCTGGGTTCATCGGTATTGATATGCCACTCGGTCACATCACGAACATTGGCCAGCATGGCTTCATTGGCCAGTGCATGATCTAGCTGTCCCGACTCACCGGAGAACACATAGGAGTATGCTGAAGGCTTACCAAGCTCGCCAAACAGCTCGGCGTAACCGGCATTGGCCAGGATCGTCAGCGGATCTTCCTTGGCGTAGGCGTTGAGATCCCCTATCACCAGCACCTTGTCATCCTGATATTCTGCCTGCAGGAACTGGCCTATCGCCATGGCTGCGCGGGTTCGGGTCAGATTACAGTTACCCTGGCCGTCGTTCATGTCGGGATCGCCCAGCGCATTACAATCACTGCCCTTGGACTTGAGGTGGTTGACCGCCACCACAAAGCTATCCTCACTGTCGTTGACGCCAAACTTCTGGGTCAGCATGGGACGGTTCTTGCCATCGTTGAACAGCACCTGACCATTGTCATCCAGCGCCGAATTACTGCTGTCCAGAATCGCCGCAACCCCTTCCGGGGTGACTCTGTCCTGACGATACAGAATACCGACGCTGATCTCATCGTTGCCAATACGATTAACCTGTGGCGCCAGATAGCGATAGCTGTCAGTGCCAATGGCGTCGTTGAGACCGCGGGCCAGATCGGCAATTGCCGAGTTACTGCCGAAACCATCGTTCTCGATTTCCATCAAACCGAAGACATCGGCGTTAATAGTTTTCATCGCCGCGATTATCTTGGCTCGTTGGCGCTCAAACTCCTCTTGAGTATCGGCGCCACGGGACGTGGGGAAACCGCCGCCCTGGCCATCGCCGTTGAAATAGTTGAGCACGTTGAAACTGGCAACTGTCAAGGCATCGAGACGATTCAACTCAGGCTCGGACGCTCTGGGATTGGCGGCAACAAAGTTGACGGTATCGACCGGCATCAAACGGTAAATGCCAAAACCGTAATGCATCACCGCGGTGAGGTTTGTGACAGTATCACCGACTCTGAGCGGGTTAGCGGCGCTCAGACCCGGGGCCGGATAGATAACAGGATCCGGGTTTTGTGCTGTCAGGCCATCGTCAAGCACTATGGAATCCAGGGCATTGGCTGCCGTGACCGCCAAGGCATCGGCGCCGGGATTGGCCACCTGAGTACCGATAAAGTGACGGCTAGAACCCAGCAACACCTCACCATAACGGCCAAGGTTGTAGACTTCGTTTACCGTAAGATGCTGCTCAAAGCTGACCAACATGCCTTCGAAGGCTTCAAGTGCACTGCTGTCATTGACCGGCAGGCTCACTCTGGCTGCACTCGGCAGAGGTTGTGATGTGGCACACAAGGCCTTGGCACTGACATTGGTCAGTTCGGTCAGGCCTTGATATTCAGTGACCTGAGCCCGCACCCGAATTCGGTCGCCTGCCTGATAGCCACTGGCGCTATTGCCTGTGTACAGGAACACCCCTTCCGAGGTCAAAGGATCGGCATCCGCCTCGGCATCGGCCATCTGCAGGAACAATCCCTTGAGACCCGCTTCCTGGTTGCTGGTGACTATTGCTTCCACTTCCAGGGTTTCACCAGCCAATGGACTGGCCTCGCCGCTACCCTGCAATGCATGAATGGGTGTAGCCGCATCGCCGCAAACCAAGGCGCCATTACCGGGATCTGTCGGTTCACCCGGCTCGCCGGCATTACCGCCAAAGGCCCCCAGGTCGTCGATATTATCGATGGCAAAGCCGTCCCAACCACTGAGGTCAACCGCATCGAAGGGGTCGAGATCCGCACTCAAGTTGTCCAGCTTACGCCTTATAGTATTGTTTTGAGTGGAAACATCACCACTGCCCCACTCGGAGCCGGGATCCACCCCAACCTGGCCCAGGCTGTCGATCACCTCACCATTACGGCTCAGCACCAGGGCATCATCACCGTTGAAGAAACTGGCGCTGCTGGTTTGCTGCGCCAATGCCAGGATTGCAGCGTCGGCATCATTGTCGGCCAATACATGAGTGCCACCGGCGGCCAGCATGCCGCTCAGGGCAATGCTGCTGCCTGCGCTGCTACTGCCATTGAAGAAGATATCCAGCTGATACTGGCTGAGATCGGCAGCTTGGCTGCCGGCGTTAAAGAGTTCGATGGCCTTGTTATTGCCTGAGCCTTCAACATATTCGGAAATGATCACTTGCTCGCTCGCCTGAGCCTGGGCAGCAATACTGCCCACGGCCAGGGCAAGCAGACTTGCCTTGGTTAACATATTGACCCCTGAAATATATCCTGATTATAGTGATTTTCTTATTTATCAATAAGTAATGTTATTTCCACATCCCCGCATCCGGAGATGCAGCCACTATAAAGGCCACAGGTTACAATCAAGTTGCAATATGTAAAATATTTATCAAACTTTAGTGTTAGTTAATTAGTCCTATCAAGGGGTTAGCTTGGAGACAAAAATTGAAAGCGCCTGAGTAACTCTAGTGCTCTAAGAACATGGCGTTACCACTCTTAGGTTCAAAGCGGCTTAAGTTGGCTGTCACGCAGGCCCACTAACATCAGTTCCCCGTCAGCGCCCAATCTCAGCTCGCCATAACGTCCCTGGCTGAAATGCTCGGCCTGGCCCTCTTCAAAGAAAAAAGCCTGGCTCGCCAATTGCACTTCTCCCTGACGGACTTTAAACGGCAAGCGTCTTTGCTGCTGCAACAAATGAGCCTCAAGGTCACTCTCCAGCGCCACAAAAGAAGCGCGCTGCTGCTCATCGAGACTCACTCTGAGCCAGCCCTGCATATTGTCCTGAAACTGCCCTTTTGCGCGCAGCTCATTGGCCAGTTGCCGGGCCAACTCATAATCGAGTTGCATATAATCCCCCTGCATCAGCGAGCGGGGATCCACAGGTGCCAGCTCAAGCAAGATGGGCTCACCGTGCTGCCAGAGCTGCTCTTTCTGCCACACGGAAATGTTGATGACCAGCAAACAAAGCAGCCCCCAGATGAGGCTCAACCCCATTATTTTGGGCGTCAATTTGGGTTTCATTACTGCTCTCCTCCATTCTGCGCCGCCAGCCACTCAGGCCTGCCGCTCAAAGGCTTCAGCGCAAACCAGAGCGTTAGCAGGCTCACACCAAGCAGCATCAGCAGCAAGGATTTTTCCAACAAAGTTTGCTGCAACGAGTAATAGTAATAACCGCAGTAAACCGGCATAGCCAGGACCCCGAGCCAGAGCAGCAAGCGCTCGGCCAGCACAAAGCCGAAAACCGCGACCAACGCACCAGCGATAAGCCCGGGGATCCACCAAAACCAAACCAAGGCCGACAGCAGTCCCAGTAGCAACAGCATCTGCGAACGCCCATCCAATTGATGCCGGATTGCGTTCATTTGATTGCCGAAAAGACACCAAAGTTGCCACAGCAGCAAAGCTTCAAGTAACCATTGCGCGCCTTGCAACATAGTAAGGCTCACGCCGGAACTCTTTAACTCCCAGACACCTTCCAGCCAAACCAATTGCGGCGTCTGACAAAAGAGCAGCGCCAAGGTCATGGCCATGGCAAGGGAGCGCCAGCGAAGCGGCGCCTTGCCCCAGTCGGCCTCATGGCGCCAAAGCAGCACAAAGCCCAGTAGCAGTGCCGGCGTCACCAAGGGTAATAATGCCAGAGTCTGCAACAGCGCAATCAAGGCCAATAATGCCAGCAGCGCGCAACTGGACCGGGTCAAATAGGGTGGCAGCAGATACCAGTGAAGCGAGGCCGCCAGAGCCAGCATCAACCACCAGCGCCAGGAAGCCACTTCAAACAGCAGCTCATCAAAGGCGATGCCATAGAGCACCAAGGCGGCAACGGCAAAGCTCAAGGCAAACTGAGAGATAAACAGTCCACTTTGACCTCGGCTCAAACCAAAGGTCACTGCAGATGCCGCCAGCGCCAGGCTCAGCAACAACCCAGGCTGAATATCGTCCAACAATAACGCCAGGCTGGTGCCGATGAAACCCAGCAAACAGATCCCGGCTAACCAGCCAAACAGGATAAGCATTGCCTTGAGATACCAGGGACTTTGCAACTCTGGTGTCTCTTGTGCCACATCCCCCGAGACAATGCCTGCCTGCTGCAGCCGTTGCCAGAAAAGGCTGCCCGCATTAGGGACGATTTGCTCATCCTCCCTGGGCTCTGTGTCGGCTGTCGCATCTTTATGTTTTTGGGTCTGTTGCTCTGGTGCAGCGGCCAGATAGTCAGCCTGCAAGCGCTTTAGCAACAAGGCGGCGACTGAGGCACTGAGCAGCACGCAAAGCGTCATCAGGGCAAACAACAGTACCACGGCATCACCGTCAAGCACTTCAGACAGCAAGCGCAGCAACCAGAGATCAAACAGCGCTGCCGTGCCGAAAAGCCCAAGCGCCATGCCGTAGAGTTTACGCCTTGTGTGATAGCCTCGTATCAGTGCTGCGGCAACAACCCCGTAGAGAACCACAGCAATAATCTGCTCTTTGCTCAAGGAGTCGAACAGCGTCCAACAACTCGCCAGCAACAAAAAGCCCCAACTCAGCAGCCCGCTTGTTACCTCGCTGAGGGGGATGCCGTGCTTGTCTGTCAGCGCAAAACGAAGCAGGCATTGATGCAGCAGCCAATTAAGCGCAAACAGTGACCAAGGGATGGCGAGCCTGTCATCCCCCAGCAAGCTAAACAGGTCTGCAAACGGCAATGAGGTTATCTGCAGTAACAAGCACAGGGCCAGGTTCAACAGCAGGATAAGCAGCAGATAACCGGCTTCCAGTTTCAAAAACACCACCCAGGGCAGAATAAGCAGTGCCCACACGGCAAACAACTGCCAGTTGTCAGCCCCTTGCTGATAGCTCTGGCCGATAAAGGCCAGCAAGACGCCGATAAACACACAGGCCAAAAACAAGAGCCAGGGCAAAGCGCCTAGTGCCTTGTCGGCAAGGGGTGGCTTTAACCATCGGCTCAACGCAAAGGCCAGCAACAAACAGCCCAGCAAGCCGGTTTCCAATAACGCCAACTTGCCCATGCGCGGCAAAGCGGCCCAGTTGTAGGCAAAAAAGCAGATAAGCGCCGAAGCAAAACAGAGCGCAGCACTCCCCAGCAGCAGAGGGTTGAAAAAGCTCAGGCTCTGCTTGGCCCCAGGTGATGGCAGTAATCCCAAGGCGTTGCGCCACGCAGCCCCCGAGACAAGATGTTGCGAATGCCATAGATAAAGTTGCTGCTTGGCCTGGGCTCTGTGTTGTTGCAAAGCATCCATGAAATGACCTGCCCGCTTTCCTTGAGTGAATTAAGTTCCTATATTTAATCACAAGATCAAACAGATCAGCAGAGTTGGAGGTAGGGTTTGCGTGTCGGACGTTTCCATGCCGGGAAGATATCAAGAAAAGCCCCTGTTTGGCAGTGGCTGTTGGCTTGCCTCTTTCAGGCTTGTCTGTTGCTGCCCACGCAAGTGCAGGCCGTCACTGAGACGCCCGAGTCTCGGGACTCAAGGCCCCTTATCCTGGTGGGCGGTTATGATTTTCCGCCCTATATCCGGCTGCACAATCAGCATCCGCCCTCGGGCTTGAGTATCATGCTGCTCGATGCGATTGCCGCCAGACACCCCGAATATCGATTTCTGTTTGTTCCCACCAGCATACACAACAGATATGCCGCCTTCAGTCGTGGCCGTTTCCAGATGATGTTGTTTGAAAACCCACAGTGGGGCTGGAGCAAACTCAACCCACAGCCACACTTCATCCCACTGCCATTTGAAGACAGTGAGATCTATATCGCCAAGGCAGAGAAAAATCGCGACGAGCAGTTTTTTAACCAATTGAACAACAAACAGATGTTACTGGTGGAAGGTTATCATTACCCCGGACTCTGGCAGGAGCTCGGAGGCCCACCTAAAAGAGTGCGTTATGTCAGCAGTAATCATGAGGTATTGCAAGGGATCCTCAAAGGACGGGCAGATATCGCCCCCCTGACCCGTTCCATGCTGGAGCGCTACCTGGCCAAGTATCCCAATAAACGCCGGCAATTGATGATATCCGGCCTCAGGGTGCAGCATTATGACCACCATATTCTGCTCGCGGGCGATGCCGCCATCAAAGAGACCGAACTGATAGCCACTCTGGAAGCGTTACGAGCCGAAGGCGTGCTGGAAAAGCTGTCACGTCAGTTCAGCCTGCCCTTGCGAGCGCCGTCCATGGCGCCAAGGCCGCTGACAGAGGCGAAAGAACCCTCTGTCAGTCCCGTTGCAAGGCAATAATGGGATCCAGTTTGGCCGCCTTCTGCGCCGGATAGAGGCCAAAGCCGACCCCAATACTCATACAAACCCCAAGCGCCAGCAGTATCGCAAAGGGAGACCAAGCCACAGGCCAACCGGCCGCAGTTGATATAAGCAGCGCCAGTCCCAGCCCTACGACTATGCCAAACAGACCGCCGGTAGCCGAAATGGCGATACTTTCAATCAAAAACTGCCGGGCGATATCCTTGCGCCTGGCTCCCAGCGCCCGCAGCAAACCTATCTCGGCGGTGCGCTCCAAAATGGTGGCCAGCATAATGTTCATAATGCCAATTCCGCCCACCAGAAGCGAGATCCCGGCGACACAGGCCATGACGATATTGAAGATCTGTTGAGTCTTCTGATGTTGGGCCAGAAGGTCGGCCGGCACCACTATGTCATAGTCCTTCTCACCGCCATGACGGCGCTGCAACAGATGATTCAGGCTCTTGGCCGCCAGCGAAGGCTCAACCTCTTCCCTGAGCGACAGCTTAATCATGTCCAGCTCATCCTCAAGCGCCTTGAACTGCATCTTTTTCAGGGCGCTCGACAGTGGAATAAACACCTGATTGCGCTCGCCCCCAAGCTTGACGCCCTGGATTTTGGACTTGCCGCGATTGGCATCGGCCAAGATACCCACCACGGTAAACCATTGATGGTTAACCTTGATGTTCTTGCCAAGGGCATCGCCTTTGGGAAACAGGCTGCGGGCCGCCTCTGGCCCCAACACGGCGACCTGGCGAAAGTAAACTTGATCCTGCTCGGTAAAAATCTGCCCTTCACTGAGCTTGAGCGACGTCAGCCCAAAATAGCTGGGAGTCACTCCCATCACACTGGCATCGCTGCGCCCTTCGGCGGAAAACAGGCTGAAGGCCTTTACTTCCTTGGCGGCGCCCCACTCCTGAATAAAAGGCAAGGTGTCCCTGGCACTGTCGATATCGCGCAGGCTCAGGCCGACACTGTGTTCACGAATCGATTTCAGCGCCTCGCCGTCATTGCTGCGGCTGTTGACCACCAGATTGCGAACCCCCATGGATTCAATCATCTTCAAGGCTTCACGCTCGGCGCCCTCACCGACGCTGAGCATGGCTATAACGGCGCCGACACCGAATATCATCCCCAGCAACGTCAAGGCGGTACGCAGCTTATGGTGGCGCATCTCATCGAACGCCTGGGCAAATCCTTGCCATAGCCCTATCACCGGACTCATAGCTGACTCCTCTTGGGTGGGGTTGTCAGGGCTATTACATCACCGGGATTGAGCCCGGCGGTAATTTCGGTGCGGTTAAGGGACCTGTGCCCCGGAGTCACATCCCGGCGCACAAAGCCGCCGCCCTGCTTGAGAAACACCCAGTAGCGCCCATCTTTTTGAAACAGGGCCTGATTGGGTACAGTCAATACATCATTGAGATCCAGCACCTGTACCTTGGCGTTCACTTGTCTTCCCGGCTGCATAATGGCCGGCAAAGTTTGATCCAGGCTGATGGTGAACTGGAAATAGTTTACCGGGCTATCTCTGTCTTTGGGCTTGGCCAGCGCATCGACCTGGGTCACTGTGCCGCTAAAAGGCCTCTCAGGATAGGCATCCAGAGTCACGGTGGCCTGCTTGCCGATGGCGAGCCCCACAGCTTCCGATTCAAGCACATAGACCCTTGCCTGCATCACGGAAGTATCCGGCAATATACCTATGGGGAATCCGGACCAGATCATGTCACCCACCACAGGAAAGGCGCCATCCCAGCCAGCCTGATAGACAAACAGCCCATCGTGCGGCGCGATGATCTCCATCTGTGATAGATTGCCCTGATACCTGTCCATCTTGGCCTGATGGCCTTTCTGTTTCAGCTTGATAAGCGCCTGCTCGGCATCGGCCTGCGCCTGGTGCTGAGTGCCGCCCCACTGAAAATAATCCAGCTTGGCATCCAGATATTCCTTGTTGCGCATCTGATCTATGATGTCGATTTTGGTGTAGACCCGCTCATCTTCACTGAAAAAGCGCTCGGCCAACTCCCGCTCATTACCTGTAACCTTGCTTCCCAGAGTCAAACTCTGGCTCAAGGTGAGATCTTTCTCTGTCTGGATCTGTGCATCCTGAGCCAGGCGCTCAAAGTCGAAGGCTTCCATCTGCAAGCGAAACGACTCACGGGTATCATCGAGCCTGGCCACCACATCCCCGGCCTTAACCTGGGTAAAGTTGTTCTGGATCCAGGCCAGGGACTGAGGCCCACGTAACCCCGTGGGCACCACAACGGGAGTGGACTGCGCCGCTTCCAGCTCACCGCTGGCGGGGATATTGACCTGAAACTCGCCGCGGCTGACTGTCATGGTGAGCACACCATCGTTGCCGCTTGGTTGGCAGCCACTCAAGGCCAAAGCTATTAAGGCCTGCGTTATCAAGGCACAAGCGATTAGCGAATGATTCTTCATGGCAGCAATACCTCATCGCCCACCTGCAAACCGGAGAGTATTTCAACCTGATCGCCACCCATGGCACCAACCCGCACCGACTGTTTGCGAGCCCCCAAGAGCCCGTCCAGCAGCACATAAGGATGACCGGCCTCGTAATGCACCGCATCCTGAGCCACCAGAGTACGCTGGCTGTCATCGGCAATTTCTATGCTGATCTTGGCGGTCATTCCCGGACGCATCAGCTCGGTATCCGGCTCGTCTATGCTGGCAACCGCATCGAACACCACCAGAGGAACCTCCTGGCTTTTGTTACGAAAAACCGCGCCCAACTCTTTGATTTTTCCTGTAAATACTTTATCAGGATTGGCATCCAGACGGATCTTGAGTTGCTGGCCCAGTTTAACTCTGCGGGCTTCTACTTCAGGGATCGCCATATTGACCTGCATGCTGTCGAGATCCGGGATAGACAACACCACATCACCGGCAAACACAGATTGGCCCTCCTTGAGCTTGTTGCCCTGAGGATCGTTGCCATAAACCACCATACCGGCACGGGGCGCCACCAATGTCATCGAGGCGATCCCCTTTTTCAGCGCCGCCACTTCGGCAGCGAACTTCTGCCTGTCTCCGTCGAGCATGGCTTCCCGTTGCCGGGCGCTCTCGGCCTCAAGTACCAGTTGCTGCTGCACCAGAGCCACCTTGTCACGGGCAATCACCGCGTCACGTTGGTACTTTTCTTTATCCAGCGCCGCAACTGTGTCATCAGAGAGGGCAAACTTACGCTCGGCCTTGTCCAACTCCATTTTGGCCTCCGCCAGTTGCAACTTGAGCTCTTCCATCTTCTTGGCATTACGCAGCTTGGAGGTCTGCAAGTCCTGCACCGTTGCCTCAAGCTCGGCCGATTTGACCGACAGCCTCTGGGTCAGTTCCGAGGTATCCAACTGAGCCACCATCTCGCCGCTTTCCACCTCGCTGCCTTCGGGCGCCAGTTGCTTGACCTGGTATTGCCAGATGCGCCGCATCACAGGCGGCATTAAAGACACGGTATCGGCCGCCACCAGCTCACCGGTGACTTCTATTTTTTGACTCAGGGGACCTTGCACCACCTGAGTGCTCACCCCATCACTGCAGGCACTCAGCGCAAGCAGTGCCAGCCAGGCCAAACTAAAGCGCTTCATGTTTGCCTCCGGTTTCTACCAGCACACTCATGCCGGGGATCATGGCAATATCCTCAGGCGCCTTGAAACGGATCCCCACTTCAAACCAGTTACTGCGGCCCCAGGCAGGTAAATTGATGGCCTGGCGACCGATACTGGCTATTTGTCCGGGAAAGGCGCGCTCAATTTCCGCATCCAAACTCATGGTGACGGCTTGCCCGGCTCTCAGGCGATCCACGTCCACTTCATTGACCCAGGCGATCACCTCCAGATCTTCCATGGCTGGCACAGTGGCAATTTGTCGCCCCACTTGCACCGTATCCCCCACCTCGAATTTTTTGTTGCTCCAAGGGTCCCGTCCAAGCAGCAAGGGGCCGGCGATTTCGGCTTTCAGCTCCAGGCTGTCCAAGTCCTTGAATGCCTGGGCCAGCTCGAGCGCCGCCTTTTCCTTGTCAATCTTCAGCTGTGCCAGAGTCGCCTTCTCGGTATCCAGAGCTTCGGCCAGTGCTTGCTTGGCCTTGGTCACCTCGGCGTTTATCTGCAACAGCTTGAACTGATTGTCGGCGTACTCCTTGGCAGCAATAAAATCCGCCGGCACGGCCGCTACCAGTTGCGCCTTTTCCTGCTCCAGTAACTGCTTTTTCAGCTCAAATCTGGCTTGCAATACCTTGGACTTGAGCTCTATGGACTGGCTCTGCTCCTGCGCCGATACCCTGAGCATGCTGGCTTCCAACTGTTCTATCTGATTGGCTACCTGACTCTTGTCAAACACCACCACCACTTGCCCGGGGGACACCAAAGAGCCCTCGGGTAACATCCACTGAATTTGATAGCGCCAGGCATCACCGGCCTTGGGGACGCTGAAAGTCTGCGACTTGGCGGAACTGACTTTACCTGTCAGTAGCAGCTGCGCGGCGGGCTGCGACTTGGCGTCCGTCACCTTGACCCCTGTCGCCCCGAATGAAGAAGAGGGTGAGCCGGCAGCGGCCGTAGCCGGTATAGCAATTTCTGAAACAGCCAAGCTTGAAAAAGTCAGGCCCGAGACCGCCAGGCTCAAAAGTAAAAGAGAATCAGGCCGCATCTGCCCTCCTGTCACTCTGCAGGCAACCATCACGCATGCGGATAACCCGCTGGGCGTAAGCGGCCACTTCCTCTTCGTGGGTCACCAGAATAATGGTTTGCCCTGCGGCATGCAGCTCGGTAAACAGCGCCATGATCTCAAGCGAAGTCTTGCTGTCCAGCGCCCCGGTGGGCTCATCGGCCAGCAAAATGGCCGGGCGATTGACCAGGGAGCGGGCTATCGCCACCCGCTGACGCTGACCACCCGAGAGTTGGTTAGGCCTGTGATCCAGTCGCTCTCCCAGCCCGACACGCCTCAGTAACTCTATAGCGTGGGTTTCATCGCCCAGCCCTTCTGGACTGTATCTCAGCGGCAGCATTACATTTTGCAGCGCCGTGAGTCTCGGCAAGAGGTGAAAACTCTGGAACACGAAACCTATCTGGCGGTTACGCACCGCAGACAAGGCATCATCATCCAGTTGTCCCACCTCTTCGCCATTGAGCAGGTAACTGCCGCTGCTGGGTTTATCCAGGCAGCCGATGATATTCATCAGCGTCGACTTGCCTGAACCCGATGGCCCCATGATGGCCACAAATTCATTGGCTTGAATGTCGAAACTGACTTCATCAAGCGCACGCACACAAGCGTCGCCCATCTGATAGGTTTTGCAAAGTTGTTGAAGCTTTATCATTGCTCTTGGTGGGTATTGCGACCGGCGCTCAACCACTCCTTGTTATTGTCTGCAGCTTTGAACCTTGGATAAAGGCGCAAGTTCCCTATTTAATGCCAAATTCCAGCGCCGGACCGCAAGCTAATTGTAAGCTGACATTTCAGCGCCCGAGAACCAATGCTGTGATGCCTCAAACAGCTTGAGGCCGATGCAACGCCTCTTGGTGTAATTCGGGCCGGGCTCATGAATTCTTGCCTTGGAATCGGGCTTAGGGCCTGACTTATGGGCTGACTTATGGCATAGCCCCTATCCAGGCAAACAGGGCCGCGAGGCCGTAAAGCAGCGGCGGCAACAGGCTCTGGCCACTTTTTTGCCCGCCAAGCAGTCTGGCATAGAGATGCCAGACCATCAAGAGAAGTAGGTTGAGAACAATAAAGAGTATTAAACCAAACACATAAGTTGCCGGCATCAGTTCAAATGCGCAGGCTATCAAGGCCAGAGCAGCAGTAAGCAAGAAGGGCGCAAAACTGAGATCCGCAAAGCAGTCTTGCTGTTCAAGCCTGTTGGCGCGGCCATGGTTTTCCTGCGTCCAAGCTGCCCCTTGCCGGCGTTCGCGGGCTTTGGAACGGATCCTGGGCCAGAACTCAATCACCAGCGCGAACAAGATGATACAAGCAGCCAATAACAGACTCAAAAGCATAGTGCCTCCCTCCCATGGACAAAGAGACAGGCTGCGGCCGCATTTTATTGCATCACATGTTGGCCATTATCCAGTAGTCGAGGCGCTTTTGCGGCTCGGCCAAGATGGTTTTGCAGCTGTCTTTGTATTGACTCATCAAACCACCCAAACTCTTGCTGTTACCCATGGTTTCCAGCATTTCGGCACGGGCCGCAGCCACGCCCTTCTCGGCATCCTGTGCCGAACTGTACTGGGCGGCCAAAGCCTCGGCATCCTTGGCAGATTGTTTCAGTCTATCTCCAACGGCGGCCATCTGCGGTGCATTCATTGCTGCTATGGCTTCAGAACTTATCTGATAATAGGCGGCGCATTGCTGCAACTCGGCGCTAAAGGCCTCCTCGGCAGAACCGGCGAGTGCTGTGGCACTGGAAAACAAGCCGATGGCGGCAAAGACAGACAAAGCAGTTTTATGGGACATCTTGGTGATCCTCTTGATATCAATGAAGGCAAGCTACTTTAGTGCCTGATGAATTTCAAGGTTTTAGGGTCAGACTGTAGTGGAAAAATTCATTGTCCCGGACAAAACCAATGGACTCATAGAGAGCTTGAGCCCTGACATTATTACGCTGGGTTTCGAGGATCAATTCATCAATGCCCTGTGCTTTGGCGTAACTCAGCGTGGCATCGAGCAGCGCACGACCTATGCCGACACACCTGGCATGCTGAGTGACATAAATATCATTGAGGATAAGCAGCGGCGCCGCCTGCAGCGAAGAAAAGCCGGGATAGAGCTGCACAAACCCCAAGGCTTGGTTTTGCTCGTCCGGCAGATAAAAAATCACGGATTCATCCCGCTTAAGCCTTTGGCTGATAAAGCTTAACGCCAGTTCGGGCTCGCTGGGATATCCATAAAACCGGCGATACTCATCAAACAGCGGTGAGATAATCTCGGCATCCTGTGACTGTGCCCGAATAACTTGCTTTAGCATGAATGATTTCCCTTCAATTCTATTGTCCTAAGTGGCGCTCACTCACTGTGCGAGTTCGGCATTGTACTGATCACTATAAAATGCCAGCCTGTCCTTGAGGCCTTGTTTCACCTCGGGCCATTCGCTGTCAATGATGGAGTAGACCACTGTATCCCTGACACTGCCGTCCTTGAGCAGTCTGTGATTGCGTAAGATGCCATCTTGCTTGGCTCCCAGACGGGTGATGGCTTCCCGCGAAGCCTGGTTGTGAAAATGGGTTCTGAACTCCACCGCCATCACATCCAGGGTCTCGAAGGCGTACTCCAGCAACAACAGCTTGGTTTCGGTATTGATGGCGCTGCGCTGCACGCTCTTGGCATACCAGGTATACCCTATCTCCAGCCGGCGGTTGGCCTGATCCCAGTTGCAAATGCGGGTACAACCGACAATTGCACCGCTGCTTCGGCTACGTACCGCAAAGGCCAAGGCTTCACCGCGCTGCTCACTATCCAAAGCCTGCTGGATATACTCCTTCATCTCATCCGGATGCGGCACGCTGGTGTACCACAAGCGCCACAACTCACCATCGGCGACCGCCAGCGACAACGCCGGCAGATGATCCTGACTCAAAGGTTCGAGGATCACATGTTCTCCGGTCAAGCATGCTTCCAGTCCCATGATTTGCCTCCCTAATAATGCAAGATGATGATTTAACACTTGTTTGATTACCAGACTAACATGAATAAATCATTAAACCAGAGAAAATGTTAACAAACGGTTTCTGCAGCAAGCCAGCTGAACTCTGTCAATCTGACGGGAAAACCCGGCCTTTTGGCCCGCTGAATATCAGCCAGGGCTGCAGTCAATAAGTGCAACGCGCATGGTTGAACGGACTGAGGCATCAACCGTTGAGCAGCACGCATCTGCTACCTATATAGATTGAATTGAGGCAACCTGAGGTGGTGCTCCTGAAGAACCTTCTGATCACATAGACGGAGTCGCACTTCCAAGTTGAATTCGTGCTTCCCTTGAATCACTATAGAGAGACGGTAATAGAGTCATGACAGTTGAATAATTGCAGTCGAAGGCAGAATGATGAGTAAGAAATGTTTTAATTTAGGGACCCTATCCGAGGACTTCGACGAGTCTGATTGTATGTTTAAAGAGGTTGATGAGAGAAATTACTTTTATGCCACCAATGAATATATACCTTGCTCTTCTCGTTCACCCATAACTTGGGAGGATCCAGAGATATCAGATAGTACTGAGATTCCTGATATCGTTGAAAAAGGTGATAAGCTCGTATCCAAAGAAGTTGCTAAACTAATAATGTCATTTGACCCTTATGGTGTGGAGATATATCCAGCAAGTTTGCTCATTGAAAATGAACTTCTTACAGAAAGGTACATAGTATCAATAAAGAATGTCATTGACGTTATAGATACTGAGCGTAGTAGAATTATTCAAAATCCAAAGCCCCACCGACCACCTATTGTTTCTCGTCTAGCTATATGCCCGGAAAAACTCGAGCTTATTCCATTACATAAACGTTTGGTTTTTAGGGTGAAAGAGTCAAATACGGTATTTTTTGATGTTAGTATTGTGGAAAAGTTTATCGCTGGCCTTATGAACGGCCATCATAATTTATGTCAAGCAATTCCGTTTGATACATCAGAATTAACCCCAACAATATAACCGCTCAGAATAGTAAAACGTTGGCCGGGTTAACCCCGGCCAAATATCGTGCCAGTTACAACAATTCATAACTACCGGCAACCCGGAACCAACCGGCTATGCTGGCACGATCTTTATGGGTTGGCAGTACTTCATGGGGGAAACGCTCGCTCAGGAAGATCACCAGAGTGCCCATTCTCGGCGGGATCTGCTCAAGCAGAGCGTCGTCCTCTTCATAGAGCATCAGCTCGCCACCATCACCCTGTTGCCAGTCGGGGTTAAGGAAAAATACCGTGGTCAAGATCCGGTTGCGACTGCCCCGCAGCGCATCCAGGTGTTTACGGTAAAAAGTACCAGGGCGATAAAAGGCGTAATGGCTTTCATAATCGAATAGCCCCATAAACAGGCGCCGGTTAAGCCCATGACGCAAGCAGGCCATGTATTCCAAATAGTCGGCATCCGGTTGTTGTGCTTCATTCAACCAGCGGATCCTGTCTGAACGTATCTCCTGTTCGCGAACACGCTCATTGCCACGGCCGATTTCAGCCCAGCGAAAACTCTCTACCGGCGAGTGGTTAACCTTATCCAGCAATGCGCTACTCAACGTCTCCGGCAGCACATCCTCAAGCACTATGTATCCCTTGTCCGTAAGTGCATCGGCAATCCTGTCCAATAGTTCATCGTTTAACAGCGAAACCAAATGGGTATCCTCTCTGAAATGCTGCGGCTGTTATTGCCTGCTTATTGACAAAGCCACAACCTAAAAAGCCCCCACTTGAATAAAGCGGGGGCCGATTCTGATAGCAGCGGATACTAGAGCATTCGATTTGGGCTGACAATCAAAATAAAACTTTCAATTCATATAGTTACAACACTAAGCATATATTATCAAAGAGGCTCTTCAAGCTAAACAGGGTGCAAATTCAAGCGCTTGAGTTGTAGCTTGAATCCATTGATGGGAAAAATCGGCTCGCGCCTGTGGGGAAGTTAATTATCTTCTATACTCTCAAACAGGATTATGACTGTAAAACAGTGAATTATGGGATCAGAACGTCAACCAACGCGTCAGTTCTATGTTCGTGCCGCCATCATAGCCGCCGAACTGGAAAAGACTCAGGGCCATTGCAAAGAGATTAATATCATCGCCAGCAATGCCCAGGCGGCATCGATTCGTGCCGGCAGCATGGCGCTGGGCTTTAAGGCGCTGACCCACTCCATCGACGAACTGGCGCATTTCACCACCCACTCAGCCGCAAGAATCAATCATCTGGCACAGACCATCAGCCGCCTAACCAGCGAGCAGACCCGAGTCCGCAAGGCGATGCTGCAATTTGCCCGCGCCAGGGAGAAAGCCCGTAAAGCCCGTTATGGCGACAGCATCATGCCGGCGCTGGAGAAGAACAGCCAACACTTTACGGCCCTTGAGCAGCAGTGCAAACGCCTGAGCCTGGATATTGAATTGCAACTGGAAGAGCTCTGCCAGCAGCTGAAAACCGCTAAAGTGCTGGCCTCGCTGTGCCGCATCGAAGCCTGCCGGATAAAGCCCGCCGACCAGGCCACTTTCAACCATGTTGCCAACCGGGTCGATGCTGCTGCCGGGGCGATCCGCACTCAGGTAGATAAGGCGATTCAATTACTTGAACAATAAGGGAGTACAGGGATGAAGAGCCAACTCTTGTTGGAAACCCATAGCCACAAATGGATCTATTTTGGCCGGGATCCGGACAAACCCGACGGCATCATAGACACCAATCAATATATGTTGGTCACTGCCGAGCAGGCTCTGCTGATGGACCCGGGTGGCATAGAGCTATTTGCCCCCATGCTGGCCAATGTGGTTTGCCACATTCCCATAGAGCAGCTCACCCATCTATTCGCATCCCATCAGGATCCCGATATCATCTCCTCCCTGGGGCTGTGGGATCAGACTCTGGAGCGGGCCCAGCTGCACGCGCCCTGGATTTGGGAAGGTTTCATCCGCCATTTCGGGATGGAGCATATCCAATACCAGGCCATTAAAGATCAAGGCGGCAAGCTGACGCTCGATGGCGTAGAGGTGCAGTTTATCCCGGCCCATTATCTGCACGCTTCCGGCAATTTTCATGTCTACGACCCTGTCGGCAAAGTGCTAATGTCGGGCGATATAGGTGCGGCACTGGAAGACACGAATGCCGGGCTATTTGTCGATGACTTTGGCCGTCACACCGAGAAGATGCGCTTTTTCCATCAAAGATGGATGCCCTCCAACCGCGCCAAGCAGGACTGGATAGCCAGAGTGAGAGAGCTGGAGCTGGACTATTTATGTCCGCAGCACGGGCGGATATTCAGGGGCGAGCAGATACCTGAGTTTCTCGACTGGTTCGAGCGCCTGGAAGTGGGGGTTGCGGTAGGCAACTGAGTAAAATAGCTTGATGCCATGAGCTTAGCCCATGGCAAGTTTTCCGCCATTGAGTGTTCGGCAGCTATCAGAGATAGCGGGCAAAGGCGCTGCCCTCTTTGGTGGCTTTGAGCGGCGCTTCAACCACAGGAGTGCCCAGATAGAGAAAGCCCACTATCTGATCGCTGCCATCGAGCCCCAACGCCGTATTGACCGTAGAGTCAAAGGCAAAGGTACCAGTGCGCCATATTCCGCCCAGCCCCTGGGCAAATGCGGCCTGCTGCATCGCCATCACGGCGCAGCCGGCTGCCAATTGCTGCTCCAACTCAGGGACCTTGGGATGATCTTTGGTCTTGGCAACCACGGTTATCACCATAGGCGCCCTGAGCGGCATACCGGCAGCCTTGTTGATAAAGCCCTCGTCGGCACCATCTGCTGTTGCGGCCGCCACAAAAATATCCGCCAGGCGATTGAGCCCTTCGCCGGTAGCAATAATAAACTCCCAGGGCGCCAGGCCACCGTGATCCGGTACTCTGGCCGCGGCATCCAGGATAATTTTCAGTTGCGCCTCATTCGGCGCCGGAGCCTGCAGTCGTGGACATGATTGACGGGTAAGAAGAAGAGTAAGTGCGTCCAATGCGCGATCCTCAGCTGAGATATCAATGACTTCACAGGATACCAAATCCGCCCCGGATCGCCAGAGGCAAAAAAGTCGGACGAGTTGTTTTAAGCAACAATCAGCCGAGGTTAGCGGTTTTGGGCAGCCATTTACGGCCAATAAAATAGTCCACACTGGTGTAACGGCCGCCGCCCATAAACAGCAATACCAACAGCATAATGAAATAGGTGGCCGCAAACTCAATGCCGTTGTTGAGGATCACCAGGTTACCCGAACTGGTAAGCCAGTCGTAATTGCCGTGCTGCTGCAGTATCCCCTTGGCCCGCTCAAGCTTCTCCACCGAAGCCATCACCCTGTCGTTTGCGAGCCAGGATGAGGGATCGGCAATCGCCAGCCAGCCGTTGGACCAGTGCACACTGAAGGCCGCCACCAACATGGTAATACTCATGGGGATAGCTACCAGCCGAGTGGCCAACCCGAGCAGAAGCAACAAGCCACCAAAAAATTCGGTCCCGGCCGCCAGCGCCACCATCACCTCAGGCATGGGCAAGCCCAGCCCCCAGTCCGGATTACCGAACCAGGCCGCTGTGTCGCTGAAGTGGCTGAGTTTATTGTAACCGGCCTGCACCAGCACCGGCGCCAGATAGAGCCGCAATGCCAACGGTGCCAGGCCATCGAAGTGGCGCAGTGATTTCAAAAATGCCGCATAGGTTTGAATGATGACTTGCATGAAAGCGTCCTTATTCGGGGAGTATTCCTGTCATGCTGCAGTTGACCCGGCAATAAGCGATTTTATTTCAGTCTTTAGTTTAGAAAGGTGCGAACAAGCCCCATGCCCGTTCTACAACTCAAAGACTCGCTTTACGATCCCATAAGCTCAGGGCTATGTCTGCCTCATAAGCTCAGGGCTGTGCCAACTCAAGGCGATGCCTGACTCAGTTCATCCAGATCGTCAATCAAGTTGCCCAGCTTACGCTTGAAGTGCTTTTGCTGGCGCTCACTCAGACTCTGGTGCAGTTGCAATAACAGCATGCCGAAGTTTTCCGTGTTCTGCGCCAATTTCTGCTTGTGGACGTCTGACTTGAGCTCATCGGGCGATGTCATCAGCAGCCGCAAGCGCTGCGCCAACAAGTCAGAATCACTGCGTTGCAGCAAGGCTTGTTTGAACTGCCGGAGCCACTCGTGACGATACTCGAGCCACATATCCAAGGTCGCCAGTCGGCGGCTGTTGTGCTCATGGATCAGGGCCTTTTGCTGCTCACTCAAACGCCCCAGCCAATCGGCAAACAGCTCCTCCAGCCGTTCATCCGCATCTTTAATCAGTTGTTCCTGGTTCTTGTCCTTGTATTCATCCACCAGCTCCTGCTCATCGGCCTCCAGTTTGGCAATCACCTGGGCGACCTGCTTGTCACTCAAAGAAGCGATAAGGGGCAAAAGATCGTCAAACACCTGGGCAAACAGCCGAAACCAGTGATCTCTTGCCATATCCACATGATGGCGCCAACTCTGTGGCGTTAAAGTGCCATCGGCAAGCTCGGTTTGCAGCGTTTTTAACTGGGCACTGTATCTGGGTAACTCCTGGCTGCGATGCCAGGCGAGAAAAGGGTCGAGAATGGCGTCAAACGCCTGCTCCTGTTGCCGGTCGAGAGTGACATAATCTTCCAGCTGCCACTCTATGGCCCAATCGAGGAAATAATAGCTGACCTTGGTGGAGCAGGCACTGAGCGCAATAAGCAACGCCAGGGCAATAACAATGCGTTTCATCCATTAAATACTTTAAGTTGGCTTAGGCCAGGCGACAGCTTCCCTGCCTGACTCATTGATGCTTTACAAGATGCCAGAAGTCATCAAACCAGTCGAGATAAGACTGCTGCTGATTGTCCCAGGCCATCTGCAAGGCCCAGCAGCAGGCAAACAGCCAGTAGACATCGACGGCTGCAGCCACCGCCAGGTGGGTATCGCCGGTTAAATGCGGATGCTGCTCAAGATAGTGATAGATGAGCCACTGTTGCCCCTCGGCGCTCAGTTGATGGGATGACAGCACCCCGGCCAACTCAAACAGCGGATGGGAAGCGCAGGCGTATTCGAAATCGACGCACTTGAGTCCATCCTCGGCCAGCAACAGGTTATGAGGATTGAGATCCCTGTGACAATACTGAGGCCTCAGCAGACAGGCCTCCAGCCGAGTGTTGCACTGCTCGAATAACCCTTGGGCCGAGTGAAGTTGCATGAGCCGCTGTTGCCAGCTTGAAGGCTGCACCCGGCTCAGTGCCATGCCATCGAGCCGCTCCAGATAGATGCGCCACTGCTCGGCAACACTGATTTCGAGCTTGGGGGCCGGCAAGGCCCTCAGCCCCAGCAGCAACTCCAGCAGTAAGGCCTGAGGTGATTTGCCTTGCTTGGCTCCCAATACAGCGCCTGAGCCAAATTCATGTTTAGGCTCATGTCTAGGCTCATGTTTAGAATCATGTTTACGCTCAGGCAGGCCAGAGAGGCTTTTTGAGCTAACATAGGCTTTTTGAGCCGCGCTTGCGATCTCGGCCGCACCTTTGGACGCGAGTAACTGCTGCCAGTTGGCTTGCGGCGCTTGTTCGATAAAGCGGCTCAGATATAACCCCTTGTCAGCGCTGACCCAAATCAGTCCTGGTGCCAGGTTCGCCTTCTCGGCAACCCGCCAACATGCCAGTTCGTTGTTTCTATCGCAGATACGGTCTGAGCCCGGGGAATTGGCTCTCAGCACCAATGACTCGCTACCGGCCTGCAAGAGCCAGTTTTGGTTGCTTAGCCCAAGGGTGAGCGGCTTGGCCCCCTCAAGCGGCCACAACTGTAGCCGCTTGAGGGCGGCGTTGAGCTCACAGCTCAAACCTTCGCCCAGACTGGCCTCAAGTTCTGTCAGCGGTTTGCCTTTCATGCGGCGCCGCTTTCAAGCTGTGAGGAGTCGCGACCGCGGGACTCCTGGGCTCTGGCGCGCCAGATAAAGTATCCGGCTACCGCCATCCCCACGTAGAGCACAAACAAGAGTGAGGTCAACATCAAGCCCTTGCTTAAATAGAGATAGATGGACACCAGATCGATAACCACCCAATAGAGCCAGTTTTCCAGCACCTTGCGCGCCACCAGAAAAGTCGTCATCACAGCAAAACAGCTGGTTGCCGCATCCAGGTAGGGAAAGGCTGCCTGAGTGAAAGTCGCCATCATATGACCGACAAACAGAGACACCAACCCAGTCAACAAAATCAGTACCAGGTGCCGCTGCCAGGGCCAGGAGGTCACGGCCACTCCTTGATGGTTTTCCCCACCCCGGCGCCAGAGCCAGTATCCGTACAGCGCCATCGCCATGTAATAGACGTTGAGCACTGACTCCATCAGCAGAGCGACTTTCCAGAACAGCACAGTGTAGATGGCGGTGCTGGCAAAGGCTGCCGCCCAACACCAGATATTGGCTTTCATGGCCAGCAGCAGATAGGCCAAGGCCAATACCACGGCTACCGCTTCCCAGGCGCCCATGCCCTGGGCCTGAGAGCCGGCCTCGGCGAGCCAGTGCCAGAATTCACTCATGGGTTATTCCCTGTGGCCCAAGTTCAGCTCACCGCCGATAAATTTACAGACAAACACCGCCTTGCCAAATTTCTCGTGCGCTGCCTGCATCTCAGTGGCCAGCATGGCCATCACCTCGGCATAATCACCGCACACCTGAGTCGCCATGGCATTGGTGGTTCTCTCTATGTTGGCATAACTGTCCAGGCGCTTGATAAACCATTGAATAGGCTCCAGATACTCATCGTGGAGCGGATACATGCTGATTTCGGCAGTTAACTTCATTTTACATCTCCTGTAATGAACCGGGGCGCTGCAACACGCCCCGGCCGACAACGGCTTATGCCATCAGATAAATTTGACCTTGAAGGTCACACCAATCTGGCGTGGGTCCCCGTAGCGGATATATTGTTTCTCGGCCCAGTCCTGATCCGGCTCATTGCCGAAGTAGAAACCGCGCACGCCGTATTTTTCATCAAACAGGTTGCGGCCCCAGAGGTAAACCGACCACTTGTCTGCCTCATAGCCCAGCTTGGCGTTGACCACTTGATAGTCTTCAGAGCGGGAGTCATTGCTGTCTGAATAGTAGAACGCACTCTTGCCACTGCTGTTGAGGTTGGCAAACCAGCCCATGTCATTGCGCCAGGTCATGCCGAGACTATAGGTCCATCTCGGCGAGTGGGCCAGTTCCCGGCCGCTGAGATCCACAGGGTTGCCATATTTATCCTGATACAGGTAATCACCGTATTCTGTCTGCAGATACCCAAGACTGGTGTAGAACTGCAGTGAATCTGTGGGATACCAGTTGGCTTCCAGCTCGGCGCCATAGTTATTGGAGCTGCCGGCGTTTTCGGTGAACAGAATAAAGCGCTGGGGATCGACAGGATCCTGCAGCGAGGCCGCTACCTGCTGATCTTCCCTGTCCATAAAGAACAGTGCCAGACGAGTATCCAGCAAGCCATCGGCCCAACTGGATTTCAGCCCCAGTTCATAGTTGTAGAGGATTTCGGTATCGAACTCTTTCTTGTCGGCCAGCTCCTGGGGCAACGTCATATTGAAACCACCGGCCTTGTAGCCCCTGGCTATCCGAACATAGGCTTCATGGTGTTCAGCCAGTGCCTTGGACAGGGCAATATGGCCGCCCCACATGTTTTCCGATGGGCTAAAGGCATCACCATTGCTGTCGCTGTAGTCACTCTCACGTCGCTCGAGACGAGCACCGATAGACAGGCTGTAACCCGCTCCCAGATCTGAGTCCAACTGGGCAAACACCGCATAGTTACTGGCGCTGTAGCGGGAAGTCAGCACTTCATCCGGCCAGCTGTTGTATTCAGAGTAGAGATCATTGTCCTCATCGAGATCCATAAAATAGAGCCCGGCCAGCCAGTCTGTGCTGCCGCCGAAAATCCGCCCGGCCTCGTTGGAGCTGAATCTGAACTCCTGTGACAGAGTACGGCGCTCGCCGCGTTTATCCCAGGTGTAATCGTACTCACAGGGTGCGCCGCCGCACTCTTTCCCGGCCCAGTAATCCGGGTTGGCCCAGTCACCGTCGTAACCGTGGTGATGATCTGTTGCGGCATAGCTTGACAGGGACACCAGCTCAAAAGCCTCAAAGCCGGTATAATTCAGCTTGAGACTGGAGCCCGTGGTGCGCTGCTTGTCGACGCCCGGCGCATCGGTAATGGTATCGAAGCCGTTATTGTCCAGGGTCCAGGCATCATAACCATTGTCAAAATCGGCGTGCAGTAGAGTGAAGTCCGCCTGCAACTTGTCGGTGGCGTACCAGCGCAGCTTGATACGGCCGCTGAATTCATCACGCTCATTGGTATCGTCACGGCCCAGATACAGGTTGTCACGATAACCGTTCTGCTTGTGTTGCTGCAGCGCCACACGATAGAGCAACTTGCCGGAATCAGTCACTGGGCCGGAACTGAAGCCGCTGAAGGTTTGCAGATTATCATTACCGAGCGAGACTTCGGCGCCGTGCTCGAACACGTCTGTGGGATCATTGCTCTTGAGATAGATAAGACCGGCCAGGGCATTGGCGCCATAGCGGGTACCCTGGGGGCCGCGCAGCACTTCAAACTGCTGCAGGTCGTACAGGCTGGAAACGCTGCCCAGCCCGGAGAGATCGATATCATCGATAATAAAGCCCACAGAGGAGTTGGGCGCTCCCTGGTATTGCTCCTGCTCACCTACGCCGCGGATCTGGAAGTATCTTGGCCGGGAGCTGGCACCTGACCAGTTGAAGTTGGCGACGTTACCCAGCATGTCTTCGAAATGCTCGGCGCCTTGATCTTCAATGCGCTGCTCGTCGATAACAGTCACGCTGGAGGGCATCTTCTCCAGCGTCAGGCCACGAAAGTCGCCGCTGACGACTATCACTTCCATGGCTTGTTGCTCATCTTGATTTTCAACACCGGGATTATCGGCGGCATGAACGGGTGCCCACAGCAACATCTGAATGGTGCTGGCAAGCAGAGTAGGTACGGTAAACTTGGACATAGGACCTCAAATATTCACAGTTTGAGATCCGGCAATAAGAAAGCGAGTTGAAAGTGCACGAATTGTGGCCCATTCCTACGCCGGTACTAGCCGGATCAGGTTCTAAGGGTTCGTCATACGACATCTCAGTCAACCGCAATGCGGTAAACACCCCTTGGCGCGGGCCAGTATACACGAGTTACCAACAAAAGTGAGCCAGGTTGCCAAATTGTACCCGAGGGCATAAAAAAACCGCCCATTCCAATACTCCCGTGTTGAGCATTCAACGGGAGTATTGGCTCGGGCGGCAGTGGTGCCGAGGTTTCAACTATTAGTTTGAAAAGGCCTCGCGCACATAGATCTCAAAACGGCTGGCGGTCGGATTCGGCGCCACGGCGCTCACCTGCAACTGCTGTTTACCATGCAGCTTGACCGACTTCCAGGACACACCTTCATCATCCAGGGTATAGCCGCTGGCATCATACCAGGTGAACTTGTAATGAATGCGCATATCGGTAGCGACCTTGCTGCTGATGGTGGCTGTGCCTCTGAGCAAGCCGCCCTCGCCTCTGGCCATAAGATCACCCACACTCACAGAGCGGGCAAAGCTGCTGTTGTCTGCGCGGCTTTCACCGGTCGAGCTGGCATACACCCCGGCCGTATGGTTGGCGCAGCCTGCCAGAGCCAGCAGGGTTGCTGCTATTACCAAGACTTTTTTCATCTGCCAATCCCTTATTCTCAATCAATCAAAAAGTGCGCCCTGGCCGTTGCAATCAACTGTTTGCGGTTGGTTTGCCAGCAGTCGATATTGACATTGGCCACTCGCCGCCCCTGACGGGTTATTCGGCACTCGGCGAAACTGTCCTTATGATAACCGGCGCGTAAGTAGTCGATGGAAAAATCAACCACCTTGGGCACCTTACTGGTTTGCATAAACACCATAAGCTGGATGATGGCCGACATCTCCATAAACCCGGCTATCACGCCACCGTGAATGGCCGGCAGTACCGGGTTACCTATGTTGTCATCTTTGGCCGGCAGACGAAACACCAGTTCATCGCCAAACCTGTCCACCTGCATGCCGATAAAGCGAGCATAGGGAACATGCTCAAGCAAGTGACTGAAATCATTGGTTTCTGTCACTTTAGCAACTATGCTTTTTACATCCATGGATGCCTTGGGATCTGTCATTTTGTTTCCTCACCCATCAGTGCCTTGCGGAAAGTATCCCCTATCATTTCAGGACTTATCCGCATAAAGGAGCCAACCGCATGGGCGATGGGGTCGTCTATGCTGTCCTGATAGGCGATGGCCCGGGTGAACGCGACGCTGGATGACAACTTATAACACTCGGCAAAACCATACACCGGCTTGTGGGGCTCGGCAGGCTTCATATAGTCGACCCGCAGATCCAGAGTTGGCGAGATCTCCAGCGAACCATATTTGTCCTTGATGGCACAAACCACGGCGCAACCACTGGCAGTATCCATCAATGTGGTGATAACCCCACCATGAATAACTCCGGTTTCAGGGTAACCCACCAGCTCGGTGCTGTAAGGCAACTCTATCAGTACATGGTGCTCACTGGCCTCATGCACCTTGAGCCCGAGACGGCGGCACTGGGCCAACTGGTTGACGAAACGGGTAGCCAGAGTCGTCAGCGGGAAAAACTCCGGATTCACTTTCATGACGCTGAACTCACCATAGGCCCCAAGGCTTTACCGCCAAGCAGATGCATGTGGATATGAAACACTTCCTGGCCGCCATGTTCATTACAGTTAATGATTAAACGATAACCGTCCTCGGCGATCCCGGCCTCGGCGGCTAGCTTGGCAGCCACAGTCACCATACGGCCTATGGCCTGCTCATCCGAGGCCTTGGCGTCATTGACTGTGGGGATCAGATGATTGGGCACTATCAGTACATGGGTGGGCGCCTTGGGATTGATATCCCGAAAGGCGGTTACCAGTTCGTCCTGATACAGAATGTCCGTGGGAATTTCACGGCGGATAATTTTGCTGAATATGGTTTCTTCGGCCATTTTGCCACTCTCCGGTGTATCGGTTCAGGCTCGGCCCAAGGGCCAAACCTCTGTGTTCTTGGCAGTATAATACCATTCGGCCCGGAGATGTAATTGGCCACGGCGATTTGAACCTCAAGCCATTTAAAACTCGGCAGCAATTGCCGCAGCCTGGCTTTTTTGGCAGCATTGTCGCCATGCTCAGCCGGATAGCACTCAATTTGGCTCCCGGCACTCGCCAACGATTCATACGGATATCAGATGATCAGTTATCAGATTTGCCCCATAGATCCCCACGCTCACCTGTTCGAGGTCAAAATCACCATTCAGGCACCGGCTCCGAAACAGGAACTTTGGTTGCCATCCTGGATCCCGGGCAGCTACATGGTTCGCGATTTTTGTCGCAATATCATAGATATTAAAGCCTTTGATGAGCTGGAGCGTCCGCTCAGCATTACTCAGCTTGACAAGCAGCGCTGGCTGATAGATTCCAATGCCGAATCGCTGCAATTGCGCTACTCGGTTTATGCCTGGGATATGTCGGTGCGCAGCGCCCACCTGGATCAGACCCACGGCTTTTTCAACGGCAGCAGCGTCTTTTTGGCGGTGGCCGGCAAAGAGCTTGAGCCGCTGGAGCTGGAAATTCTGCCCCCGGAGGAGGAAGCCAACTGGCAGCTGGCAACAACCCTGAGTCGAATCGAGGGTGAAGAGTGGCAGTTCGGCCGTTTCAGCGCCGCCAACTATGATGAGCTTATCGACCATCCGGTGGAGATGGGCACCTTTACCCACGGCAGCTTTGAGGCCTGTGGCGTGCGCCATGATGTGATACTGACCGGGCGTCACCGCTGCCACATGCCCAGACTGCTTGACGATCTCAAGGCTATTTGCGAGAGCCAGATCCGCCTCTTCGGTGAAGCGCCGTTTGAGCGCTACCTGTTTATGACCCAGGTATTAGGCAATGGCTTTGGAGGACTGGAACACAGAGCCTCCACCGCCCTGCACTGCTCCCGTAAGGATCTGCCGCTGAGTATGGAGATGCCGGTCAACAAGGATTACCGCACTTATCTGTCGCTCTGCAGTCACGAATACTTCCACAGCTGGAACGTCAAACGCATTAAGCCTGCCAGCTTCATTCCCTATGCGCTGGAGGCTGAGAGCTACACCCGTCAGCTGTGGGCTTATGAAGGTATCACTTCCTACTATGATGACCTGATGACACTCAGAGCCAACAGGGTTTCCAATGAGCAATATCTGGAGATGCTATCCCAGACCATGACCCGGGTGTATCGCATGCCGGGCAGGCAGTTGCAGAGCCTGACAGATTCGAGCTTCAATGCCTGGACCAAGTTCTACAAACAGGATGAAAACGCCGCCAACGCCATCGTCAGCTATTACACCAAGGGAGCTTTGTTTGCCCTGTATCTGGACTTGACTCTGAGACTGGAAACCCAGGGAGAATACACACTGGATAACCTGATGCAGAAGCTGTGGCAGGCCTTTGGCAGTCAGGGTATAGGCACTGAAGATGACTCCCATCGCCGCCTCTACGAGGAGCTGCTTGGCCGGGATGCCAGCGCAGAATTTGCCTTTGTGGATAATACCCAAGAGTTGCCACTGGCGCCCCTGCTGGCGCAATTCGGAATCGAGATGCAACTTCGCAGTGCCCAAGGCGCTCAGGATCAGGGCGGCGGGGATGTTGAGGGGCAAAAAATCGGCTTCGGAGCCCGCTACAAGGCTGAAGTCCTGGGGTTAAGGATTGTGAGTGTGACCAATGGCAGCGCGGCTCACAGCGCCGGGCTCGCGGCTCAGGATCTGCTGATTGCCGCCAATGGTCTGCAGGTCGGCGCTCAATTTGAAAATGAACTGCAACAATATGAGCCCGGCGATAGTCTGGAGCTGCACTTCTTCCGCCGTGATGAACTGATGACAGGCCAACTGCCTATCAACCCGGCGGCAATAGATACTGTGTCACTCAAGCTCACCGATCCAGCCAAAGCCAAGGCCTGGCTGGGTTAAGGAAGGTGCGAACAAGTCCCATGCGTGCTCTGCGTAGGCTTACAGGCCTGGATGCAAGGCGTGGTTCGCAGCAAATGGCCCTAGTCCTTTGCAAGAAGCATAACACAGCAGGCAAGCCTGTAAGCCACGCCCTTTGGGGCTTTCACAGCAACCGGCTCTCTACGTTATCCGACTTCGACAGGCCCCGGCATGCCTTCAGTCAGATGCCTTGAACGCCAATTGCTGTGTAAGCCAGAGTGCCGCGAGGACTTATTCGCACCTTCCCTAACTGCCTGAGCCTTGACTCTCGGCCACATCGGCCATCAAGTGACGCTGGGCCCAGGCCATCACCTGGGCTCGGTTGCTTAAATTCAGTTTGCGAAACACCCGATAGAGATGGGTCTTGACCGTACTTTCACTGACATAAAGGGAAGTGGCAATCTGTTGATTACTGAGCCCGGCCAGTAGCGCCTGCAGCACCTCCCGCTCCCTGAAAGTCAGTACATCGCCACTAAGCTCTCCCTTGGCCAGCCGAGATTGCAACTCAAAAGGAATGTCGCAGCCACCCTTCTGCACAATATCCAGGCCACGGCCCAACTGTGCCAAGGTCGCCTCGGGATAGAAAACCGCCTTGACCACAGACGGCAACAACAGGCATTCATACTCCACCCTTCTGGGATAATGCAGTAACACCACTTTGCAACCGCGATTCCTGGTGGCCTGTTTAAGAATCTTATAGCCCAAGGCCGGTTCCACAGTGGCCAAATCCAGCAACAACATGTCGACATCAGTTCCCAAGGCATCTGTGTGCCATCTATCGGGAGATAAGCAGGACAAGCGTACCAGAAACTCCTGCGGCCAACGGCTATCCATCAGCTCGGTCAACAGCGCGGATCTGGAAACCACCAGCCAGTGCATCACATTGAACATAGGCTGCCCTCAGCTAAAAAATAAAAATTTACATTGCTGCAACATGAGTATCAAAGCAGACAACTGCTTGAAATGGAAGTACAGATTCCTTACCAAAAACTCAAAATGAATAAGAGTTAACTGAACAAGCGCCGCTACAGGCGTTAACATAAAGGGGTAAAACAGATCTGGGGGATCAAACATGGAAACAAATACTGCGGGCGAAGTGCGCCTGTCTCGCTATAAGGCATGGGATCTTCCCACTCGCCTTTTTCATTGGATAAACCTGCTTTTGGTGCTGCTGCTGGTGATCATCGGCGGGGTAATGATGTTCAAATCTGACTTCGGGATCAGTGGTCTCGACGCCAAAATCGGCCTGAAGACACTGCACGTCTGGATAGGTTATGCCTTTGCCATCAACCTGGCATTCAGATTACTGTGGGGATTATTCGGCCCTATCAAGGCGCGTCTAGGTAAACTACTCCCCAAAAAAGGGGAATTGGCAGGCTATCGTGCAGCACTCAAGAAAGGCGAAAACCCACAATATCTCGGCCATAATCCGGCGGGCAAACTGGCGGTCATCGCCTTATTGGGTTTGCTGACGCTGATCATGGTGACAGGTTTGGTGCGAGCCGGTACTGACATCTTCTATCCACCGCTGGGCGGCATGGTTCAGGAATATATCGCCGCCGATGGTGTTGAGCCTGCCAGCCTCAAACCCTATGATGACACAGGCGTTAATCCAGACAAGGCTGCAGCGATTAAGGGCGCCAAGGGCTTGGCAGGGAAAGTACATGTCTACAGCGTATATCTGTTGCTTCTCTTGGTATTGCTGCACATAGCCGCGGTGATCCACGCCGAGCGTAAGCGTCAGCCCGGTATTATTTCTGCTATGTTTTCCGGCAATAAATATCTGCCAACAACGCCGGTGGATAAAGACTGACTATTTTGATTTTAATGCCGCCAGCTTGGCGGCATATATGTTCCGATAGCTATTATCACTGGCTGCATTTAGAGCCTTTTGTAAATTCCGCTTTGCCAGTGATGTTTTTCCCTGAGCCAATTGGCTTCGTGCCAAAGCCAGGTAAGCCCGGTGAAAGTACTCATTGTCTCTTATAAAACGCTCGAGAAGATCTTCAGCCAACTCGTACTGATTTTGTGCTAAAGCATCTATTCCCAAGAGGTAGTTGTCATAAGGTTGGGGAGAAGATAAACGTCGCAAACGCTCAGTTATAACATTAGCCTCAGATATACGTCCCTCACGCTCAAGCAATATTCGATAATTAGTTAGAAGGGTTATTTCTTCTTGATCCAGAGCTAATCCATAACGATAAAAACGCTCTGCACCTAACCAATCTCCAGCTCTTCTGTGCATCACTGCCATAAGATTGATTAAAGGGACGTAATCCGGAGAGAATTTTAAACCTTCCTGAATCAAAAGAAATGCCTTCTCAGTTTTTTGGGCTTGTAAGGCATCCACAGCTAAGTTCCTATAAAACATGCCTATGAAGGTAGATTCATCAATAAAAGCCCCACTCCTGTCATTGCCATCAGGAAAGTAGTCAACAACAACGTGATGCCCCTGACTTCCATAATGACCATAGACGGGTGTTGACTCATACAGAAATGAGCGTACATGATTAGAGTAAAGTGCAACACCCTGACTCACATCCAATAATATAGGTGGGGTATGAACCAATTGAAAACCAACCGGAACATTAAGTTCTTTAGCCAAAGCAAAAGTCAACATAGCTAACGTCATGCAGTTTCCTTGCCTTTGACGTATAGCCTCAGCAGCCATTAAATTCTTCCCCTCATAGTTAAAACCCTGCATTAGACCATTAATATATAAAGATAACTTCAAATAGTTAGGTAATTTGGCTATATCAGGATTGGATAAGAAGTCCTGAAATGACTGCTTTTGAGAATTGGAAAGCCGCAAGAAATCATGTTCACTTGGAACTAGATGAGCATATGTACCCGTGATAAATATATCTGAGTTAGCTAGCGGTAAAGTTGGTGTGATTTGGGCTCTATGGGCACAACCGGTTATGGCTGTAACCAGAAAAAGCGCTCCAACAATACTTAAAACCAGGCGTCCCATTCCTTTCCCTCTACCATATTTCTTCTATGGTAAGTAGAGCATCCAATTAACAGAAAAACAACACTCCATTCTGAATGAATGTTCAGAAACAATAACGCCGGCATCAAGCCGGCGTTGTCATTCGTGTGATATGCGCTTCTTACTTCAGTACGCTATCTGAAGTACGGCCATCATCGTGGCAGCTATCGCAGGTAGGCTTTTGACCTACGTTCATGTCGTGGGGAGCATGGCAATCAGCACACATCAAGGCACCATCGTGTGGCTTGTGTACCGCATCCATTTCTGCCAGCGAACCGTGACAGCTCTGACACTGTTCAAATTCATAGGCGCCGTCAGCTGAAGGTGAACCATCGGCATGGCAGCTTTCACAGCCCCCCATATCCGCGTGGAAATCTGACAGCTTCTGATCTTCTGCAAAAGCAGATGGTGACATGGCCAGTGCGGCCAAACCGGCACCGAACAACACACTCAAGAGTTTCTTGCTCACAATAATATCCTCCGATGATGACAGTCGAGCAAAGGTTCTTATGTCAGGTATGACCTTTGTCTCACTATCAGTAAATAGCACGACTTGGATTAACTTAGCCAAGCTTTTGCCAATTGGCAAACTAATTCTGAGTCGCCGCCACTTTAACAACTTGCGCAAAAGCAAAATGTGCGCTGAATCATGTAACCATCGGTTAATTACGGAATTTTACATTTAATTTACACATGAGCATCTGTATCAATAAGCGTTTCAACAGCATAAAAAAGGAGGCCAACCGGCCTCCTTAAGAGAAAGTACTGCTAAATTATCCGCGGTTTCTCAGCGCTTCGATACGCTTTTCAAGCGGTGGGTGACTCATAAAGAGTTCGGTCATTGAGCGCTTGCCATTGATACCGAAGGCCGACATATTGGCCGGCATGGCACCGGTTTCCGGCCCGGTGCGCAGACGTTCAAGCGCCGCAATCATCTTGTTCTTGCCGGCAAGGCGAGCGGCACCTTCATCGGCGCGGAACTCACGGATGCGGGAGAAGTAAGCCACCACCATGGACGCCAGAATACCAAACAGCATATCCAGCACAAATACCACAGCCATATAAGCTATGGTGCCCAGGCCTTCACCCTCTTCATCGTTGCTGGCAACAAAGTTGTTGATGATACCGGCAACCACACGGGCAGCAAAGATAACAAAGGTGTTCACCACGCCCTGGATCAGGGTCAGAGTCACCATGTCACCGTTGGCCACATGGCTGACTTCGTGCGCCAGTACGGCTTCCACTTCATCGGCACTCATGCCGTAAAGCAGACCTGTACTCACTGCCACCAGAGAATTGTTTTTGCTTGGGCCTGTAGCAAAGGCGTTCAGTTCAGGCGATTGGTAGATGGCCACTTCCGGCATCTTGATCCCGGCCTGCTGTGCCTGACGGGCTACGGTCTCGAGCAACCAACGCTCTGTGTTATCTCGGGGCTGAGTGATCACCTCACAGCCCATAGTCTTCTTGGCCATCCACTTGGAAATCGCCAAGCTGATAAAGGCGCCACCAAAACCGAAGATCGCCGCAAACACCAGCAAGCCACCCATGGTTTGAGTATTGACACCCAAAATAGACATGACGATCGATGCCACCAACAGGATGGCAAGGTTAGTCAAAATCAATAGAAATACACGCTTCATATCAGCTCCTGTAAGGTACCCTTGTACCGGAATTGCGTCATTGCAGACATAATATGTCCACTTGGCGGGAATTCAAGTGGGAAAAGGTAAATTATTGTTTAGCTTTCTCGCCCAAACGCCCCGGTTACGCAGAGGAAGCAGTCTAGGCAGGCTTGATTAAATCAAACTTAATCAATTGCCCGAGTGCGGCTTTTTAAAGCGACCAAAAACACCGGCGGTGATTGTTGAGTGTAAAGGCTTTTTGTTACCATCAAGCAACGCAAATCAATCTGAAGGACAGCGACGATTATGACGATAAATACCCTGCTGCTCAGCAGCTCCCGCGCTGGCGACACCCCTTACCTGGAACATGCCCTGCCCTATATTGAGCCTATGACAGAAAAGGCCCGCAAGTGGATATTTATCCCTTATGCCGGTGTCAGCATGAGCTATGACAACTATCTGGAAGCCGTGGTTAATGGCCTGGCACCATTGAGGCTGGATATCTCCTCTATCCATCAACATGGCGATCCCAAGCAGGCTATTCGCGATGCTGACGGCATTCTGGTTGGTGGTGGCAATACCTTCCACCTGTTGCATGAGTTGTACCGCTACGATCTGCTGCATCTGATCAAAGAGGAAGTCGCTGCCGGCAAACCCTATATCGGCTGGAGTGCAGGTTCAAATATTGCCGGTCTCAGCATACGTACCACCAATGATATGCCTATTATAGAGCCGCCATCATTCAGTGCCCTTGGCCTGCTGCCACTGCAGATCAATCCGCATTACAGCAACTACAAGGCGCCGGGTCACAATGGTGAAACCCGGGCCCAGCGCTTGCTTGAGTTTACCTGTGTCGATCCCAAGACGCCGGTACTGGCCATCCAGGAAGGCAGCGCCCTGTTGCTGCAGGACAATAAACTGAGTCTTTTGGGAGATAAGGAAGCTTATCTGTTCAGCGGTGTAGAGCAGGAAATCCCCGTGCCTGTAGGCAGTGTTCTTTCCAATCTATTGAGCTAAAAAACCTCGGCCCTACGTTGCCTTGCTGCTTTTTAACTCCAGGGCTCAACCGGGCACTTTGGCCAGCAGAGGGCTCAAATCCAGGTGCTGAGACATGGCCTCGGCACTGGGATGAGCCAGATGCGGCACCACTCCCAACAGCGGCGCCTGCATCAAGTCTTTAAGGCTGGCCAGGTTTTCATCGAAGCGACTCATATCAGCTTCGGCGCGATTGGCCACCCAACCGGCGATTTCAAGCCCATCGGCGCGGATCACTTCCTGGGTCAACACGGCATGATTAAGGCAGCCAAGCTTCATTCCCACCACCAGAATCACGGGCAGAGCCAGTCCCTGCACCGCTTCCGATAAGAAACGCCCCTCCCCCAAAGGCAAACGCCAACCACCGGCCCCTTCTATCAGGCAGAAATCGGCCATGGCATATTGGGTAAAATCCAGCGCTGCCAGTACCGCCTCGGGGCTGATATCCAGGCCGAGATCGGCGGCAGCAATATGAGGGGCAATCGCCGGCTCAAAACTGAAAGGATTCACCTTGTCGTACTGCAGTTTCAGAGTGGATTCATCCATCAAGGCCAGGGCGTCCGGGTTTCTCAGCCCGTAAGGGGTGTTGTGGCAACCCGAGGCCAGGGGTTTTACCCCCAAGGTTTTCAAGCCATGCTCGACTCGTGCCTTATGCAGCAGCGCGGCCCCGACCTGAGTCTTGCCACTGTCGGTATCTGTACCTGTTACAAAAAAAATCATCGCTGAACTACCCCTACAGCCAAAACATCAATGGTTATTTTCGGGCCTGAACCATTACTATCCTGTATGTCAGCGGCATTCCCTTGTCCGTTCTAAGGACCTCGGCCTGCCCGTTAAGTGTATGCCAAAAACTCTTTCCCTTGAGCCCGGCACCTGAGTTTTTATCGGCGCCAACTGAAGCGCCGACCCCCTTGATGGAGTAAAGCAATTCCCTGAGATTGGCAAAGTGGCACTGAAAGGTGCGGCTTTGCGTGTGCAAGCTCTGCCAGGGATGCTGCGCCAGCGCTTGCTCCAACTTATGTTCGGCTGCAAATGCCTTGACTCGCAGCCCCAGCGTCTGTAATTCGGGCAAACTGCCCCGGGCCACTATGGCTAGGCGCGCCGAACCGCCTGGGCGCATGACCCGAAAAATCTCTGCCAAGGCGGCCGGAATATCGCCGCACCACTGCAGCGCCAGATTGGAATAAACCGCATCAAAGCTGTTGTCGCCAAAGGGAAGCTGCTCGGCATTGCCACAAACAGCCTGATAATCGGGGAAATTTCCCTTTAGCTGCTTGAGCATTCCGCTGGCGATATCCAGGGCAGTCACGCTTTGGGGCCAGAGCGTGGCAAAAGCCGTGCCCGGACCTGCACCTATATCCAGCAGTTTTCCTGAGTGTGGGCAATCGTCCCAGTCAAGCAAGGCTTCGGCCGTCAGACGCTGCACCCTATTGTGGCGCTCATAAGCAGTTGCCGCCTTGGAAAAGCGCCCGGCAACATCCCCGAGCGGCACGGATTGCACCAGGCCTGAGTGACTGGCCAGAGGCTCATGACTCATGTTGCTCATGCCATCAGCTCCGCCAATGCCGAGGCCAAGGCCAGTATATCCTGCTCCCTGTGCTCGGCGCTCAGGGTAATACGCAATCTGGCACTGCCTTTGGGGACTGTGGGGGGCCGAATCGCCCCCACCAGGAAGCCGCGTTCCAGAAGCCTTGCTGCCAGTGCCATACATCTGTCACTCTCACCCACCAACAGAGGTTGAATTGGCGACTCAGATGGCATCAAGGAGATCCCCGCCACTTGGCAGCTGCGGCGAAACAAAGCGATATTGGCGTTGAGGCGCTCGAGCAAGGGCTCTTGCTGGATCAGCTCCAGAGCCTCGAGCACGCCCATACAGCAGGCGGGTGACAGCGCGGTGGAATAGATGTATTCACGGGCATTGGCCACCAGATAGTCTATCAATTCCTGCGAGCCCACAATCGCCGCGCCCTGACCACCGAGCGCCTTGCCAAAGGTCACCAAACGGGCAAATACAGGCAGGGATGATGACTCAAATAGGCCAAAGCCGTGGGCATCATCGAGAATGAGTGGGCTGCCGTGCGCTTGGCACAAGTGGCTCAATTTACCGAGCGGCGCCCTGTCGCCATCCATGCTGAACACGGTTTCAGTGAGTACAGCGCTGCCGGGATGCCGGGCCAAAAGCGCTGTGGCGGCCGCCATATCGTTATGGGCAAAACGCCGTATTTTGGCCTTTGAGTCGCGCAGGCCATCTATCATGGAGGCATGCACCAATTTGTCGGCAATCACTGTATCTTCAGCGCTAAACAGGGTTTTCATCAGCGCAGTGTTGGCGGCAAAACCACAGCTGAACAATAACGCCGCTTCTGCGCCGAGTGCCCGGCACAGACCTTGTTCCAGCTTGAGATGCGCCTCGCTGTAACCCGAAACCAGAGGTGAAGCGCCGCTGCCGCAGCCATAGATCTCTGCCCCCTTGGCAAGCGCAGAGATGACCTTGGGATGACGGGCCAGGCCCAGATAATCATTGGCGGCAAAATCCAACAATGGTTTGCCTGTGGCTTGGGCTTGGGCAACAGGATGCAATAGTCGCTCACGGCCGGACGCTGCTGCAAAGCAGCGTCTTTGCCTGAGCAAGCCGCCGCGCATAAGCTCTTCACGGCGGCGGGCCATTTTGTCCAGCAATGAGGTCAAGTTACAGGGCTCCGGCGTCGTAAAACTGTCCCTGAGCCTTGTTATTGATAGCCTCTGCCTTGGCCGCGGCGCGGGCTATTTCGGCGCCCTCTTCCTCGACCGTGGCAGCCTTACCCTGCTCCGGGGTCAATCCCAGACGGCGGAACAGGCTCATATCGTCATTTTCTTCCGGGTTGGCGGTGGTCAACAGCTTGCACCCATAAAAAATCGAGTTGGCCCCGGCAAAGAAACACATGGCTTGCAGCTCATCTGTCATATTTTCACGCCCGGCCGACAAGCGTACCCGCGACAAAGGCATCATGATTCTGGCCACGGCTATGGTGCGCACAAACTCCAGTGGATCCAGGTCGTCCAGGCTGTCCAGCGGCGTACCGGCCACCTTGACCAACATATTGATAGGCACAGAGTCGGGATGTTGTTCCAGATTAGCCAACTGCTGCAGCAACCCCGCCCTGTCGGTGGCCTGCTCGCCCATACCGACAATCCCGCCGGAGCACACCTTCATACCGGCGGCGCGTACATTGGCCAGGGTGTCCAACCGCTGCTGATAGGTGCGGGTGGTGATGATGTCACCATAGTATTCCGGCGAGGTATCCAGGTTATGGTTGTAGTAATCCAGCCCGGCTTCGGCCAGCTCGTTGGCCTGGTTTTCGCTGAGCATACCCAGGGTCATACAGGTTTCCATCCCCAGGGATTTAACCTCCTGCACCATCTGCTTGAGATAAGGCATATCGCGTTCATGCGGGTTACGCCAGGCGGCTCCCATGCAGAAGCGGGTCGCACCGGCGGCCTTGGCACTTCTGGCCTCTGTCAGTACCTTTTCCATCTCCAGCAGACGCTCTTTTTCCAATCCTGTGTCGTAGCGGGCGCTCTGGGGGCAATATTTGCAGTCTTCCGGACAGGCACCCGTCTTGATTGACAACAGACGGCTGACCTGAACTTCATTGGGATTGAAATGGGTTCTGTGCACGCTGTGGGCACGAAACAACAAATCATTCATAGGCAGGGCAAAGAGGGCTTCAACCTCTTCACGGCGCCAGTCATGGCGCAGCTCTGTATTGGACATATTCTGTGTTACCTGAGTCTGATCTATTTGTTGCTGAAGCCGATTTTGCCGATTAATCCATCGGGATCCGGGTTCAGCTGGCTGCTTGAAGGCCTGAATTATTTTCGTTAGCATACCCGCGACGCCCTCACTGTCAACGCCAACCAGTTGTGCAGGTTTACCTTTGGTTAATATATGAGCATAGATTATTGTTTTGACCGTCAGCATATCTGGCATCCCTACACTTCCATGAGCCACACCCTACCCGTTTATGGGGTTAAAGCCGCCGAGGGCGTACGCCTGACGCTGGAGGATGGTCGCGAGCTTATCGACGGCACCAGCTCCTGGTGGGCCTGCGTCCATGGTTACAGCCACCCGGCAATTCTCAGCGCCATGGAAGAGCAACTCAAACGCCTGAGCCATGTGATGTTCGGAGGGATCACCCATGAGAGCGCCATCGAACTGTGTCGCCAACTCATCAATATCACCCCTGAGCCACTGACCAAGGTGTTTCTGGCTGACTCAGGCTCCATTTCGGTGGAAGTGGCGCTGAAAATGGCGCTGCAGTACTGGCAAGGACAAAACAAGACTGAGAAAAACCGCATCATGACGGTCAAACAGGGCTACCATGGCGACACGTTCGCCGCCATGAGCGTCTGCGACCCGGAGGGCGGCATGCACACCATGTTTGGTGACAATGTGGCCCGGCAACTGTTTGCCCCGGCGCCGAGCACACCCTTTGGTGAAGCCGCTAAAGCAGATGACATCGCCGGACTCGAGGCCATGCTGGCCGAGCACGGCACACAAACCGCCGCGCTGATCCTCGAGCCCATAATGCAAGGTGCCGGTGGCATGTGGTTTTACAGCGCCGACTATCTCAAGGCGGCTAGAGCCCTGTGCGACAAGTACGATGTGCTGCTGATCCTGGATGAAATCGCCACAGGTTTTGGCCGTACCGGTAAGCTGTTTGCCTGCGAACACGCAGACATAGCACCGGACATCATGTGTGTCGGCAAGGCGCTCACCGGCGGCTATATCAGTCTGGCGGCGACGCTGTGCAGCGATAAAGTGGCGGCGGGTATAGACAGCTCCCCTGCCGGCGTATTTATGCATGGGCCGACCTTTATGGCCAATCCTCTGGCCTGTAGCGCCGCCCGCGCCAGCCTGGCACTGCTGGCAAGCGGTGAGTGGCAAGCTCAGGTCAAGGCCATTGAAACTCAGCTTAAACAGGAACTGGCACCGGCAGCGGTACTGCCGGGAGTCAAAGCGGTACGGGTGCTTGGCGCCGTTGGGGTACTGGAGATGCACAAACAGGTCAATACCGCGGCGCTGCAGGCCGAATTTGTTGCCCGCGGCGTGTGGATCCGCCCCTTTGGTAAACTCATCTATATCATGCCGCCCTATGGTATCAGCGCAGAAGAGCTGAGCTGCCTGAGCCGGGCCATGCTGGAAGTGGCAGCACTGACGAGCGAGCAAAATCAAGATGACAACGCCTTCGTCAGCCACGGCTGAGCCCGCTACACCTCAACTGTACTAAAAAAAGCGGCTCAAACGAGCCGCTTTGTCTTGAGGTAAACCAAGCCTTGCAGGGAATGTTTACTCAATAAAACCCTTTTAGAACTTATGGTACTTATCGATACCAAAGGTTCTGCCGGTGTCATGACAAGTCGCACAGGATTCGGCACTTGGCTGCTTGAACCACTCAACAGCCGGGATATCCACGCTGATATCACCGCCGTTTTGGCTCATATGCGCCTTGGCCGAATCACTGGTGTGGCAGGCATAACAGTTTGCGGTGACCGGGCTGGTCATCTTGCTGCCGGGCTCCAGAATATACTGGTTGGGCACAGCGGCCAGCGACAGGCCATCCTGGTGACAGGCTACACAACTGCTGGCCGGTGCAATCGCTGCGGCGCCGTTGGCTTTTCCTGTCTGACTCCAGTTACCATCGGCATCCTGAGCCACTTCACCGACAGTTGCCCCCTTACCCCAGTGCCAGCTGTGGATCATGGGACCGAAGCCGGCACCATAATCGGCGCTGGTGCGGGCCATTCCGTTGCCGTGACAAGCGATACAACCCTTACCACCGTTATCGAACTCACCGTTCTTGTGGAAGGCAGTCACATCGTTATGGCAGGTGATACAGCTGCTGTCGGCCACCACCTGACGCCGATCAAAGCCGGAGATCTTGCTGCCATCGGCCGGACTGATCACATCTGAGTAAGCTGTGAAGGAGACCCCCATGGAGCCGTCATAACCATTGGCACGAATGCGATCACCTGTCTGACCACGTACCTTGCCATCATAGTACTGCCAACCTTCGCTGGAGAAAGTCACCCGCGCCGAGAACATATAACCGGCATTCTCATAACCTGCGGCTATGTTGGCCGCCGTATAACACACAGTGCGGGTACCATCGGCATTGTCCGTCTTGGTTTCTGAGTTACGGGCGCCCGGGCGGCCCACCAAGCCATGGTTGTCATAGGCATGCAGGTATGCGCCCGCATAGACTATCGGCTTGGCGGCAACATAACCTGCGGTGGCATAATCGGCATTATAGTTGTTGCCGATATTGACCAGATTGCCCTCTTTATCCTTGACACTGATGGTAGAACACCAACCACCGGCACCATCGGATTCAGGGGTAGAAAGCGCCACTGTGTAACCAAGGCGCAGCGCTTGCAACTTGGTGATCCCGGCTTTCTGTTCATGCAGTTCACGGAAGTCCAGACCATTTGAAGGCACTATGTCTCCGGCCGGTGTCCCTTCTTTACCATGACAATCGATACAACCAGGGCCGGTAAAGTTACTGTTGATGGGCGCATCAGTATGGCAACTGCTGCAGTTGAGCACGCTGAAGTCCTTGCTGAACTCCCTGTGATTGATGTGACCTATCTTGGATAAGGTATTGGTGGCATAGCCACCGATGGAGAATCCTTCATCATTGGTCGCTGCGCGACTGACTGAGCCGTGACAGACCAAGCAACCTGCCACAAAATCCACTTCACCGTCCATGCCTTCAGCCACGTAGCTGGCGTGACGACGAGGACTGAGTGAATAATCCACGTGACAGGCATAACAGGCTTCTGTTGTGGTACTGAATTGACCTTCCGGCTTATTGACGACCAACGCCTTTGAACGGGCAATGGCATCATTACCGCCGACACGCAGCCAAACAATGCCTTCAGTGGAGGCATTAACACCTGCCATTGGGGCTTCAAAAATATAATGACCATCATCTACTTGAGTCAGCGTTGCACCTTCTGTTGCCTGAGTTACTGCACCGCCGATATGAACATTGTCCTCAACCCCGTTAATAGGATTTTCATCCCGATTGAGAATAAAACCTTTAGCAGTCAAAGCAGCCACTTTTGCCTGAACATCTGTCAGTTCATTAATTAAGTCGCCATTTTCATCTGTTACTTCAAATTCGTAGCTAACCTTACCCTCGCCCAATGTGTAATTAATCACTTTAACTTGGGTTTCGACCGATTGGGTCACTGGGGGATTCGTCCCCGGCTTCCCAGGTTCTCCGGGGGTTCCCGGTTCACCTGGCGCTCCATCACGGCCATCTTCACCATCACTGCAACCGGCCAACAGTATCGCCATCACCATCAGCGCAACTCTTTTCTTTTTAAGTATGGTCATCTTTCTCTCCTGTTTGAGCAAAGGAATACCGCTTGCTCACTCTTTATTTTTAAGAGGAACAATCCGACTCCCGAAACTCAAACGAAAGTTATAATAATGATTAACGGGTCTATTCTGACCCGAGCAGATAATATGACTAAAAATAAAACAAAAGAGTGAGCAAAGACACAAGATGTGACTATGAAACATTTTAATACGATTGCAATTATTAAAATAAACTTAAAAATATTAATAGGTGAATTACTGGCTTTATTAAAGAAATATATCAACTCGGAATTTCTTTAATCATACTCATCTTATACCGATATATTGCAATTTATGAAATCAGATATTTTAATTTACTTGCAAAAGTTATTTTTAATTTCTTTGAAATTGACTGGCCATTCGTTGAATGGAGTTAAGACTTACGCCATGTTTGTTTCGCTTGGCACATTCACGCTGGTGAATTTTGCTGCGCACATCACCAATCTGTTGAATATGCACCCGGTAATTCAAGGCCTTTGCTGCCGCCTGATAGGCCGCGAACTCCCACAGTGCCATGTTGGTATTGTCGCAGATAACCACAGGCACGCCAGATGCCAACGCCTCGATGAAGCGGCTCAGGTTGAGCTGATGAAATTCCGGCAAACGGGCAATGTCGAAGCAGTAGCGGTTATTTTGGTAAAAGAAGCTGTCGGTTGAACACAGGCCTCTCTCAGTGACATTCTGGGCAATCCTCGCTGGTAGTTCCTGGATAAACTGCCGAACCCAGTAAGATTTGCCGCTGCCCGGCAGACCGCGCATGATGATCGCCAAGCGGCTGTTGCCATCAATAGCCCCGGGGTCAATAACCCCCTTAATCTCTTGGATATTACCCGCGCTTGAAATACCGACAGGCGGCTCAAGCAGGCTGGCACCTGTTTTGGGCTCAGGCATCAGTTCTGGCCGGTTTGATTGCAGATAGACTGACCGGCAAGGATACGCTCCACCAGTGCCGGTACCATCTCACTGGCCTTGCCTTGCAGGTGAATTTGAAACTGGCTGTGTCTGTCTGCCGGCATCAGATTGACCTCGACGGTAAGCGCACCATGATGATTGGCGCTGTCGACAAAACCGGCAGCGGGATAGACAGTGCCTGAAGTGCCAATGGCAATAAAGAGATCGCAGTGATCCAAAGCATCGTGAATTCTATCCATTCCCAGGGGCATTTCACCGAACCAAACCACATGAGGCCGCAAACGCTGCGCCGGAATACAGCAGGTGCAGGTATTCTCCGGCCCGAAGGGTTCGTGCAGGGTAAAGGTTTGCCGCGAGCGCGGACAACGCCCCTTGGAAAGTTCACCGTGCATATGCAGCAAGCGCCTGGAACCGGCTCTCTCGTGCAGATCGTCTATGTTTTGGGTGACAATAAGCAGTTCCCCCTCAAACTCCTGCTCAAGGCGAGAGAGCGCCGTATGGGCGGCGTTGGGTTCTATATTGCCCGCATGCAATTGTTGCCAGCGGCCATTGTAGAAGCGCTCGACCAATTCAGGGTCACGCTCATAGCCTTCAGGAGTCGCCACATCTTCAATATGATGCTCTTCCCACAGGCCATCTTGATCCCTGAAGGTACGTAATCCGGACTCGGCAGAGATCCCGGCGCCGGTTAAAACCACGATTCGACGATGCATCTAGTGTCCTTTTTGTTTTTCTGTCATCCTGCCAACGATAACCAAACACTGCAATTATGCCTTGGTATAACCATACAAAAAGTATGCTTAAATTGCTTGTTTTTATTCAAATTTATGCCGATTATAGTCAAGTTACCCCACAGAAGTACCAAAAGCCGGATCAGAGGTTTAAGTTTTAGAACAGTACACATATAATGGGGTCTATTATCCACGGACGAACCTATGTGTAATACCAAGGGTTCTGCAATCAAGAGATTAGCCATGACAGATGGAAATCAAGCGCTGAAGAAAGCGGGTTTGAAAATCACCCTGCCACGAGTCAAAATCCTGGAGCTGATGCAAGAACCGGAGAACCAGCATATCAGTGCCGAAGATTTATATAAGAAATTGCTGGATATCGGCGAAGAGATAGGTCTGGCTACCGTTTATCGGGTACTGAACCAGTTTGATGATGCCGGCATTGTCAGCCGTCACCACTTCGAAAGCGGCAAAGCCGTGTTTGAACTCTCCACCCAACATCATCATGATCACCTGGTATGCCTGAGCTGTGGCAAAGTGATCGAGTTTTCCGATGATCTTATCGAGCGTCGTCAGCATGAAATCGCCATGCGTCACAATATCAAGCTCACCAATCACAGCCTCTACCTCTATGGCGTCTGCACCAACGACAAGTGCGATCACGGCCAAGAGTGATAATTAAAAAAACCAGCGCCAAGCGCTGGTTTTTTATTGCCGGTAACCTTGGAGTTACCAGTTTAAAGCCAGAGGCTCGCCCTTCTTCCTTGGGCAGGCATGGCTGAAAAGTGTTGGATCCGCATAGCAAAGAAAACGGTTATTGGCGAAAAGCCTGAACAACCAGTCCCCCTCTTCGGCAAACTGCGCCGGTGGGGTCAAATTCCCTACGTGCTTGGGCTCCAAACCGGCAAACTGCATCAGTTTGTCGGCGTCCTGTTCACTGATCAACTGTGGATCCGCCGGTAATTTACCGCTGCCGGCAGAAAAACCATTGTGGACAAAGTACTGCTTCATCTTTATCTCCATTCCCTGTCGTTGGTGCATTCTGAGTGACTTAGTTGTATATCACTCCCGTATCCGTTCAAGAGCCTTACCGGCTCCGGTGCTCAGCGGTGAAAATCACCTGAGCGCTCCGGTTGATAGATAATCTCTTCAATCCGCACTTTCACTGTGCCGCCACCCGGGCCCGGCCATTCAATTTCATCACCCTGGGCCAAGCCCAACAAGGCGCCGCCAACCGGAGCCAGAATTGAAATTTTACCGGCACTGCCATCGGCATCTTTTGGGTAAACCAGACGCAAGGTGAACTCTTCATTGGAGGAAGACATACGAAAACGAACTTCAGAGTTCATGGTCACCACATTGTCCGGCATCTCCTTGGATGGCCTGATTTCCGCCCGCTCCAGCTCAGCCTCAAGCGCTTGATGGCCGGGAAAGGCATTGGCCGGCAATGAATCCAGTAAACGCTCCAGGCGCTCCAGATCCACTTCAGAAATTACGATATTAGGTTGTGTACTCACAGCAATCCTCTACTTTTCAGAAAAGCCGCCTGAGCGGCCCCAAATCGGGTCATCCCTTCCCCCATTGAGGGTTGACACCAATACCCAATCGCTGAAAATCGCCTGACAGGCGTTTCAGACTCATTCAGCTTGAATCAACTATCTCGAGGTCTTTCGCCCCCGAATTGCACTTCAGCGCCGCATCGGGCGAACCAATACGGCGCTGAAGTCTGTGTTAACACTGCATCAAACCCTCTGGGTTTATCCGGATACCCGCGCCAGTGGCTGCTCTGGCGCAACCCATTACCCGGCTCCTGATAACAACAAACCCACAACCCAGAGAAAGATGATTGATAACAATTTGAATTTTTTAATTTTTTAGCGCATTAATGCACCAAGACTCCCCGAAGGGATAGCCTAGCCCCAATCTAACCTTTTCCCAATCAAATATCCAGCCGGGGGCATCTGAGCTTCATCACAGCAGCCAACAAAAAAGGCGCCTTGCGGCGCCTTTTGTGAGCTTAACGACTGTGCTTACCAGCCGGTCTTCTCACGCAGCGCGCTGCCGATTTCGGCCAGCGAGCGTACGGTAGTCACGCCCGCGGCTTCCAGAGCGGCGAACTTGTCAGCGGCTGTCCCCTTACCACCGGCAATGATGGCGCCGGCATGGCCCATACGCTTACCTGCTGGTGCAGTCACACCGGCAATGTAAGAGACCACAGGCTTGGTGACGTTGGCCTTGATGTAAGCCGCCGCTTCTTCTTCGGCGGTACCGCCGATTTCACCTATCATCACTATGGCCTCTGTCTGAGGATCGTTCTGGAACATTTCCAGTACGTCGATGAAGTTGGTACCAGGGATTGGGTCACCACCAATGCCGACACAGGTAGACTGGCCGAAACCTTCGTCAGTAGTCTGCTTAACGGCTTCGTAAGTCAGAGTACCGCTGCGGGAAACGATACCCACCTTACCCGGCTTGTGGATGTGACCCGGCATGATGCCTATTTTACATTCGCCGGGGGTGATAACACCCGGGCAGTTAGGGCCAATCATGCGCACGCCGGTTTCTTCCAGCTTCACTTTTACCTGCAGCATATCCAGAGTTGGGATACCTTCGGTGATACAAACGATCAGCTCGATACCGCCATCGATGGCTTCCAGGATAGCGTCTTTACAGAAAGGCGCAGGTACATAGATAACAGATGCAGTGGCGCCGGTGGCGGCAACAGCGTCTTTCACAGTGTTGAATACTGGCAAGCCCAAGTGAGTGGTGCCGCCTTTACCTGGAGACACACCGCCGACCATCTGAGTACCATAGGCAATCGCCTGCTCAGAATGGAAAGTACCCTGACCGCCGGTAAAACCCTGGCAGATAACCTTGGTATCTTTGTTGATTAAAACAGACATTATTTGCCCTCCGCAGCTTTAACTACTTGCTGAGCAGCGTCGGTCAGACTTGTCGCAGCAATGATATCCAAACCTGATTCGGCCAGAACTTTAGAGCCCAGCTCGGCGTTGGTACCTTCCAGACGCACAACCACAGGCACTTTCACACCGACTTCTTTCACTGCACCGATAATACCTTCGGCGATCATGTCACAACGCACGATACCACCGAAGATATTCACCAGAACGGCCTTCACATTGCTGTCAGACAGAATGATCTTGAAGGCTTCGGCAACACGTTCTTTGGTCGCGCCACCACCTACGTCGAGGAAGTTGGCTGGCTTGCCACCGTGTAGGTTAACGATATCCATGGTACCCATGGCCAGACCGGCACCGTTTACCATGCAACCTACGTTACCGTCCAGAGCCACATAGTTCAGTTCAAACTTGGCGGCGTGGGCTTCACGTGGGTCATCTTGAGAAGGATCATGCATGTCTTTGATCTTTGGCTGACGGAACAGAGCGTTACCATCTACGCCAATCTTGCCGTCCAGACAGTGCAGGTTGCCTTCGGTGGTGATCACCAGAGGGTTGATCTCCAGCAGGGCAAAGTCATGCTCCAGGAACATGGTCGCCAGACCCATAAAGATCTTGGTGAACTGCTTGATTTGAGTTGGGTTCAGACCCAGCTTGAAGCCAAGGTCACGCGCCTGGTAAGGCTGAGGACCTGTGATAGGGTCGATAATGGCTTTGTGGATCAGCTCAGGGGTCTCTTCGGCCACCTTTTCAATTTCCACACCACCTTCGGTAGAAGCCATAAACACGACGCGGCGAGTGCCACGGTCGACAACGGCACCCAGATAGAGTTCGTTGGCGATATCAGTACAGCTTTCAACCAGGATCTTGGCAACTGGCTGACCTTTTTCATCAGTCTGATAAGTTACCAGATTCTTGCCCAGCCAATGTTCGGCAAAGGCTCTGATCTCTTCTTTGTCGCCAGTAACTTTAACGCCACCTGCCTTACCGCGGCCGCCAGCGTGCACCTGGCACTTGACTACCCACATGTTTCCGCCAATGCGACCGGCTGCTTCAACAGCTTCCTGAGCTGTGTCACAAGCATAGCCTTCTGACACTGGTAAACCATATTCGGCAAATAGGGCTTTTGCCTGATACTCATGCAAATTCATGATGATCTATCCGTATACTACGTTTTAAATCCAACCGGCCCCGAGGGGCCAGTCACGAGGTTATTGTCTGGCGGCGCTTACAAGTCCAGCAGCAGACGAGTTGGGTCTTCCAGCAGATCCTTAATGGTCACCAGGAAGCCAACTGACTCACGACCATCAATGATGCGATGGTCATATGAGAGAGCAAGGTACATCATGGGCAGGATTTCCACCTGACCATTGACTGCCATTGGGCGGTCCTTGATGGCATGCATGCCAAGGATTGCACTTTGTGGCAGGTTAAGAATAGGGGTCGACATCAAGGAGCCAAACACTCCGCCGTTAGTCACAGTGAAGTTACCACCTGTCATATCTTCCACTGTCAGCTTGCCGTCACGGCCCTTGATAGCCAGTTCGCGAACCGCTTTTTCAATATCGGCCAGGCTCATGGTATCTGTGTCGCGCAGTACAGGCGTTACCAAGCCGCGAGGCGTGGAAACGGCGATGCTGACATCGAAGTAGTTGTGGTACAGGATGTCACTGCCATCGATAGAAGCGTTGACTTCTGGATAACGCTTCAGCGCTTCGGTTACCGCTTTCACATAGAAAGACATAAAACCAAGACGGATGCCGTGTTTCTTCTCAAAGACTTCCTGATACTTCTTACGGATGTCCATAATAGGCTTCATGTTGACCTCGTTGAAGGTGGTCAGCATGGCGGTGGAGTTCTTGGCTTCCAGCAGACGAGTGGCGATAGTCTTGCGAAGACGCGTCATAGGTACGCGCTTCTCGCTGCGATCGCCCGCCAGGGTCACAGGTGCTGTGGCAGCAGCTGCAGCAGGCTTGGCAGAGCTGGACTTAACAAAGGCTTCCACATCTTCCTTGGTGATACGGCCACCCACACCTGTGCCCTTGATTTTAGCGGCATCCAGGTTGTGTTCGGCTATCAGGCGGCGTACGGATGGGCTCAGGGCATCGTTGCCTTCTTCCGCGGCTTCTTCAGCCTTTGGTGCAGCGGCTTCAGCCTGCTCTTTGCTCACTTCCTGGCCGGCAACTGCGCCGGCGACGAAGTTGGCGATAACCTGCTCTGCCAGGACGGTATCCCCTTCCTGGAACAGCAGTTCGCTGATCTGGCCATCTTCGGGTGCTACAACTTCCAACACCACTTTATCTGTTTCAATATCAACCAGGTTCTGATCACGGGAAACCGGCTCACCAGGCTTAACGTGCCAAGTGGCGATAGTCGCGTCGGCAACAGATTCGGGCAGTACAGGTACCTTGATTTCGATACTCATGGAAAGCTTTCCTTTTTGTATAAATTTCTATTACTTCAGTTTTAATGCGCTAGTGATCAGTGATTCCTGCTGATGCGTATGCAACTCAGGGTAGCCACAGGCCGGCGCTGCAGAGGCGTCACGGCCAGCGTAGCTGAGCTGGGCACCTTTGGGAATGGCTGCCCAGAAGTGATGCTGGCTGCAATACCAGGCACCTTGGTTCTGAGGCTCTTCCTGACACCAAACAAAGTCGGTCACATGCTGATAGTCTTTCAGTGCTGTTGCCATCTCTTCGTGTGGGAAGGGATACAACTGCTCGACCCGCACCAAAGCGACGTTATCGATATTCTCTTTACGGCGACGTTCCAGCAGCTCGTAGTAAACCTTACCGCTACAGAACACCACGCGATCAACCTTGGCGGCATCCAATGTATCGATTTCACCGATAACGTTCTGGAATTGACCATTGGCCAGCTCATCCATGGAAGACACTGCCAGCGGGTGACGCAGCAGTGACTTGGGAGACATTACCACCAGCGGACGACGCATTGGACGCACCACCTGACGACGCAGCATGTGGTAGACCTGAGCCGGAGTCGAAGGCACACACACCTGCATATTGTGGTTGGCACACAGCTGCAGGAAGCGCTCCAGACGAGCACTGGAGTGCTCCGGACCCTGACCTTCATAGCCGTGAGGCAGTAACATGGTCAAACCGCACAGACGGCCCCACTTCTGCTCACCGGATGACAGGAACTGGTCAATAACCACCTGGGCACAGTTGGCAAAGTCACCGAACTGGGCTTCCCAGATAGTCAGGCCGCCTGGCTCAGCAGTGGCATAACCGTACTCGAACGCCAGCACTGAGGCTTCAGACAACACAGAGTCAGTGATGTCGATAGGGCCCTGCTCTTCGGCCACATGGCGCAGCGGCAGGTAAGTAGTGGCATCGTTCTGGTTGTGCAGCACGGCGTGGCGATGGAAGAAGGTACCACGACCCGAGTCCTGACCGGTGATCCTGACTCTTTGCTTGTCTTCGAGGATGCTGGCATAGGCCAGAGTCTCGGCAAAGCCCCAGTCCATCAGCTTCTCGCCTTTGGCCATAGCGACGCGGTCGTTATATATCTTGGCAACCCGGGAGTGCAGCTTGTGGCTCTCCGGCACATAGCTTATCTTGTCGGCCAGATTCTGCAGACGTTCGCGGGTCATACCGGATTCAAAAGACTCATCCCACTCGCGGTTGAGATAAGGAGTCCAGTCCACAGTGTGCAGCGTCATTGGACGCCACTCTTTGACCACACAATCCCCTTGATCCAGCGCGTCACGATAGCTGTTGATCATGGCGGTGACATCGTCGGCCGCAATGCTGTTTTCGGCAATCAACTTGTCGGCGTAGATCTTACGTGGCGTTGGGTGCTTCTTGATCTTGGCGTACATCAGTGGCTGAGTCGCGCTTGGCTCATCGGCCTCGTTGTGACCATGGCGGCGGTAGCACACCAGGTCGATAACGACGTCACGCTTAAAGGTGTTGCGATAATCCACCGCCAGCTGAGATACGAAAGCCACAGCTTCTGGATCGTCAGAGTTGACGTGGAAAATCGGCGCCTGCACCATCTTGGCGATATCGGTACAGTATTCGGTTGAGCGCACATCCTGGTGGTTGGAGGTGGTAAAGCCCACCTGGTTGTTCACCACAATGCGGATAGAGCCGCCGACTTTAAAGCCACGGGTCTGAGACATATTGAATGTCTCCTGCACTATGCCCTGTCCGGCAATGGCCGAGTCACCATGGATGGTGATAGGCATGACCTGCAGGCCATCTTCGCTGCCGCGGCGATCCAGTCTGGCGCGTACCGAACCCATTACTACCGGGTTAACGATTTCCAGGTGTGAAGGGTTAAACGCCAAAGCCAGGTGGACATTGCCACCGGGCGTTTCAAAATCGGAAGAGAAGCCCTGATGGTACTTAACGTCCCCTGAACCCAGCGTCTCATGATGCTTGCCGGCAAACTCGTCAAAGAGTTCGGCAGGACGCTTGCCCAGAATGTTAACCAGAACGTTAAGACGGCCACGGTGAGCCATACCCACGACTATCTCTTTGGTACCCGCTTCACCGGCGCGATAGATAATTTCGCGCATCATAGGCACCAGCGAGTCGCCCCCTTCTAGGGAGAAGCGCTTGGCACCGGGGAATTTGGCACCCAAATATTTTTCCATGCCTTCGGCGGCATTCAATCCTTCAAGGATCCGGGTCTTGACGGCCTTATCATAGCTGCCCTTACCCAGTGAAGGTTCGAGACGTTGCTGGATCCAACGTTTCTCCTCGGTGTCGGTGATATGCATATATTCGGCGCCGATAGAGCCGCAGTAAGTCGCCTTGAGCGCCTTCACCAGCTCACCCAGTTTCAGGGTATCACCGCCATAAGCAAAAGAACCTGTGTTGAACTCCCGCTCCATATCCTCGCCGCTCAGGCCGTGGAAAGCCGGATCCAATTCAGCAACTGTGTCGCGCTTCCACAGCTCCAGTGGGTCCAGATTGGCATTCTGGTGGCCACGGAAACGGTAGGCGTTGATCAATTGCAGAACTTTTACCTGCTTGGCGTCCACATCAGGATCGGACACACGGCTGGTACCTTTGCTGCGGCCTTCCTGTGCAAGAGAACGAAAATAGTCACGGATCTTGGAGTGAGAAGCTTCGGGTACATCAGCAGAGGCACCGTTCACGGGAGGGAGTTGCTCAAACACCGCACGCCAGTCATCAGATACCGAGGTGGGGTCTTCTTGGTAGGCTTCATACATCTCTTCAACGTAGGTCGAGTTCGCCCCACTCAAGTGAGATGATTCGAGCCAGGCTTTCATGCTGCCTTGGTGCATTTCTTATCCTTTCAAACTTGATACACGTGCTTAGCCATATTTTCCCTGCCTTGGCAGGGTCTCAGCCGCCCCTGGGACATCCGGATGTTACGGCCTTTTGTAGTCCTTTACACACAAAAGAGCCACTTCCTGCCCAGAGAAAGTGACTCCCTACGAGCCTATGTAGTTATTGGATTAAGCTCGTCGTCTTGCATTTATACAGCCCGCTTCAGCAACATGGACTTGATGTGTCCGATGGCCTTGGTTGGGTTCAAGCCTTTCGGACAAACATCCACGCAGTTCATGATGCCGTGGCAACGGAAGACGCTGTATGCATCATCCAGCTCGCTCAGACGCTCTTCGGTCGCAGTATCACGGCTGTCTATCAGGAAGCGATAGGCATGCAGCAGACCACTGGGGCCAACAAATTTGTCCGGGTTCCACCAGAATGATGGGCAAGCCGTAGAACAACAGGCACACATGATACATTCATACAGGCCATCCAGGTGAGCACGCTCCTCCGGTGATTGCAGATGTTCACGGGCCGGCTTCTTCTCATCATTGATGAGGTACGGCTTGATCTTCTCGTATTGCTTGTAAAACTGACTCAGGTCAACCACCAGGTCACGCACCACTGGCATACCGGGCAGAGGACGGATTTCAATCTTCTTGCCTTTGAAGGTAGACACAGGCGTGATACAGGCCAGACCGTTTTTGCCATTCATGTTCATGCCGTCGGAGCCACAAACCCCTTCACGACAAGAGCGGCGGAAAGACAGGCTTGGATCCTGCTCTTTAAGCTTGAGCAAGGCATCCAGCACCATCATATCTGAACCTTCAGCCACTTCCAGGCTGTAATCCTGCATGTAGGGCTTGGTATCTACATCAGGATTGTAGCGATAAACTGCAATATCCAATTTCATCTTCGCAACTCCTTAGTAGGTACGCTTCTTAGGCGGGAAGGCTTCACGTGTCTTGGGCGCCATGTTCACTTCACGGGTGGACATGGTTTCGTTGACAGGGTCAAACAGGCTGTGGCACAGCCAGTTGGCATCATCACGCTCAGGGAAGTCTTCACGGCTGTGAGCACCACGGCTCTCGGTACGGAAGTTGGCTGCGTAAGCAGAAGCGATTGCTGTCGCCATCAGGTTATCCAGTTCCAGACACTCGATACGCTGAGTGTTGAACTCTCTGGAATTGTCAGACAGCTTGGCATTGGCCAGACGCTCACGAATTTTCTGCAATTCTTTCAGGCCTTCGGCCATGGCATCACCGCTACGGAACACCGAGAAGTTCAGCTGCATGCACATCTGCAGATCTTTACGGATAACCGCTGGATCTTCACCGTCTTTATTGCTTTCCCAACGATTCAGGCGCTCAAGAGACTTCTGTATGTCGGCTTCAGTCGCAGCCTTGGGATCTGCGGTTTCATCCAGCGCTTTACCCAGATGCTGACCGGCCGCACGACCGAACACCACCAAGTCGAGAAGTGAGTTACCACCCAGACGGTTGGCACCGTGAACCGATACGCAGGCGATTTCGCCCACGGCGAACAGGCCCGTGATATCTTCTTCAGTACCATCGGCGTTCTTGTGGATCACCTGACCGGATACCTTGGTTGGCAGACCACCCATCATATAGTGACAGGTCGGGATAACCGGAATTGGGCCATCGGCGGGATCTATGTGAGCAAAGGTACGGGACAGTTCGCATACGCCAGGCAGACGCGCTTCCAGGGTTTCTTTGCCCAGATGGTCCAGTTTCAGCTTCAGGTGTGGGCCCATAGGACCTTCACAACCGCGGCCTTCACGAATTTCTGTCATCATGGAGCGGGCAACCACGTCGCGGGATGCCAGGTCTTTGGCGTTGGGCGCATAGCGCTCCATAAAGCGTTCGCCGTCCTTATTGAGCAGGTAACCGCCCTCACCACGACAACCTTCAGTCACCAGAACACCGGCACCGGCAATCCCGGTTGGGTGGAACTGCCACATTTCCATGTCCTGCAGCTGAACCCCGGCACGGGCAGCCATACCAACTCCATCACCTGTGTTGATGTGAGCATTGGTGGTAGAGGCAAAGATACGACCGGCGCCACCGGTAGCCAATACAGTGGCCTTGGCTTTGAAGTAAACGATTTCACCGGTTTCAATTTCGATTGCAGTACAACCTACGATGGCACCGTCTTCGTTTTTAACCAGATCCAGGGCATACCACTCGGAGAATACCTGAGTCTTGTTCTTGACGTTCTGCTGGTACAAGCAGTGCAGCAGAGCGTGGCCGGTACGGTCAGCTGCAGCCGCGGTACGGGCCGCCTGCTCACCACCGAAATTCTTGGATTGACCGCCGAAAGGACGCTGATAAATAGTGCCGTTTTCAAAGCGTGAGAATGGTAGACCCATCTGCTCCAGCTCGATAACAGCTTCGGGGCCGGTCTGACACATGTACTCGATGGCATCCTGGTCGCCGATGAAGTCGGAACCTTTTACCGTGTCGTACATGTGGTGTTCCCAGTTGTCCTCGTGGGCATTACCCAGAGCAACAGTGATCCCGCCCTGAGCCGAAACCGTGTGAGAACGTGTAGGAAAAACCTTGGACAGGAGCGCACAGCTCTTGCCTTCTTGGGAAATCTGCAGTGCTGCGCGCATGCCGGCACCACCGGCACCAATCACGACAGCGTCAAACTCGCGTACTGGAATAGCCACTTAAACACCCCACACTATTACTATGCCTGACGCCAGATAAGCAAAGGCGGTCACGACAAAGACAAACTGTAAAACCCCACGCAGTGCTACGTTTTTGACGTAGTCTGTCAGTACCTGCCAGATACCGATCCAGGCGTGGATCAGCAGCGCAATCAGCGCCAACAGAGTAAAGACCTTCATCGGCAGTGAAGCAAACAGCCCATGCCAGACGTCGTAGGTGAGAGGTGAACTGCAAGCTGCGAATCCGACCAGGAATATAGTGTAAACGGCCAGAATAACGGCGCTTGCGCGTAATAGGATGAAGTCATGAACACCACTGCGTCCAAAACTCGCTGCATTGGTTACCATACCCAGATCCCCGCTAATACAGAAAACACTGCGGTCAGGACAAATACTGCCTTGGCCGATGCTTTACCCGAAGGTAACTCTTCCCAACGACCGGTATCCATTACCAGGTGACGCAAGCCGCCCAGCAAGTGGTAAGCCAGTGCGGTCAGAATGCCCCACAGGATAAACTTCACCACGAAGTTGTCTAACAGAGATTGTACGCCTTGGAAACTCTCGGCCGATGCCAGCGAGGCATTCAGCAACCACAGGAGTATACCAACAGCGAACAGCATGATGACACCGGAAACCCGGTGCAGAATGGACACAATTGCAGTCGCCGGGAAGCGAATGGTCTGCAGATCTAAATGGACAGGTCTTTGCTTTTTCACGTTCTGCTCACTCAGCTCCATTGAGCATTTTTTTTGTTATGTGAACCGATTTTGCTCTTACACAGTTCCGTGACTGAAGTCACAGAGAAGGGTTTCACAAAAGAAAGTTGAAACAAAAAGCTAACTTGTTGACAACACACAAAATTAGTTAATTAGTGATATGCTAACCAAGCCCGCCGTTTGCAGCTCTTGCGAGCCGGAGCAAGTATACTCGCCGTAAATGTCAAATACAAACATCACATTATCCAAATTTTGTTTTTTTGAGCTTTTTTCAGGATAAGTGCTGGTGTTATCAGGGAAATTGGTCTTACCTATACCATGGTCTAACGAATTTAAACGCTTATTTAAATTGAAATGTGATCTAGATTGGCTGTAAAGTAATGGCCGTTTGACATGCCGCACTCACATAAGAATGAAGTAAGGAGAACGGGGTATGGCTGATTTAAAAGCCAAATTGGAATTACCAGGGAACGACTCGATTGAACTGCCAGTGAAACAAGGAACTGCTGGTTTCGACGTAATCGACATCAGTAAACTCGGCAGTAAAGGCTACTTTACCTTTGATCCAGGATTTCTCGCGACGGCCTCCTGTGAATCTGCAATTACCTATATCGATGGCGCACAGGGCGTATTGTTGCACCGTGGCTATCCGATAGATCAACTGGCGACAGAATCCGACTATCTGGATCTCTGTTACCTGCTGTTGTACGGCGAGCTGCCAACCAAGGCAGAGTATGAGAAGTTTGCCTACACAGTTAAAACTCACACTATGGTGCATGAGCAGTTGGCCTTCTTCTTCAGAGGCTTCCGTCGTGACGCTCACCCAATGGCCATGCTTTGTGGCGTAACAGGCGCCCTGTCTTCTTTCTATCAGGACTCTCTGGATGTCAACGATGCCCGTCATCGTGAAATTGCAGCCTTCCGCCTGGTTTCCAAGATGCCGACCATTGCCGCCATGTGCTACAAGTACTCCATAGGTCAGCCGTTCGTGTACCCACGCAACGATCTGAGCTATGCCGGTAACTTCCTGTCGATGATGTTCGCGGTACCTTGTGAAGAGTACAAGGTGAACCCGATAGTTGAACGTGCCATGGATCGCATCTTTATCCTGCACGCCGACCATGAACAGAACGCTTCAACCTCTACCGTGCGTCTGGCGGGCTCTTCGGGTGCCAACCCATTTGCCTGTATCGCTGCCGGTATCGCTTCGCTGTGGGGACCTGCCCATGGTGGTGCCAACGAAGCTTGTCTGCGTATGCTGGAAGAAATCGGCACTGTGGATCGCATCCCTGAGTTTATCGAACGCGCCAAAGACAAGGATGATCCTTTCCGTCTGATGGGCTTCGGTCACAGGGTTTACAAGAACTTTGACCCACGCGCCAAAGTGATGCGTGAAACCTGTCACGAAGTGCTGGCTGAACTCAAGGTTAACGACCCTCTGCTGGATGTCGCCATGGAACTTGAGCGTATCGCACTGGAAGATGAGTACTTCATCTCCAAGAAGCTCTATCCAAACGTCGACTTCTACTCAGGTATCATCATGAAGGCGATTGGTATTCCAACCTCCATGTTTACCGTTATCTTTGCCCTGGCCCGCACCGTTGGCTGGATTGCTCACTGGAAAGAGATGCTGGATCAGCCTGGTCACAAGATCAGCCGTCCACGTCAGCTCTACACAGGTGCCACATCCCGCGACTTCGTGGAACTGGACAAACGCTGAGCCTGACAACGCTAAGTCTAACTCATTGAAAAAAGGCGCCTTAGGCGCCTTTTTTGTGTTCAAGCATGTCGCGTGATCAAGGGGAAACCAGCCAGGCTTCACTTTCGACAGCCAGCTGCTAACTTTGTTCTGCAAATTGGCCCTCGCCTAACCCACTATCTCTTAAGCTCACTTGCTGTTGTCTCACCTCTCAAAAGCCGGTTCACCCGCTAAAGCCGCATCCTGTACAACTCTTCATGTCACTAACTCCTACCGCCACTAACTCTTAATGCCGCCAACCCTAATGTCACCAACCCTTAGTGCCCACTTCATGTTACCAAGCCTCAATAGCGCCGCCTTTAGCGAATGAGTGATTCCCTCGCTTGCCGTGAACTGTATTACACCATCAGCTCTGCGCAGTGCGGTCACTTCCCAGGCCTCAACTCAGCCGCTTGCGCAGACGCTATACTGAGCAACATTGGTAAAAATCATCACAAAATAAACTTTTTTGCTACATCGGCATCAAACACCTCAATGAGGTAGACACCAAAATATCATTAGTCATTGTTTTAAAAGGAAATTAAAAATTGGCATTGGTTTTGCTTTATCGCAACAAAGATCAAGATAAGGACTTTCACATGAAGCGTAACCTCACCTACACCCTGAGCACTGTTTTGCTGCTTGGGTCTTTGGCCAGCGGCTGCAGCGAACAGCAGCAGGAAGAAGAACAACAAGCCTTTGCCATTCCGGTCGAGACCAGCATAGTCACTCAAGGCCAGGTTTCCTCCTTCTACGCCACCACAGCCACACTGGAAGCGCCACAAGAAGCTCATGTGGTCAGCCGTATTGCCGGGTTGATAGAAGCTCTGCAAGTCGAGGAAGGTGACAGAGTCACCAAGGGGCAGTTGCTGGCGGTGATAGACTCCCGTCGCCAACGTTATGAACTGGATAAGGCCGAAGCCGAGGTGCAAATCATCGAGCAGGAGCTCAACCGGCTGAAGAAAATGAATAACCGTGAGTTTGTCAGTGCCGATGCCATGGCCAAACTGGAATTCAACCTGCAAGCCGCCAAGGCGCGTCGGGACTTGGCCAAACTGCAGGTGGAAGAAAGCCAAATCCGCTCTCCCATAGATGGCATCGTCGCCAAACGTTTTGTCAAACAGGGCAATATGGCCAAGGAGTTTGAAGAGCTGTTCTACCTGGTCAATCAGGATGAGCTCTACGGCATAGTCAATCTGCCGGAGCAGCAACTGAGCAGTTTGCGCATAGGTCAGGAAGCCGAAGTCATCAGTTCCCGCCAGCAGCAAGTGGCGGCCAAGGTACTTAGAATAAGTCCTGTGGTGGAAGCCACCAGCGGTACTTTCAAGGTAACCCTTTCGATCCCCAATCAGGATGCCAGTCTCAAGGCCGGGATGTTTACCCGGGTGGAACTCAGATACGACACCCACGATAATGTGATAGTGGTGCCCTATAACGCCGTCATCAATCAAGATGATCGCAAGGCGCTCTATGTTATCGAAGAGGGCAAGGCGCAGCGCCGCGAGGTCAAACTGGGTTACCGCCAGGACGATAAAGTGGAAATCACCGAGGGCATCAGTCCTGGTGAACAAGTGGTGGTTCGCGGTCAACACAATCTCAAGGATCAATCATTGGTGGAAGTGATAGCTCCGCTGGATCTGGCCAAGGCCAACTAACTGTCACAAGGACCACCTCTTATGTCTATTATTACCACTTCGGTCAAGCGTCCGGTGACCGTCTGGATGTTTATGCTGGCCGTTATCCTGTTCGGCATGGTGGGTTTCTCCCGTCTGGCGGTAAAGCTGTTGCCTGACTTGAGCTACCCCACACTCACCATACGCACCCTATACGAGGGCGCGGCACCCGTGGAGGTGGAGCAGCTTATCTCCAAACCTATCGAGGAAGCGGTCGGTATTGTTAAAGGGCTGAGGCAGATAAGTTCGATTTCCCGCTCCGGTATGTCCGATGTGGTGCTCGAATTTGAATGGGGCACAGAGATGGATATGGCCAGTCTCGATGTGCGGGAAAAACTCGACACCATAGAACTGCCGCTGGATGTGAAAAAGCCTTTGTTGCTGCGCTTTAATCCCAATCTCGATCCCATCATGCGCCTGGCACTGCCGGCCCCCAAGGCCACGGAAGCCGAGCTCAAGCGGCTGCGGACTTATGCCGAAGAGGAGCTTAAGCGGGATCTCGAGTCACTTTCCGGAGTCGCTGCCGTGCGCCTTTCCGGCGGGCTGGAGCAGGAAGTGCATATTCTGCTCAATCAAGAGAAACTGGCGCAGCTGGATCTCAGCAGTGAAGCTATTCGCAATCGCATCAGTGAAGAAAACGTCAACCTTTCTGCCGGTAAGGTGATCCAGGGCGACCGCGAATATCTGGTGCGCACCGTTAACCAGTTCCACTCCCTCGATGAGCTGGCCAATGTGATTGTCTATCAAAAGGGCAATACCCTGGTACGTCTTGGCGAGATAGCCGAGGTGACGGATGCCTTTAAAGAGCGCAGCGATATTACTCGCATCGGCGGCAAGGAGTCCATTGAGCTCGCCATCTATAAGGAGGGCGATGCCAATACGGTAGCCGTAGCCAGTAAGCTTAAGAGCCAGTTGCAACAGATGCGCTCCGAGGCCAAAGACAGCGCCACGCCAGTGCCCGAGATAATTTACGATCAGTCGGAGTTTATCGAAAGCGCCGTCAGTGAAGTGACTTCATCAGCCCTTATCGGCAGTCTGCTCGCGATGCTGGTGATCTACCTGTTCCTTCGAGACATCATCCCTACCCTGATCATCTCCATCTCTATCCCCTTCTCTGTGATAGCCACCTTTAACATGATGTATTTTGCCGATATCAGTCTTAACATCATGTCGCTCGGCGGTATCGCGCTGGCGGTGGGGCTGTTGGTGGATAACGCCATCGTGGTGCTGGAAAACATCGACAGGTGCAAGGCCCAGGGGATGGATCGCCGTCAGGCCGCCATCACAGGAACCAAAGAGGTGGCCGGGGCGATTTTTGCCTCCACCCTGACCACGCTGGCGGTATTTGTACCCTTGGTATTTGTCGACGGCATTGCCGGAGCCCTGTTTGCCGATCAGGCCCTGACCGTTACTTTCGCCCTGCTGGCCTCTTTGCTGGTTGCCCTCACCTCGATTCCTATGTTGGCTTCCCGCGAAGGCTTCACAATGTTGCCGGAACTGGTCAAGCGTGACAAACCGCAGCCTCCGGCGGGTAAGCTTGGCAAGCTCAAGCATTACAGCGCCACTGTGTTTACCTTCCCTTTCCTGTTGCTGCTCAGCTATCTGCCAAGATTGCTGCTGACGCTGGTATTAATCGTCACCCGGCTGCTGGTGTGGCTGGTATCCCTGGTGATGAAGCCGCTGTCCAGACTGTTTAACCTTTGCTACGGCTGGCTGGCCGATGGCTATCGGCCGCTGCTGAACCTGGCGCTCAAGTTCCGTGGCATCACTCTGGCGCTGGCCATTGCGGTCACCGCCATCTCTGGCGTCTTGATGAGCCGCCTGGGAATGGAGCTGATCCCACCGATGAATCAAGGCGAATTCTATGTGGAAATCCTGCTGCCTCCCGGCAGTGAGGTGAGCCAAACCGATGCCGTATTGCAGCGTCTGGCGCTGGCTATCAAAGACAGAGAGGAAGTGAAACACGCATACAGCCAGGCCGGCAGCGGTGGTCTCATGACCTCGGATACCCGGCGCGGCGGTGAAAACTGGGGGCGTCTGCAGGTGGTGCTGGCCGATCACCGCGCGTTTGACCAAGTTGCCGCCAAACTGCGCAGCACTTTGCGCACTATTCCCGAGCTGGAAGCGCAGATCCAATATCCCGAGCTGTTCAGCTTCAAGACTCCGCTGGAGATAGAGTTGTCCGGCTATGAACTGGAACAGTTGAAAACCTCGGCCGCTTCACTGGTTAAGGCGCTGGAGGGCGATCCCCGCTTTGTCGATGTCAGCAGCAGCCTGCGTGACGGTCAGCCGGAGCTGAGTATCCGTTTTGATCACGCCAGAATGGCCGCCCTTGGCCTGGATGCACCAACCGTGGCCACCAGCATAGCCCAGCGGGTTGGCGGTACCGTAGCCAGCAAATACACTCTCAGGGAGCGCAAGATAGATATTCTAGTGCGCAGCGAGTTGGATGAACGCAATCAGATAAGCGATATCGATGCCATGCTGATCAACCCATCCAGCCCGCAGCCCATCCCCTTGAGCGCCGTGGCCGATGTATCGTTGACTCTGGGACCTTCGGCAATCAATCGCATCAGCCAGCAGCGGGTAGCCATAGTGTCGGCCAATCTGGCCTATGGCGATCTCAATCAGACGGTGGCCAGTGCCAAGCGTATTCTCAGCCAACTGACGCTGCCCGCCTCGGTGCAGAGCCGATTCGGCGGTCAGAATGAAGAGATGGAGCATTCGTTCCAGTCGTTGAAGATAGCGCTGATCTTGGCGGTATTCCTGGTTTATCTGGTGATGGCCAGTCAGTTTGAGTCATTGCTGCACCCCTTGCTTATCCTGATGGCTGTACCCATGGCACTGAGCGGCAGTATCTACGGCCTGGCGATAACCGGCACCCAGTTGTCTGTCATCGTCTTTATCGGCCTTATCATGCTGGCCGGGATAGTGGTCAATAACGCCATAGTATTGGTAGACAGGATCAATCAGCTCAGGCAAAGCGGCAAACAACGTCTCGACGCCATCAAGCAAGCGGCAGCATCGCGTTTAAGACCCATACTGATGACCACACTGACCACTAATCTGGGGCTGCTGCCCATGGCAATAGGCTTAGGGGACGGCAGTGAAGTGCGTGCCCCCATGGCGATCACTGTCATTTTCGGCCTCAGCCTGTCGACTCTGCTGACTCTGGTGGTTATTCCTGTGCTCTATGCCCTGTTCGACCGCAAACAGTACGCCGAGCCGGCCACCATGGGAGAAGGCGCATGAACCTGACCAAACTGGCGCTCAAGCGCCCGGTGACCACCAGCATGTTCTTTGTGGCCATTCTGCTCTTTGGTCTGGCCGCCAGCCGCTTGCTGCCGCTGGAGATGTTCCCCGGGATAGAGATACCGCGGATCTTCATCCAGGTGCCTTACAAAGGCTCCTCTCCGGCGGAAGTGGAACGCGACATCACCAATGTCCTGGAAGAGTCACTCGCCACCATGGGTGGACTCGATGAGCTGCGCTCACGTTCCAGCCAGGATGGCAGCGAGATAGAAGTGAGAATGAAGTGGGGTGAAAACGTCGCCGCCCGCAGCCTGGAGGCGCGGGAGAAGGTGGATGCGGTGCGCCATCTGTTGCCAACCGACGTGGAGCGGGTGTTTATCATGCAGTTCTCCACCGCCGACATGCCTATGCTGAATATCAGGATCTCCAGTGAGCGGGAACTCTCCGGCGCCTTCGATCTGCTGGAAAAACAGCTCAAACGGCCACTGGAGCGGGTGGAAGGCGTCTCCAAGGTCACCCTCTATGGCGTGGAGCAAAAACAGATAGAGATACGTCTCGATGCCCAGCGCCTGGCTGCCAGTGGCATGAGTGTTCCCGCCATTCACAAGCGTCTGGCGGCAGAAAACTTTGTGATAAGCGGCGGCAACCTGAGGGACAACGGCCGGGTCTATCAGGTGTCTCCCAAGGGCGAGTTCCGTAATCTCGAAGAGATCAAGGCGCTGGTATTGCTGCCGGGTTTGACCCTGGGCGATATCAGCGAAGTCAATTTCGCCCTGCCTGAAGCCACCGAGGGCCGCCATCTGGATAAGAAATATGCCGTCGGCCTGGATGTGTTCAAGGAATCCGGTGCCAATCTGGTGGAGGTTTCGACCAGGGTGCTTAAAGTGATTGAGGCCGCAAGAGAGGATAAGCAATTTCAGGGGATCAAGCTGTTTATCATGGAAGATCAGGCCCATGGAGTGAAATCGTCGCTCAAGGACTTGTTGATGTCCGGCCTGCTGGGCGCCCTGCTCTCCTTTGCCGTGCTGTACCTGTTCCTGCGCAACCTGCGCATGACCCTGGTGGTGGTTTCCTCCGTACCCATCTCCATCTGCATGACATTGGCCGGCATGTACTTTCTCGGCTACAGCCTCAATATCCTCTCTATGATGGGGCTGTTGCTGGCGATAGGTATGCTGATTGATAATGCCGTGGTGGTCACAGAGAGTGTGTTGCAGGAGCAGCAACATGGCGCTGTCGATAACAATACTGATGACAGCCCCAACAACACTGGCGATCGGGCAATCCTCAACGGGGTCGACAAGGTGGCGCTGGCGGTGCTGGCCGGCACCCTGACCACGGCGATAGTGTTCCTGCCGAATATTTTCGGGGTCAAAGTGGAGCTGACCATCTTCCTCGAACACGTTGCCATCGCCATCTGCATTTCGCTGGCAGCCTCGCTGTTGGTGGCCAAGACGCTGATCCCCTTGATGCTGTCAAAACTGCAACTCAGGTTTGAGCGGGTCGAGAAAGCATCGCGGCTGCAGAAGTCTTACCACACCAGTCTCAACTGGATATTGCAGCACCCGAAAACCGCTACTTGCCTGGCACTGCTGATGTTGCTGTCAACCGCCCTGCCGCTGTCGTTGGTGAAACAGGACAGTCAGGACAGCCAAAGCAAGGAGCGCTTCTACATCAACTACCAGTTGGAAGGACGTCACAGCCTGGCGGTCACCGAGGCCATGGTCAGCCAGATGGAAGACTACCTCTATGCCCATAAGGAAGAGTTCCACATAGATGCCGTCTACAGCTATTACTCTCCCGAGGATGCCTCTTCCACCATACTGCTGAAGCCGGATCTGGAGGAAGATGTCGCCGAGCTGAAAAAGCGGATCCGCGAAGGATTTCCCAAGTTCTCCATTGCCAAGCCTCAGTTTGGCTGGGGCAGCGATGAGTCCGGCGTCAGAGTCACACTGACCGGGCGCTCCACCTCAGAGCTTATTCGCCTCAGTGAACAGGTGATCCCTTTGCTCTCCAACATAGAGGGCCTGCATGATGTGCGCTCAGAGCTCAACGGTGCCCAGCAGGAGGTGATAGTACAGATAGACAGAGAGCTGGCCGCCCGCCTGGGGCTGAGCATCAAGGATATTGCCGGCAGTATCTCCCTGGCACTGCGGGGCGCGGCACTGCGTTCATTTCGCCACGATCCCAGTGGTGAGCTCAGAATCGAACTGGCCTTTGAACGTGATTGGCGTCAGTCGCTGGAGCGGCTAAAACAATTGCCCATAGTGCGGCAGGACAACAAGGTCTATTCGCTGGAGAGTCTGGCCAAGGTGGAAATTGTCCCCAGATTCGATGTCATTCGTCACTATGATCGCCAGACGGCACTTTCCATAGGCGCTAACCTTGAAGATCTCAGTATGGAAGAGGCACAGAAACAGATCATGGCGGCGCTCAAGCATGTCAACTTCCCCCATGGTTATGACTACTCACTCAGAGGCGGCTTTCAACGTCAGGACGAGGAAGAGTCTGTCATGCTGATCAACATGGTGTTGGCGATTGCCATGATCTATATAGTGATGGCGGCTTTGTTTGAGTCGCTGCTGCTGCCGAGCGCCATCATTACCAGCATACTCTTCTCCATCACAGGGGTATTCTGGGCCCTGTGGCTGAGCGGCACGCCTATGTCCGTGATGGCCATGATAGGCATACTGATCCTGATGGGGATAGTGGTCAACAACGGCATAGTGCTGGTGGATCAAATCAATCAGATGACGCCGCCACTGGAGCAGTTGTCTGAGGTCATCGCCTCTGTCTGTGTCACCCGCTTGCGGCCGGTATTGATGACGGTTGGGACCACAGTTCTGGGCCTGCTTCCTCTGGCGCTGGGAGACACTCAGATAGGCGGCGGTGGCCCGCCATACTCACCTATGGCGATTGCCATCATAGGCGGCTTGAGTTTCTCCACCCTGACCAGTCTCTATTTGGTGCCTCTGTGTTACCAGGCCTTCTTCCGCCTGCGTCATAATGCGGCCATCAGGCTCGGGCAATCGCTCAAACTCAGTCAGCGCCTGCTGCCCTGGACCTGAGCCCAAAACACCGCAGAACAGATAAAAAAGCTGCCATGGCAGCTTTTTTATTGCCCGGACATCAATAGCGAACTAGCTTTATCCCAGCACTCAACTATTTGGAGTTCCCATGCCAGGTTTGCTTAAACGCTTTACATCACTCGTGCTGTTTACACTTGTCAGCTTGGCTGCCGCGGCGGAAAACAATTCCTATGCCAAGAATCCCTATGCCGAGGTCAAGATAACCACTCATGAACTGCTGCCAGGTCGCTATATGTTGACCGGCGCCGGCGGCAACATAGGTGTCAGTGCCGGGGAGGATGGACTGCTCATCATAGACGACCAGTTTGCGCCGCTGGCAGAGAAGATTTCTGCGGCACTACAAGGTCTCAAGCCGGGCCATCCGGCTTTTGTCATCAATACCCATTTTCACGGCGATCATACCGGGGGCAATCTGTACTTTGGCCAAAACGCCAACATTATTGCCCACGAGAATGTGCTCAAGCGGTTGAATGAGAAAGCAACCCAAAAGAAGGCGCTACCTGTTATCACTTATGACAAGGGACTGAAAATTCACTTCAACAACCAGGTGTTGGAACTTATTCATCTGGGCCCAGGGCATACGGATGGTGACACCCTGGTGCTGTGGCAGGATCGCAAACTGGTGCATATGGGCGATCTCTTCTTTAAAGACAGGTTTCCTTTTATCGATCTCGACCACGGCGGCTCAGTCATCGGCTACAGAGACAATGTCGCGGCCGTGCTTGAACTCATAGATCAGGATACCTTGGTTATCCCAGGTCATGGTGAACTGGCCAATAAGGCCGATCTCCTGAGGTTCAAACATATGCTGGATGACTGCATCAATTGGATGAAAGAGGGCAAGCAGCGCGGCATGACTCTCGAACAGATGCAGGCAATGGAACTGCCCCAAGCATGGCGGGAATGGGGCTGGCAGTTCATCCCCAAGGAGCGCTGGGTCAAGACCCTGTATCAGGGATTAACCGAGGAATGACTGCCCTCTCAGTTGTAGGCGTTTATTGACTCGGCAAGGCTCAGGCAGGAATATTGCGAAAATGCCACAACACCCAATAGATGGGCTTGAGATCACGGCCGCCTATATCGCGAAACGGCCTCAGCAACAGATAGAGCCACTGCCAACTGACCAGGAAACTTCTGGTCTCATGCCAGATAGCTTCACCACCGGCTTGGCGATAACTGGCTATCGCTTGGGCAATCGCTTCGTTGGCCGGCCCCATGTAGCGGTATAAGCTGTGAATGTACACCAGCAGATCCCTTATCTGCTGCATCAGCATGTCTTTACCCTTTTGATTGGCTTCAAAGTCGATAAAGGTTACCTGTCCCTGTTGCCAACTGATATCCCTTAGTGCCGGACGGCCGTGGGCCAAGCCCATACTGTGCAAACCCGCCAAAGCAGCGGCGCTGTCATTGAGGATCTGCTGCATGCCTTGCTGATCCTGCGATTTGAGTGCCAACCAGTCTTTGACTGTCACACCGGCATCTTCCACGACAAAGTAGCCCTTATCGGACTGAACAATGCGCGGCACAGGAGCTGAGCGGCTGGCCAGATGTTCCAGAGTCTGTTTCTCTTTTTCCAGCGCCAGTTGAGGATTGGGTTTCAACACCCGCATGGCCCCCTGAAGAGTCTCTGCCTGTTTGAGCCAGTATTTTTTACCCTCATATTCAAACGAGCAAATACGCTCCCCGGGATGAGCTTCCAGCACCCGCAGAACATATTGATTGAATTTAGGTTGCTCCATGGACAGGACTCCCTTCCAAGAATTGGTGGTGGTTCACAGAAAATTCTTATTAGTATCTTAGGGAATGGCTATTAAAGCAAATTCACTTAGGCTAAAACCCTGCTATTTAACGCATTTTCAGAGACTAATACCACAGAGGCTTAATGATAAAAACAATTGATGAATGAAATTAACAATTTCCAAACACAACAACTAATACAAAAGAGGGAGACGATGCCAGGGAGGGAAGTAGAAATGTAGACCCCAATCCGCTGTTGCGGATTGGGGGGATCGGACAGGGGCTGTTATTGCTTTTCCTGCCAAGGCTCGGCCTTGTCAGCCAGCAGCACAGGGATCCCATCATTGATAGGATAAGCCAGCCTATCTGCCTTACAGATAAGTTGCTGTGCCTGCTTGTCATACTCCAGTCTGCCTTTACATATGGGGCAGGCTACGATTTCCAATAGTTTCTTATCAAACGCCATCAGACTGTCCTTTTTGGTTTGCCTTTTGTTTGCTTGCCATTGCCTCTCGCACCCGAGTCAGCAATTGGGCATCGAATTGGGGTGATAGCTTGGCATTGACGGCCAAATACCACCAGTGTTGTTTTGCAAATTCGCGACACTTGATCGCATCTTTTTCTGTCATCAGCAGCGGCAGTTCATCGCCAAGTGGCGCCAAGGCCTCCAGACTGTAGGCCTGATGATCGGCAAAGACCTCTTGAGCTTCGAGCTTGAACCCCATCTGAGAGAGAGTTTCAAAAAAACGTTCCGGATTACCGATACCAGCCATGGCTTTTACCGCCATAGGCGCTGTGGGGGCCTGAGTCTGGTTTTCCCCTGCGACACTCAGTACTGCACCGGGAATGAGCTGCATACCAAACTCTCTGACAGTATCGCTGGCTTCACCGTTGTGAATAACGAAATCGGCACTCTCCAAGCGCCATTCACCCTCTCTCAAGGGACCTGCAGGCAATAACATGCCATTACCCAAGCGGCGGCTGGCATCGAGCACCACCACTTCAATATCCCGCGCCAGTCGATAATGCTGCAAACCATCATCGCTGATAATAATATCCACATCAGCGGACGCCAGCAGCAACTCGGCGGTGGCTATACGATCCACTCCCACAGCCATAGGCACTTGAGTGCGGGCCACTATCATCGCCGGCTCATCACCAAAATCCGTTGGATTGGCGCCTTGGGGCACCAGTCTCGGCTCGGTTTGACCACTGCCATAACCACGGCTTATTACCCCTGGGTGGTAACCATAGTGCCTGAGCAACTCAATCAGATAGATAACGGTAGGCGTCTTGCCACTGCCGCCGACGGTAATGTTGCCGACAATGATCACGGGTACGGGCAAAGCTTGCGAGGCCTTGAGCCCAAGTTTAAACCCCAGGCGTCTCAGGCCACTGAGCAAGGCAAACAACCAGGAAAGCGGCCAAAGCAACCACCTTCCCCAATGCTTCTGATACCAGATACGGTTAAGCAGAGCTTCCACTTAACCTCCGAATTGCATCTGGTACAACTTGGCGTACGTCCCATCCTTTTCCAGCAGGCTCTGATGCGTGCCGCGCTCGAGGATCTTGCCCTGATCGACCACCAAAATCTGATCGGCACTTTCAATGGTCGACAGTCTGTGGGCAATAACTATCGAGGTACGATTGCGGCGCAGGTTATCCAGCCCCTTTTGAATCGCCTTCTCTGATTCGGTATCCAGTGCCGAGGTCGCTTCATCGAGGATCAACACAGGGGCATCCCTGAGGATGGCTCTGGCAATGGCGATCCGCTGGCGTTGACCACCGGACAACATCACGCCGTTTTCACCTATCTCGGTATCCAGTCCTTGGGGCAAGGTTTCGATAAACTCCATCGCATAGGCCAATTTGGCGGCGTTTTCTATCTGTTTGCGAGTCGCCTCACCTGGATAGGCATAGGCGATATTATTGGCTATGGTGTCGTTGAAAAGAGTGACCTGTTGCGACACCAAAGCGACCTGGCTACGCAGACACTTGAGTGAATAGTCGTAAATACTGACATCATCCAGGGTGATCTCCCCCTGTTTCAGCCCAGTGTAAAAACGGGTCACCAGACTGGCGATGGTCGACTTACCCGAGCCTGAGCGACCCACCAGCGCCAGAGTCTGCCCCTGATGCACTTCAAAGTCGATATTCTCAAGCGCCAGACGCTCCTGCCCCGGATAACCAAAGCTGACGTTATCGAAACGCAGATTACCCTCAACCCGCTCTACTGTGTGAGTGCCGCTATCGGACTCCCCCGGAGTATCCAGCAACTCAAACACTGTGGTACAGGCAGCAATACCGCGTTGAAACTCGGCGTTAACCCGGGTGAGGTTCTTGATGGGCTGCAGCATGGCGAGCATGGCACCCAGGATAGTGGCAAAGGTACCCGCGGTCAGTTCATCCTTCAGGCTGTCAAAGCTGGCAGCATAGAGTACAAAGGCCAATGCAAAGGAACCTATGATCATAATAAGCGGTTGGCTGATGGCCTGGGCCGCTGCCAACTTCATGTTCTGATAGCGGTTTTGATCGTTAACTTTGGCAAAACGCTCAGCCTCAGTCTTCTGACCGCCGAAAGACAACACGTTCTTGTGGCCCTTGATCATCTGCTCAGTCACTGCAGTCACTGACCCCATGGCGCCCTGGATCTGCCGCGATACCTTACGGAAGCGGCGACTGACAACGGCAATCACCACCCCGATGAAAGGACCAATGAGCAGAATGCAAAGCGACAGCTTCCAGGAGTAATAGAACATCAACCCCAGCATGCCGATGACAGTGACACTGTCTCTCACCAGAGTGATCAGCGCGCTGCCGGAGGCTCTGGCAATTTGCTCTGTGTCAAAGGTTACTTTGGAGATCAAGGAACCCGTGTTTTCCTTGTCCATATAGCTGACAGGCAGCGACAGTATGTGTTCAAACACCTGCTGACGCATATCCTGAATAAGCTTGGCACTGATATAAGAGATGCCATAGGTAGAGACAAAGTTGGCCAATCCCCTAAGACTGAACAGCCCCACTACCACGAAGGGGGCCATGGTCAACACATCCGAGCTGGCATTAAACCCTTTGGAGGTGCCCAGCTCCACGCCGGCAACGACCGAATTATTGGCAAACCCTTCATCAATAAAAGGTTTCACAAAAGCGATAAAAGTAGCGTCCACAACCCCATAGGTGATCAACGCCAGAATCGAGATGATAAATACCCCTTTGAGAGGCTTGAGGTAGGACAGCAAACGTCTGAAAACCGTCCAGACTTCACGTTGTTGAGATGTGCTCATCAGCGAAACTATATTTATGACAAAGTCGCCATTCTACTCTGGATTCCCTGCCATACCAAACCCAAACAAGCGGTTATACCAAAATGGCGCCAGATCCTCGCGGTAACTGTGCACTGTATAACCTTGGCTATCAAAGTGGATACTCACCTGCCCCAGCTCGCCGGAAATCAAGGCTTGGGCCCCAAAGGCGTGATATCTCAAACGTATCTCCTCTTTGGGAAACCCCCAACGATTGCCATGCCCGGCAGCAAACAACACCCATTTCGGCGCCACAGCACCGATAAACTCAGGGTGAGATGAAGTGCGGCTGCCATGATGGGGCGCCAGTAAAATATCGCTCTCAAGTGAGCCTTTTTTGTGCAATAAGGCAACCTCGGCGGCCAGCTCTATGTCCCCCGGCAGCAGCACCCTATGATGTCCATCGAAGAGTTGCAGCACGCAGGAACCGTTGTTGCCTGGCTCTGCCTGCTCGGGGCCGAGAAAGTTCAGCTCTATCCCTTGCCACTCGAACATCCCCGGACGGCAGCCCCTGTGCCAACGCTTTGGATGACTGCTCTTGAGCTCAGGGACATCGGTTATCAACCCTGCCTGGTCAAAGGCCTGCATCAGCACTTGGGTACCACCGGCGTGGTCATTATCGCCATGGCTGACAATAAGGAAATCGAGCTTGGTCACGCCTTTGGCGCCAAGGAAAGGCACTATCACCCGCTCTGCGTAGCTGAAACGCTCGCCAAAAGCCGCACCTGTATCATAGAGCAATGCATTAGGCCCCTTTTGTACCACCACAGCCAGCCCCTGCCCCACATCCAACATATGTAACTGCCAGCCCTTGGATTTGAGCAGTCCAAGCCATAGCCCGAGCTGCAGTACAAAGGGCAATATCAGCAGCATGGCCACTCCCCGCCCCTTGGGCAGTAAACGCCAACAAAGCCATGCCGGAAACAGCAACAGCGCCGCGGCGCTGAGAGCCTGCGGCAACATGAGCCAGCCGCCGGGAAGCTGACTATTGAACTGCCATAATTTTTGCACCGGCCAGAGACTGAGAGACGCCAATTGCCAAGGCATGAGTGCCACTGCATCCATGCCGAGAGCGGAAAAAATCGACCACAGCAGCAGTGCCAGTAGCGCCAGAGGGATCACCAGTAAACTGAACCAAGGCACCAGCAGCAAGTTGAGCCACAGGCTGTGAACTGTCACGGCGCCAAAGAGTACCGCCTGCAGTAACGACAGCCCCAGACAAAGGCGCCACTGTATCGCCCAAAATGCCAAGGCCCAGCGCTTGAGCTTGGCAGGCCAGTGGGTCAGCACTTGCTCCTGCTCCAGAGCGTTAGGATTATGAACTTGATGGTTAAGGCTCAGCAAAATTAACGCCAGTGCCGAGAATGACAACCAAAAGCCGCCGCTGAGACTGGCCAAGGGGTCAATCAAGAGCACACAGGCCAGCGCCCACAGCAGCCGATCCCAGGCCGAGGCATAGCGCATCATTAATGAAGAGAGCACCAGCAAAAACAGCATCAGCAAGGCTCTTTGGGTGGCAATGGCAAAGCCCGCCAGATAGGCATAAAAGAGTGCCATCAGCAACGCCGCCAAAGATGCCAACACCAAATTGCGCCGCCCATAGGTGGGTGCCCAACGTTTGAGCGCTCCAAAACTCAGCAGATAACACCAGAAAGCGACCACCGAAAGATGCAACCCAGAAATCGCCACCAGATGGGCATTGCCGGACTGGCGCAGCTCTTGCCAGCGCGCCTTGGAAAAGAGTGACCGCTCACCCAAGGTCAGCGCCAGCAGCAGATCGCCGCCATCGATTTCGGCCAATATTGGAGTTAACTCTGTGACCAATCGGGCCCTGAGCCCAGTTGATGGCAACAGCCGCTCACCTGATATCACCTGGCCTCTGGCAGCTATTCGCTCGCCGAGCAGATAGCGCTGACGATTGAAGCCGCCCTGATTAAGCACGGCGGCGAAGGTTCTGGGTTTGACTTCAAACTGCCACACCTCACCCAATTGCGGTGACGGCAATGCATCCCCCTGCCAGCTCAAACGCCACATGGAGGCCAGGGGTGCCAACAGGGTTGGAGAATTATCATCAATTGGCCGAATATCCATACGGATCCAGTCGCCGTTTGCAGAAACTAGTGATATGATTTCGCCCCGCAGTGTCTGAGTAACAGACGTTTCAGAGCTGGATGATGAGTCAGTAAGGCTTTTAATATCAATAACTAACTGACAGTAAACACTGACCCACAGCACGCCGCCCAAAGCACCATAGAGCAAAGCACTTCCCTTGGGAACCCAGCTCCCGCTCAAGACTCTGAGGCACAAGACCAGCAGCACTGCAATAATTGGCAATGAGAATAAGGGCGGTATCCAAGGCCAAAGCATGGCCGAGAGTACAGCGATGCAAAAGCCCGATAAGCATTGATTCATCATTGAGTAATTTAAGACAGCAATCCAAGCCTATGCCAAAAAAGATCATTCAGAGATTCATGCCCGATCCGGAGAAACTGAGGAATCATAAACACCTCAAGATCTTCGGCAGCCTGCTGAACAAACCCAACCTCTGGGCACTGAATCGCCGCTCTGCCCCCGGCGCCTTCGCCATAGGCCTGTTTGTTGCCTGGATGCCGATGCCGTTCCAAATGGTGTTGGCCGCCGCGCTGGCAATCTACTTCCACGTCAATCTGCCGGTGTCGGTCGCCTTGGTTTGGATTACCAACCCTGTGACCATGCCGCCCATGTTTTATCTGGCCTATTTGATAGGCGCCAAGCTGCTCAATCACCCGCCGCAGCAGTTTACCTTCGAAGCCAGTTGGGCCTGGATAGAATCTTCCATCAGTACCATAGGCCCACCTTTCCTGCTCGGTTGTTTGGTATTGGGTGTGGTCAGTGCCCTGACGGGATATTTTGTGATCAAGAGTGCCTGGCAGTACTCCATCTATCTGCAGTGGCAAAAACGACGCAAATAGTTGCTGCTGGCAGTAACGTCACTGAAGCGACACAATTCAGGGATACTTTAGGAATACATGGTTTTAGCGCTGACCAAACTTGGCAACCCAAAGCATGTTCAGCCAACCAAAACCAGGAACCCGGCGATGGCCGGGTTCCTGCTATTTAGGATGTGCCTGTCGCTTATCAGCGCCCGGCCAGGGCGGTTGCCGGGGCGATTCGACTGGCCCTGAACGCCGGATACAAGGTAGCCAGCAGACTCATCAGCAGCGCCATAGCCACCACGACCAGTACGTCTGCCAACTCGAGCCTGGATGGCAAGAAATCGATAAAATAGATATCCCCCGAGAGCAACTTATGCCCGGTCAACTGCTCAATCCCCTTGGCGATGGCCGAGAGATTCTTGGCCAGCAGTACCCCCAGTAGAGCTCCTATGGCGCAGCCGAGCACACCATTGAGCGCACCCTGGACAATAAATACCAGCATCACGGCGCCGCGCTTAAGTCCCATGGTCATCAAGATGGCGATTTCCGAAGCCTTGTCACGCACCGCCATTACCAGGGTGGAGACTATGTTGAAACAGGCCACACCTATTACCAATGCCAGCACCAGATACATGACGGTGCGCACCAGCTGAATGTCCTGGTAAAGATGCCCCTGGGTGCGGGTCCAGTCGTTGAGATACAAAGTCTGGCTCTGGGCATAACCCAGCTCGCGAATCAGCCGCGGCGCTTCAAACACACGTTCAACCTTGATTCTCACCCCGGTCACCTCGTCTGCAAGCCCAAGCAGGCGCTGGGCATAGGCCATGGGCACATAAGCCGTGGTGTATTCAAGCTCGCCGCCGAGACGAAAACTGCCGCTTATCAACAACGAATGACTGCGGGCCTGCGCCAGTTGACCACTGCCCTTGCCATGGGGTGATGGCAGATAGAGGGTCAGGCGATCACCCACTTTAAGTCCCAGTTTGTCCAGCATCCCCTGGCCCAGCACTATATGATTGCTGTCGCCCGCAAGGCTCTGCCAGCTTTCCTGTGTCAGATACTGATTCAGGGTCGAAACCCGCGCTTCGGCCTCGGGGTTAACCCCCACCACAGACAAGCCGACAAAACCGCCCGGCTTTTGCACCAACCCCTGCATGCGTACCAGCGGAGCGGCGGCGCTGATGCCGTCGATTTGCTCGGCGTCCGACACTATCTGACGCCAGTCATGAATAGGTTCACGGACCTGGCTCAACTCCCCCTGGGGCACAACCCCGAGCAGGCGCTGCTCCAGCTCGCGCTCAAAGCCGTTCATCGCCGACAGCACCAGAATAAGCACGGCAACCCCGAGAGCGATACCTGCGGTGGAAGCAAAAGAGATAAAACTGATAAAACTGCTGCTCTGGCGGGCACGGTAAAAGCGCCAGCCGATGACCAGGGGCAGCAAGGCAGGATGCGCCGTCATTGGTCCGCCTCCGGCGCCGACAAACGACCATCGACCATCTGCAGCTGCCTATCCATCCTGACCGCCAGTTGATGATCATGGGTTACCACCACAAAAGCCGTGCCCAGTTGTGAAGCCAGCTCGCGGATAAGCTCATAGACAGCCTCGCCGCTGTGGGCATCCAGGTTACCCGTAGGTTCATCGGCAAGTACCACTTTGGGGCTGTTGATCAAGGCCCTGGCAATGGCCACCCGCTGGCGCTCACCACCGGAAAGCTCCGCCGGGGTGTGATCCAATCTATGTCCCAGCCCCACTCTTTCGAGCAAAGCCCTGGCCTGTGCTCGCACTTCCGCCTTGGGTCGACCGGCAATCAGCCCCGGCATGGCCACGTTTTCCAGGGCGTTGAATTCGGGTAACAGATGATGAAACTGGTAGATAAAGCCCATCGCCTGATTGCGCAGCTGTGCCTGGCGGAAAGCCGAGGCCTTGTATAAGTCCTCGGTTTCGAGCAACACCTGACCGGCAGAGGGCTTATCCAAGGTGCCAAGAATATGCAGTAAGGTACTCTTGCCCGAGCCCGAACTGCCGACAATCGCCAACTGCTCCCCCGGATACACCTTGAGGTCGACCTGCTCCAGCACCTTGGTGCTGAGCTTGCCTTCCTGATAACTCTTGCTGACGGCTTTGGCTTCAAGGAGCGCGGCTTGTTGCATGGTATTGATTCTCTTATTCATATCTAAGTGCAGTCGCAGGTTCTACCCGGGCGGCCCGAATAGCCGGGTACAAGGTGGCGGCCAGGGTCATCAGCAGAGTGCCGATGGCGATAAGCACCAGTTGCTGCGGTTCCAGCTGCACGGGTAACCTCTGTCCGGCACCCAATACGGCGATCCCCAGGGTCGACAGCAGCGGATTGATGTTGAGGGTGGCCACTATGCCAACCCCCAAACCCAGCGCCAGGCCTATCAGGGCATTGAGAGAGCCCTGGGAGATAAAAATGGTCATGATATCCAGCCTGCCCAGCCCCTGGGTCTTGAGCACGGCGACATCGGCAGTTTTATCCACCACCATCATCACCAACGCCGAGACGATATTGAAGGCTGCCACTGCAACAATCAGGCTTAACATCAAAGACATCATGTTCTTTTCCATCTTCACCGCGGCGAAGAGATGGCCATAACTGTCACGCCAGTCGCTGACGCTCACCTCAACTCCCTTATCTTCGAACAAATGTTCAACCTTGGGCGCCAGCGCCGGGGCGCTGAAGGGGTCGCTCAGAAACAGCCTGAGATCCTGAATTTGCTTTGGCGACTGACGCATCAAGCGGCGGGCATCTTCATAGTGCAGAAAAGCCACTCCCGCATCGACCTGAGAACCCATCTCAAAAATACCCGCCACTTCAAAAATTCGCTGGCTGGGAACAGGCCCAAGCGGCGAGTACACCACACCATCACCGCTGAGCAGACGCAGTTTGTCTCCGGTGGCAACATTGAGCCGCCGTGCCAGCTCCGAGCCCAACAACACCCGGTAGCTGCCGCTGCTGAGCGAATCGAAGGCATCCAGATAGGCGTGTTTGGCTACAACCGAGAGATTTTTCTCGGCCTCGGGGTAGATGCCATAGAGCTGCACCGCACTGATATTATCGGCCGACTGGGCCATCGCCTGGGTGGTCGCCGAGGGCGCCAGCCCAAGCACGCCGGGCAATTGTTGCAAATCGCCTTTAAAGCTCTGCCAGTCGTCAAAAGAGTTGTCTGTATGTACCGTCAGTTGTGGAATGGCCCCCAGGATTCGGGTCTTGAGCTGGCCTTCCAGGCCGTTCATCACAGAGCTGACAATAATCAATGCTGCCACCCCGAGAAAAATCCCGCTGACGGCGAAGAAGGTAATAAAGGAAGCAAAAGCGTTGGCCTTGCGGGCACGCCAGTAACGATAACCTATGTAAAATGAGAGTCCCGGATTCATGAGAGGGATAGCATGTCCTGTGCGCTGCGCTTGCTAAATCAATGAAGTGGGCACGATAATAGGTGGATTGACCGGGTAAATACAAGAGGCGGGACCTTGTTTCCTGAATCCAATCCATACTTCAGCGTGCCCCACGCCTTCGATGTCTATCTCAGCCTCTGGCCCAAGGACGCTCCCTTGCCGACCGAGAGCCAACTGCTGGCGATGCAATCCACCGGCTTGAAACTGATGAGCGAGGTCAAGGCGCTGGAAGCCGGCTGTTTGTTGCAGCTGAGGCAACTCGGCGATGAGGGCCGGGCGATTGTCGACTACCTCAAACTCCAGTCCCGTAAGATAGATCTGGTATTACAGCACGTATTGGAGCAGGAGAGCCGCGAAGGCCAACACTGCCCCGGGGTGCAATTTGGCGGCAGCGGCGTGCGGGTGCAGTTACCCCAGGCACTGGACGCCGGTACATTTTGCAAGCTGACCCTGTTTATTCGCGATGAAATCCTGTCCTTGCAGTGCATCGCCTCGGTGCGGGAATGCCGCGCCGACCCAGGCCATGAAGGCCAGTTTCTGGCCGATCTCGACTATCGGGTGATCCAGGATGCCGATATCGAACTCTTGGTCAAGGCCAGTCTCAGCGTGCAACAAAAGCAGCTCAAGCGGCGTAAGGCCAGTCAGGATCCCAACTGGCATGAGCCATCCTAAATCTCTACAATGGTGCGCAATCCATTCAGAATGAATCTGTTATCACATCTTCAATGAATAAGTTTTCTGTACTGGCGCCTGAGGGTGCCCCAAAGGCCGGCGAGATCCGCCATCTCGGCCTCGGCGAAGGCGTGGAGCGCGCGCTGACCTTGGCCAACCTCGCCCGCCAACATCAAGGTGTCAGCCTGTTGGTAACAGCGGATACGCCAACCGCCCTGACACTGGAAGCCGAACTTAAATACCTTTTGGGTGATGCCCTGCCCGTGTGGTTGTTTCCCGACCGGGAGACCCTGCCCTACGACAGCTTTTCGCCGCATCAGGATCTGATCTCCCAGCGGCTGGAAACCCTGTCAAGGTTGCCAAGTGCCAAGCGCGCCCTGGTAATAGTGCCTATCAACACCCTGATGGTGCGACTGCCGCCCAAGTCTTTCCTGTCGGCCAATGTGATGTTGCTGAACAAGGGCGACAACTACAGCCTGCAACAGATGCGCGAGCACTTGGTCAGCGCCGGTTATCATCTGGTCGGTCAGGTTTATGAACATGGCGAATTTGCCATTCGCGGCTCGATTCTGGATATCTTTCCCATGGGCTCAGCCGAGCCGCTGCGAATTGAACTGTTCGATGATGAAGTGGAATCTATTCGCCATTTCGATCCTGAAACCCAACTATCCAAGGAACCCCTGTCGCAGGTACGGATGCTGCCGGCCAAGGAGTTCCCCACAGATGAACGGGCCATAGAAGGCTTCCGCCAGCGTTATCGGCGCTATTTTGAAGTATTGGTTAAAGAGCCCGAGTCCATCTATCAGCAGGTGAGCCGCCATTTGATGCCCGCCGGTATCGAAAACTACCTGCCCTTGTTCTTTGATGAAACCGCGACCCTATTCGACTATTTTGCCGGCGATGTGCAACTGCTGACGCTGGGCGACCTGCAGCAGGCCGCCGATGCACATCTGACGCAGGTACGCAATCGCTATGAAGACAGGCGGGTCGATCCGCTGCGGCCCTTGCTGGCCCCGGCCGACCTATATCTGTTGACCGAGCAGCTGTTTGCCGCCTTCAAGCGCTGGCCAAGACTGCAGCTGAGCCAGGTGGATGCCCAAAAACAGCAGCAATTGGCTGCAGTAAGCGCGCTGCCGGATATCTCAGTCAACCATAAGCTGAAGCAGCCCTTGCAGGCATTGGCCGACTATATCGCCTCGGCGGGCAGAGTCCTGCTGAGCGCCGAATCCGAAGGCCGCCGCGAGGCGCTGATGGAGTTGCTGGCCAAGATAGAGTTGCGCCCGGTACTGTTCCCGCATCTCAAGGCGTTTATCGACTCGGATGCACCGCTGGGGTTAATCGTCTCGCCCCTTGCCAAGGGCTGCGTACTCCATGAGCCCAAGCTGAGCATAATTTGCGAAACCGAGCTCTTCGGTCAGCGGATCTCCCAGCAGAGACGGCGGGAAAAACAGCGCCAGATCAGCAGCGATGCCCTGATTAAAAACCTCGCCGAGCTCAAGGTCGGCCAACCCATAGTGCACCTGGAGCACGGGGTCGCCCTCTATCAGGGGCTGGAAACCCTGGATACCGGCGGCGTGGTGGCCGAATACCTCAAGCTGGAATACGCCGGTGGCGACAAACTCTATGTGCCTGTGTCATCGCTGCACCTCATCAGCCGCTACGCCGTGGCACCGGATGAATCCCCCAACCTCAACAAGTTGGGTAACGAGAGCTGGGCCAAGGCCAAGAAGAAGGCGATAGAGCGCATTCGCGATGTGGCCGCCGAGCTGCTGGATGTTTACGCCCGCCGTCAGGCCCGCCCCGGCGAGGCCTGTGAACTGGATGAGGCCGAATACGCCCTGTTCGCCCAGGGTTTCCCGTTCGAAGAGACAGTGGATCAGGAAACTTCCATCGCCGCCGTTCTCGCCGATATGCAGTCACCGGTGGCTATGGACCGTCTGATCTGTGGTGACGTGGGCTTTGGCAAGACAGAAGTGGCCATGCGCGCCGCCTTTGTTGCCGTCAACGCCGGCAAGCAGGTGGTGGTGTTGGTGCCCACGACTCTGCTGGCTCAGCAGCACTATGAAAACTTCAAGGACAGGTTCGCCGACTGGCCGGTGCAGATTGAAGTCATGTCCCGTTTTCGCACCGCCAAAGAGCAGCAACAGGTGATTGCCGACCTGGCAAACGGCAAGGTGGATATTGTTATCGGCACCCATAAGCTGCTCAACAGCGAGGTAAAATTTGACGCCCTCGGCCTGCTTATCATAGATGAGGAGCACAGGTTCGGGGTACGGCAGAAAGAGAAGATCAAGGCGCTCAGGGCCAATGTGGACATTCTCACCCTGACGGCGACCCCAATTCCCCGCACCCTGAATATGGCCATGTCCGGCATGCGGGATCTGTCGATTATCGCCACCCCGCCGGCCAAACGCCTGGCGGTGAAAACCTTCGTGCGCGAATACGACAAGGCCAGTGTCCGTGAAGCCATAGAGCGGGAGATCCTCCGCGGCGGCCAGGTCTATTACCTGCACAACAATGTGGAGAGCATAGAGAAACGCGCCGAAGAGCTGCGCGAGCTGTTGCCCGATGCCAGAGTGGTAGTAGCCCACGGCCAGATGCGCGAGCGCGAGCTGGAGCGGGTAATGTCCGATTTCTACCACAGACGCTACAACGTGTTGGTGTGTACCACCATTATTGAAACCGGTATCGATGTGCCGAGCGCCAACACCATCATCATAGAGCGGGCCGACACCTTCGGATTGGCGCAGCTGCATCAGCTCAGGGGCCGGGTTGGCCGCTCCCATCACCAGGCCTATGCCTATCTGATGACCCCGCATCCGAAACGCATGACCTCAGATGCCCGCAAGCGCCTGGAAGCGATTGACGCCCTGGAGGATCTTGGCGCCGGCTTTATGCTGGCGACTCAGGATCTGGAGATCCGCGGCGCCGGTGAATTGCTGGGGGATGAGCAGAGCGGCCATATCTCCAAGATAGGCTTCAGCCTCTATATGGAGATGCTGGAGTCGGCGGTCAAGGCGCTGAAACAGGGCAAGGAGCCATCCCTGGCGCAGATGCTCAACCAGCAGTGTGAAATCGAGCTGAGGATCCCGGCGCTGTTGCCGGAAGACTATGTGGGCGATGTCAATATTCGCCTGTCGCTCTACAAACGGATAGCCAACTGCACTACGGAATCGGCGCTGGATGAGCTCAAGGTAGAATTGATTGACCGTTTCGGTTTGTTGCCTGAAGCCACCCGTAACCTGATGCAACTGACACTGTACAAGCATCAGGCCACCGCGCTCGGGCTGAAGAAACTGGATTTTCACGCCCGCGGCGGCAGTGTCGAGTTCGGTGACGATCATATTATCGATCCCGGCTTTATCATTGGCCTGTTGCAATCCCAGCCACAAATCTATCGAATGGATGGACCGAATAAGTTAAAGTTCACCCTGGCGGCCGAAAGCAGTAAAGAACGCCTGGAGATAGTGGGTCTACTGCTGCAACAACTGGCACAACACACTGTGGGAGAAAAATAGTGTATCGAAATATGCTGGCAACCCTGGCTCTGGGGCTGACACTTTCGCCTGTATTGCAGGCGGCACAATACCCTTGGTACGAAGTCGAGGTATACCTGTTTGAGCGCCCCGGGCCAAGCACGGAAAAGTGGCCGGATACGCCGCTGGAGCTCAAGCTGAACAAGACCATAGACTTGATCACTCCCCAGGTCGCCACCGAAATCAGCTCAAGCAGCATGACTGTGGGAGACTGTGATCCGCAATGGCAATCTCAATCCGCAGACAGCGCAGCAGATAAGGCTCTCAATAAAGATACCTTTGACTCACAGCGCGGCCGTCCCCTTCAGGCAGGCCAAGTGATATCTCTGGCCCAGACCGATAACACGACTCAAGCGGATGCCGCCGGTTTGCCTTGCCAACAGCAGCAAGCGGAAATCCGTATGCCCAAACAGTTGCCTGTGAATATCAGTCCCAGAGACAGCAGCACAGCCAGCCAACCCGGCGCCTTGCTGCTCAGTGAGAACCAGGCCCAATTTGGCGGTGTTATCAATACCCTCAAGCGGCAGAGCGGTTTGAAAGGGCTTTTGCACCTCACCTGGCAGCAACAGATGAAACCTCGCCATAGAGCAGAGGCGATGCATCTCTTTGGTGGCCGTAACTTTGGCTCGCAGTTCAGGCAGTCAGGTTTACCCCAGAGCCAGTTGGACACGACTTCAAGCTCCTCTTTGAATGGCTTGTCGGAAGACAAACTGCCTGGGCAGGCGATAGGCAATGGCCTAAGTGAACCAAATCAAATGGGCAGTGAGGAATACGCAGCGCTTGGGAGCTTGATGGTCCCCAAAACACCCAAGGCGGTGTGGGAGTTCGATGGGCTTTTAAATATCTATCTCAGCCATTATCTCTATGTGGAAACCCGCTTTAATTTGAGGGAGGCCGGCTATAAATCTCTGGCCACCCAAGAAGGCGAACCTGAGCTGCAAACCCCCTTTCTTTACAGCATTCCCATGGAACAGAATCGCCGTATTCGCAGCGGGGAAATACACTACTTCGATCATCCAAGAATGGGGATGATCCTACAGGTAAGGCGTATGGCCCAGCCAGGCAGCCAAACTCAAGCCGATGGTGGCGAAGAGCTCTGATCAATCACTGATAGAGAAGTCGAGGTAGATCTCATCTGCCTCGTCTTCCTCTACATACACCCCATCGACCCGAGCCTGAGGTGGCCCTTGCTCGCACCAGGCAATCAAGTGGTCGACCGCCGGGAAGGCGCCCTGCGCCAACACCTCCACCGAACCATCTTCTTTGTTGCGCACATAGCCTGTCACCCCAAGTGACTGAGCCTTTTGCTGGGTAAAGCGTCTGAAACAGACTCCCTGCACCTTGCCTTTCACAGTCAGCAGCACCCGCTTCATGGGCGTCTCCTTGTAGACTTGTCTTGGTGGCCTTGTGTTGCCATGCTTATAAATCAAGCAGTTGATTAACAAAAAAGCAAAAAAAACAGCTAACAAAAGAGTGTTAGCTGCATCGGGCGACATACGCAAAAGGTCTGGCACTGTATGAATAACCGAATGTAACATTCTGTATCAAACTCGCCATGATTGGTAACTTTACACAGTCAATGGCCCGATGCAACCAGCGAAACAAACTGAAAAACAACCCGGAGGCACTCTCGTGACTTGGATCACAAAAAGCACTCAATTTACCGTATGAGTGGATATTTATCCTACCCGTTCAACCCCCTCTGTTTGCTTGAAGGCTTTTATCTGAGTTAAATGGCTCGCCAGCGAAGCAAACTTATGACTCTGTTGTTTGTCCCAAATCACTTCATAATAGCGGCTGAGCAAGGCATGACTGCGGGTGCTATCCAAGACCTCATCCTCGGTCGACAGCAGGCACAGGGCACGGTTACGGTTCTTGCTGCGAAAATCGGTCACGCATTTGCTGGCAATATTGGCATACTCTTCCGGCCTGTCTATCTTGCCGGGCATATTTTCCTCCGGCCACAGATTGGGGTTGACCAATACAGCCTTGAGCCCGGACAGAAAAGCGATTCGCTCGGCCCAATAGGCACCCAGCCCCACACCTATGATCAATGGATGGGGGTCATCGGTGAGTTTAAGCTGTTTACTGACCTCATTCAGCAGATGCTGCATGTCGTGTCTGGGATGCTGGGTGCTGTAGCTGATGAGACGCACATCATCATCAATGAACTGTAACTGCCTGACTTTTTCATGATTACCCGGGCTGGTGGCATCAAATCCGTGAAAATACAAAATCATTTTGTTTCCTCAAGTCTCATTTCCAGTCATGGTTATACAGGTTTCAAACTAACCAAGTTAGTTTGCACCTATATTGTGCCAAATCAATTTTTTGTGGATGAAATTCTGGCCGCCAGCTCGCGGGCCCGGTCCCAGCGTACTTCATCCTGTAATGCACGCATTACCTTTACGGGGTCGGCCCTTAATGTTGCAGCCGGGAAAGGATTGCTCTCTGGCCAAGGGAAGTCCCCCAGAAGACTTCTGGCACCCTCAGGGTCATTGCATACCAATACCATGTTACAGCCGGCATCCAGTGCCGCTCTGGCCCTGGCCTGATAGTCTCCGGCTACCGCCGCCCCTTTCATGCCGAGATCGTCCGAAAAAATCACCCCGTTAAAGGCCAATTTGCCGCGCAGCTCCTGTTTGAGCCAAAAAGATGAAAAACCGGCTGGGTTAGGGTCTACTTCGGGATAAATGACATGAGCCGGCATAATGCCTTGGAGCATCTCTTTGGCGATCAGCTGTGAAAAAGGCTGCATGTCACACTCGGCAATCTCTTGGTAACTGCGCGGGTCGACCGGCTGGGCAATATGGGAATCGGCCTCGACGCTGCCGTGGCCGGGAAAATGTTTGCCCACCGCGGCCATACCGGCCTCAGTCATGCCTTCAATAAAGGCCGCTGCCAGTACGGTGACCTGCTCGGGCCTCGAGCCGAAACTGCGAGTGCCTATCACCTGGCTGATACCATTGAGATCGAGCACAGGGGCAAAGCTTAAATCTATATCACAAGCCAAGAGCTCGACGGCCATCAGGAAGCCCAGCTCTTTGGCCCAGGTTGTCGCCAGCTCCAGCGAGCCTGCGGCTGCCGGCAATATATCGCCCATGGCTGGGATTTCGGTAAACCCCTTTCGAAAACGCTGTACCCTGCCCCCTTCATGGTCGACGGCGATCAGCAGTTCGGGACGCACACTGCGAACCGCACGGATCAGGGCTATCAGTTGCTCTCTGTCTTGGTAATTACGGCTGAAAAGGATTAGGCCGCCAACGGCCGGGTGCTGCAGGACAGAGGCCTCCTCTGGCGTCAACTCGACAGAGGCAAGATCCAGCATTAAGTGACTCATAAACATCTCCAACAGGGTACCGCGCATGAAAGCGACTGAAAAAGGTACGAAATGGTGTTAGCCCCGATACAGGTATGGCTGCCAGGATAGCGCAACTAGGGTCAATCCCATTGTTAGCAAGGCTAATCCGACCATAGCTTGATAAAAATAACTAATGATATTCCAGGCCAAAAGTATGGGATACTTGCCCTATGGGCAGAGTAACTCTGGGGTCAAGGTTACTCCGAAACCCGCGTATGCGCGAGCAATGCGCCTCCCAATGACTAAAATAACAACGAAACAGCAACAGGGTTAACCAAATGATTAGCGTATTCGATATGTTCAAGATAGGTATAGGGCCCTCCAGTTCCCATACCGTGGGTCCGATGAAAGCGGGCAAAATCTTTATCGAACAACTGGCTGCAGATGACTTACTTGGACAGGTCGACGAACTGCAGGCCGAGCTTTTTGGCTCTCTTGGACAAACGGGCAAGGGCCACGGTACGGGCAAGGCGGTGATCCTGGGATTGATGGGGGAAGATCCGGAAACCGTCGATACCGACAGCATAGAGACGATTCTGGCAGAGGTGGCCGACTGCCAGACACTGACACTCAGCGATGGCCGTAAGGTTAAGTTTACCCGCGAAGATGGCATCACCTACCACAGACGCAAGACACTGCCGGCACACGCCAACGCCATGACACTCTACGCCCTCAAGGCCGGAGAGTGTTTGTATCAACGCACTTACTATTCGGTCGGCGGCGGTTTTATTCTCGATGAGGATGAAATTCAGCAGCGTAACGCCTCTCCGGCGACTCCCATTGCCCAGGCTCCTTACGATTTCAATACCGCCAGCGAACTCTTGGAGCTGTGCTGCGACAATGGCCTGAGCATCTCTTCGCTGATGATGGCCAATGAGCTCAGCATAGCCCCAGAGAGTGAAGTCAAAGCCAAACTGTGGCATATCTGGCAAACCATGAAGGCCTGCGTGGAGAAAGGCTATCAGAAAGAAGGTATTTTGCCCGGCGGTCTCAAGCTGCGCCGCCGCGCCCCGGCGCTGTATCGCCGTCTCAAGGCTGAGGGCCGCAACAACATAGATCCCCTCAATGCCATGGATTGGGTGGACTTGTTTGCCCTGTCGGTGAATGAGCAAAATGCTGCCGGCGATCGGGTGGTAACGGCCCCGACCAATGGCGCCGCCGGTATCATCCCCGCCGTGCTCTGCTACTACGACACCTTTGTTCAGGAAGTGGATGAAGATGTCTGTAGCCGCTTTCTGTTGACGGCCGCGGCCATAGGTATTCTGTACAAGAAAAACGCCTCCATTTCCGGAGCCGAGGTTGGCTGCCAGGGCGAAGTCGGCGTGGCTTGTTCCATGGCAGCAGCCGCTCTGACCGAGATCATGGGTGGTACGGTCGAGCATGTCGAAAACGCGGCGGAAATCGGGATGGAACACAATCTGGGGTTAACCTGCGATCCTGTCGGCGGCCTGGTACAGGTTCCCTGTATCGAACGTAATGCCATGGGCGCCGTCAAGGCGATCAACGCTTCACGCATGGCGCTGCGCGGCGACGGTAATCATAAGGTTTCCCTGGATAAGGTGATCAAGACCATGATGGATACCGGCAAAGATATGCGCAGCAAGTACAAGGAAACCGCCAAAGGTGGCTTGGCGGTTAATATCGTCGAATGTTGATTGGTGCAGCCCTGCGCTGACTCAGGGGATAGTAAGAGTAGATTCGTTCACCAAAGCTCATATGAGGCGTTGCTCAGGCAACGCCTCATTACTGCCTCCCCTGTTTACAGGATTTCCTATGCCCGTAACCCTCTTTTTCTGATCGCTTGCAGACCTTAAGCACAATTTTCCCGTTCCTGTGTAACAGATGGATATTCCGCCGGCGGGTTGCGCTCAAGGTATTCAAACAAGCCCGACTGCATACTGACATTCCAAAAACGCCCCGCCAGAGACAACTTCAAAGCCGTTTGACTGAGCTCGGCCAAACCATGGCTTTGCCAACGTAAAAACAGCGGCATCAAGTGACCGACCAGACTGTCAGGCAGTAGAGAAAATGCCAGGGAGCCTGAGTCCAGAGCGCCCTTAATCGTGCCGGCAAATCCTTTGGGCACAGGCGCTGTAATATGGGCCGGTGGCCGGATCCCTAGCTTCAGCGCCTGCTGCCAGGCCGAAAGCTCACGGCCATACATGATGCCATACCCGAGAATGTTACCGCCGGCACCGGCACCAAAGGGAATGATCTCGGCGCCGGCCTCAAGAGTCTTGGCACCATAAGCGTACATCCGCGCGCGAGTAGCACTGTCAGCACGCGGCGCTTCAGCCTCACTCTGCTGCTGGCGCTGAATACGGCTGCCACTCAAGGTTATCAGCTGATACAGATCCACTCCGTGAATGCCGCTTTCAATCACATCGGCAATATCCTGCTGCCACACCCGCTCATCTTGCCAGGGCAAGCCAAAGATAATATCGGCAATAACAGGTGCATCATTTCGGCGGCTGAGTTGCTGTAGACGCTCTATGACCTTTTCCCTTGAGTCCAGACGCCCCGCGGCAAGGCGCACCTGGGTATCAAAGCTCTGCACCCCGAATGAAAAGCGATTAACCCCACCATTGAGTGCCGCCTGCCATTTATCGTCGCCAAAACCGTTGAGACGCCCCTCCAGGGTGATTTCCGCATCATCACTCAAGGGGAAATCAGTCAGTGAAAGCAGCAGAAGTGCGATTTGGCTGGCCGTCATGTCGCTCGGCGTGCCGCCACCTATGTAGACGGCCTGGAAAGGCCTGCTTTGCACCAGTGGATTTTGGCCGGCGCGGCGCAGCTCAGCGCTCAAGGCTTCAACATAATCGGCTATTCTTTGCGGCTTGGCGCCATTTTCAAAAAAGTTACAGAAACTACAGCGTTTTCGGCAAAAAGGGATGTGCAGATAAAGAGCACGCTGGCTGCTGGTCGAGGTTTGCTGCCAAAGCTCGTGCCATTGGCCGGCATCAAGCTGAGCTTCAACTCTGACTCCGCCATGGGAATGGGGCGCACGTTTTGGGCTAAAAGCAAACTGCAAGGGGGATGGGCTGGCGATCCCCGTCATGGAGGGAGTGAAAATCATCGGAAAGTCCGTTGAACGACAGACTTAAATGATAATAAATATCATTACCATAATTTTGATTCAGATCAACAGACTGTGAAGCGGCTCCTGAAATTTACCCAAGAGCTTAGTGAGAACGTCAAAAAATCCCCAAGGTGCAATGATCGCAGTTACTTCTCCAACCTTGTAACTGCATAAAAAACCGCCCAACTTGTGGACGGTTCTGTTAAGCAGTGGTCTCAGCGCAGCGGCAGTTCGACATCGGCGAACATCTGCTCTATCAACTGCGCATCACGCAATGTAACCGCCTTTTCCACCACATCCCTTGTCAGGTGCGGCGCAAATCGTTCAATAAAGTCATACATATAACTACGCAGGAAGCTGCCCTTTCTAAAGCCTATCTTAGTGGTACTGTGAGCAAACAGATGACTGGCGTCTATAGCCACCAGATCCTTGTCAATCACTGGATCAATCGCCATGGAAGCTATTACACCCACCCCGAGACCCAATCTGACATAAGTCTTGAGCACATCGGCACTGGTGGCACTGAAGACAACTCTGGGCTCAAGCCCGGCACCATGGAAACCACGCTCAATTTCCGAGGCCTTGTCAAAACCGAACACATAAGTGACCAAGGGGAAGCGCGCCAGCTCTTCAATGCTGATCTGACTGCGGCTGGCCAGAGGGTGATCTCTGGATACCACCACAGAACGATTCCAGTGGTAACAAGGCAACATAATCAGGTCGGAATAGAGATGCATCGCCTCGGTGGCGATGGCAAAATCGGCGTCCCCGCGAGCAGCCGCTTCGCTTATCTGCGATGGCGTGCCCTGATGCATATGCAGATTTACCTTGGGATAACGTTCAATAAACTGGCGGATAATTTGCGGCAAAGCATAGCGGGCCTGAGTATCTGTGGTGGCAATATTCAGTTCCCCCTGATCCGGCTTGGTGTACTCTTCGGCCACTTTCTTGATACTTTCGACTTTACCGAGAATATCATTGGCGATTTTGATGACCTGCTCGCCGGCCGGTGTCACATGGGTCAAGTGTTTACCGCTGCGACCGAAGATCTGGATCCCCAGTTCATCTTCCAGCATGCGTACCTGCTTACTGATCCCTGGCTGAGAGGTATAAAGGTTTTCGGCGGTAGCGGAAACATTGAGGTTGTGATTGACCACTTCTGCAATATATCTGAGCTGTTGCAGTTTCATCTTTAGATCCTTGAATTCCTGCCCCATTCAGGAGCAGAATTTGAATGTTGTAATGCCGGACATCTATAATCAATGGTTATAGTATAAAGCAATAACTAAATCAAACAGGAATATAGCCACGAATGCGAACTATCTTCAGGACAGATACCTCATGCTGGACTAAGATAACTAGGCTAGTTTATTGATTTATTGTAGCATTAACAGAATTATAAAATTTACGGAAAGGCTATGGCATTTACTCTTGTACTGGTGCTGATTGGCGCGCTTCTTCTGCTGGTGATCGGCATCAATGTTATTCAGCAACAAAAAGAGCGAGCCGAGGCCGAACGTCGTACCGAGCTGGCTCGCCAACGGGCTATTTTGGACGAAACCGAAGAAGTCCTCTCCAATACCGGCATGTTCCCTTGCTCTTCACAAATGGTTTTGGTGCTCTACAAGCGTATTCAGGATGCGGCAAGAATCGCCGTTACCCTGAGCAAAGCCAATCAGAAAGGGGATTATGAGCGGAGGCTGACTGATCTTGAGGCGCTGATCAACAATCTGCAAAGCAGCGGCCCTCAAACACCGGCCATTGAAAACTTTCGCCTGCCTGACAACGATCGTCAGGTATTGGTGCTGGTACAGACCTTGAAAAAGCTCAAGGCGATTTTGCGCGCCGAGCATAACAAGGGCAAAGTCGATCCCACAGTATTTGCCGCTGAAGAAGGACGCATTGACAGCCTGCAACTCAGGATCAATGTGGAGAGCATGCTGTCACGCGCCCGCGCCGCCAGTTACATGAAACAATACGGCTCATCGAGGCAGATGGTCACCAAGGCACTCAGTACCCTGCATACCATCAAGGCACAAACTCCGAATGATCCCTTTATTGCCCGAAAAGTGGATGAAGCCAAGCAACTGCTCGATGAAATCATGGGCGCGCAAAAGATGGCTCAGCCCAGCGCCCCCAAACAGAAAAATGATGAAGATGATATCGATGTGTTGTTCCAGCCTAAGAAGAAGTGGTAAGCCGTCAACTTGAGCTTAAGCTACTACCGGTAAACTCCAACAAAAAGCACCTCTTGGGTGCTTTTTGTTGCTGCTGTCGGTTTTGCCTAGCCAAGTGAACTCTGCCAGCCAAGTAACTCATCCCCAAAGTTCTCTCAGCCAATTCTATCTCGATTAATTTATTCCGAATAATCCAGGCTGCCGATACAGCCCGTTTAGGGTCAACTTACACTTTCACAAACAATAACGCCCTGCAATTGCAGGGCGTTATTGGCTCAAGTATTCAGTTGAGCTTAGCTCTTGGCTTTCTTTTTCTTGCTGTTTTCAGCAAACCACTTGCCATCGCGATAGTGGGCGACCCAGCCGGTTGCCTTACCATCAACTTCGCTGGCCACGTACTGCTCTTTAGTCTTGCGGCTGAACTTCACCAGAGTCGGATTACCTTCATCATCTTTCACCGGCGCATCGGCCAGGAACTGATATTTGGGCCACAGCAACTCGCGGTACTCCACCAGCTCGGAGACCAGTGGTGCCCGAGTTTCACGGGATCTCGGGAACGTGCTGGCGGCCAGGAAGATACCCGAGGCACCATCACGCAAGACGAAATGAGCGTCTGACTTGCTGCACTTGAGCTCGGGCAATGGAATAGGATCTTCCTTGGGTGGCGCCACTTCGCCATTCTTGAGCAGTTTACGGGTATTCTTGCACTCGCTGTTGGTGCAGCCAAAATACTTACCGAAACGGCCGTTCTTCAGCTCCATATCGCTGCCACAGCGGTCACATTCAATGACCGGGCCTTCGTAACCCTTGAGTTTGAACTGTCCCTTCTCGACTTCATAACCCGGGCAGGCAGGATTGTTACCGCAAACATGCAACTTGCGGGTTTCATCCAACAGGTAGCTGTCCATGGCGGTGCCACAGATGCCACAGCGATGCTTGGCCCTGAGCGCCTCGGTTTCGGCATCTTCGCTCTCGCTGATCGCTTCTTCACCCGGAGTCAGGTTCAGCGTGGTCTTACAACGCTCTTTCGGGGGCAATTCGTAGCCGGAACATCCCAGGAACACGCCTGTAGTGCCTGTACGGATCCCCATGGGGCGCCCACAAGTAGGACAGGCTATGTCTGTCAGCACCATCTGGTTGGGGCGCATACCACCCTCTTCCGGTGGCAGCTCGGCATGTTGCAACTGCTTGGTGAAGTCTTTGTAGAAGCCATCAAGCACCTGTTTCCAGTCGAGTTGCCCCTGAGCAACGTTATCCAGGGTCTGCTCCATTCCGGCGGTAAAGTCATAGTTCATCAGGTTGGCAAAGTTTTCCACCAGACGTTCACTGACAATTTCCCCCATCTTTTCGGCGTAGAAACGGCGGTTTTCCACCTTCACATAGCCCCGATCCTGGATGGTGGAAATAATAGTGGCATAAGTGGAAGGGCGACCTATGCCGCGCTTTTCCAATTCTTTAACCAGAGAGGCTTCGCTGTAGCGCGCCGGTGGCTTGGTAAAGTGCTGTTTGGGATCCAGTTGTTTCAGATCCAGTTTATCGCCCTCCGCCAGATATGGCAGGGTGACTTCATCTTCATTCTTGCGTTTGACCGCAGATTGTACCCGGGTCCAACCATCGAATTTCAGGGTGCGACCACTGGCCTTCAGCTCAAACTCACCGGCCTTGACCGTGAGTCGAGTGGCATCATATTGAGCCGGAGTCATCTGACAGGCAACAAACTGGCGCCAAATAAGCTCATAGAGCCGCTGAGCGTCACGCTCCATGTCGGTCAGTGACGCAGCGTGTACAGAGACATCTGAAGGTCGAATCGCTTCGTGAGCCTCTTGCGCGCCCTCTTTGCTGCCATAACGAATAGGCGCATCCGGCAGGTACTTGTCGCCGAACTCTTTGGCAATCATGGCTCTGACGTTATCCAGCGCTTCCTGGCTCAGATTGGTAGAGTCGGTACGCATATAAGTGATATGACCCGCCTCATAGAGACGCTGGGCCATCATCATGGTCTTCTTCACCCCAAAACCGAGACGGGTACTGGCGGCCTGCTGCAGTGTCGAGGTGATAAAGGGAGCGCTGGGCTTGCTTTGAGTGGCCTTGTCTTCGCGGCCGATCACCTCATAACTGGCCGATTGCAGTGCTGCCACAGCAGCCAGCGCCTGGGCTTGATTGACCGGCTCAAATGCCTTGCCGTTTTGCTTGACCACTTGCATGGTCAGAGCATCATCGGTAGCGGTCGCCAACTGGGCGTGCAGATCCCAGAACTCTTCAGGCACGAAGGCTTTAATTTCGGCTTCCCGCTCAACCACCAAACGCACGGCTACCGACTGAACCCGTCCGGCAGAGAGGCCTCTGGCAACCTTTTTCCACAGCAGCGGCGAAACCATAAAGCCCACTACCCGATCGAGGAAACGTCGAGCCTGCTGAGCGTTGACCATATTGTTGTCGAGATCGCTGGGTTTGCTGAAGGCATCCTGGATGGCACTCTTGGTGATCTCGTTGAACACCACCCGCTTATAACGGGAATTGTCGCCGCCTATCACCTGCTGCAGATGCCAGGCAATCGCTTCCCCTTCTCTATCCAAATCCGTCGCGAGATAGATTTCATCGGCGGAATCGGCCAGCGCTTGCAGTTCTTTTACCACCTTCTCCTTACCAGGCAGAATTTGGTAGTTGGCTTTCCAGCCGTGCTCAGGATCAACCCCCATACGGGCAACCAGAGCCTTTTTCTCTTTCACCTTCTTGTACTTGGCCTTTTCTTCAGGTGACATCTTACGCACTTCGGCTGCGCTTTTTGCCTTGCCGTTGGCGTCGGCGGAGGAGGAAGTCGGCAAGTCACGTATGTGACCCACACTCGACTTAACGATGAATTCTTTACCAAGATATTTGTTGATAGTCTTGGCTTTGGCCGGCGATTCGACAATAACTAGCGATTTACCCATAGTGTGATTTGCGCCAAACGATCTCAGAACGGTGAAAATTGGCACCATATATAGAGGGTTGTCCTCGGACTTTCAAGTTAATCCCTCTTTTATGTGTACCGGCGACTCAATTTTTAAGCAGGGTTAAAAATTTGTACAAAATAATATTGCGTAATTAAAAACTAATATTTCATTATTTCACTGCAAGCAAGTAATAGTTATGCATTTGTGATGAAAAAGCACTTTTGCCACCCTGTGGGGCGACTTGTTAAGCCTAGGAGCTCAAGTATACTGGGGCCAGTCCAGGGCCTGGATTGGGCCCCTATAACAACCTCAAATACCCCAAAAGGACAAGCAATGAAGCATTTTGAAGCGAATTTTGACGGATTGGTGGGACCCACCCACAACTATGCTGGCCTGTCGTTCGGCAATGTCGCCTCCCTGAACAATGCTGCCCAGGCAGCCAACCCCAAGGCTGCGGCCAAGCAGGGATTACAAAAAGCCAAGGCGCTGGCCGACATGGGGATGATCCAGGGCATGCTGGCACCGCAAGAACGCCCCGATCTGCATACGCTGCGAAGGATAGGTTTTAGCGGTACCGATAAAGAAGTACTGCAGAAGGCCGCCGAGCAGGCACCGGCGGTTCTAAGAGCCTGTTGCAGCGCTTCCAGCATGTGGACCGCCAATGCAGCAACCGTATCCCCGAGCGCCGATACCCATGATGGCCGCGTGCACTTTACCCCGGCCAACCTGGTGGATAAATTGCATCGCTCAATCGAGCCGCAAACCACAGGCAACATTCTCAAGGCCATTTTCAGTGACAGTCGCTATTTTGTACACCACCAGCACCTGCCGGAACACAGCAGTTTTGGTGATGAAGGCGCTGCCAACCACACCCGCCTGTGTCAGGAATATGGTCATGCCGGAGTCGAAGTCTTTGTTTACGGCCAGGAAGCTACCAACCCTCAGGCCATAAAGCCGAAGAAGTTTCCCGCCAGACAAACGCTGGAAGCCTCAAAGGCTATCGCCCGTTTACATCGTCTCGATGAAGACAATACTGTCTTTATTCAACAAAATCCTGAGGTGATAGATCAAGGCGTATTCCACAATGATGTGATTGCTGTCGGTAACCGCAATGTGCTTTTTCATCACGAGCAAGCCTTTGTCGATACCAAGGCCAAGCTGGCCGAGATCCGGGCCAAGCTGGAAGGTGATATCCATTTCATTGAAGTACCGACCGCCAAAGTCAGTATTCAGGATGCGGTCAAATCTTACCTGTTCAACACACAACTTTTGAGTATGAGTGACGGCAAAATGGTCATCATAGCGCCAACCGATTGTGCCGAGAACCCTGCGGTAAAGGCCTACCTCGATGAACTGCTGACTCTGGATACTCCGATTCAGAAAGTTGAATACTTTGATGTTAAACAAAGCATGCAAAACGGTGGTGGCCCGGCTTGCCTTCGTCTGAGGGTCGCCATGAATGATGCCGAGTTGGCAGCCATCAATCAGCATGTACTGCTCGACGATAACCTGTTTACTCGCCTCAACGCCTGGGTGGACAAACACTACCGCGACCGCTTGTTACCCGCAGACTTGGCCGACCCACAATTGATAGTCGAGTCTCGCACCGCGCTGGATGAGCTGACCCAGATAATGAAGCTCGGTAGTGTCTATCAGTTTCAGAGATAGGCAACTTCTTAATGAAAAGACCACTCAAATGAGTGGTCTTTTTGTAGATAGCACGTATTTCAAGTCGTTATAGACCAATCGACATGTACAAACACTCTTGATAAAAAAGGCGCCGATGGCGCCTTTTGGGTCACTTGATTTTATCAATAAATATTGACCTTCAAGTTAACGACTTCGGTTTCTGCACCACCAGGAGTTTTGACCTTAACAATGAAGGAACCTGAATCTGGTTCATCTGCCCCCTTCAAGGTTACGCTGAATTGACGGCCACCGTTGTGATTGGAGCTGGGCCAAGTATAGCTTCCTGAACTGGCTACCGAACCGGCAGATGTCGTAAAGGTCACCACGCTTCCGGATGGCATTTGCTGATTATGCAGGTCAGAAATAGTGAACTGGACTGTCGCACTCGATTTACCGTTGATATCAATGTCACCTCCCAGATTATCGCCGTCACGATCAATGATGCGGATGTCGGCTGGGTCGGTGGCATAAGCCGTGCTGCCAGACATTACCATCACCAAGCTGGAACGTACGTTGATGGATTGAGAATGACTAATGCCATCGGCACAAGCGTCATGGGCGGGGATAGAGCACAATACACCATTGTATTTGCCATCGGCCGAGTCAAATACGCCATCGCTGTCGAAGTCGATCAGTTCCTCATTCTCACCGCCAATTTCACCACCGGCTTGCTGAGGATTGAACAATCCATCTTCATTGTGATCAACAAAGGCCTCTGCCAGATCATAAGGTTGGCCACTGACATCAGTACCTTGGAATGCAGCGACTTCAGATGCGTCAAAACGGCCGTTACCATTGGTATCCGGGAAAGACTCCTCACCGTTGGCTGTAGCTGTGATGGTTGCGCGGCCACCATACTTTTGGCCATAGAAGTTGCCACCGGTTGCAGAAAGCTCCGCAATGGGGTTACGGGAGCCGCTGTTATCGACCAGTAATTGGCCTTCAGGGCGAGCGTTCTGGCTGGTCCAAGTCACTGAGCAAACACCACCTGTGGTGGTACACGAAGGAGTAATTGCGCCCCCCTCTGTTGTAAAGTAAACCGCCGTGCCGTCCGGAACCGGGTTATTGAAAGCATCGGCCAGACGAGCAGTTACTTTCACTGCCGTGCCATCTACATCCCATCCCTCGGCATTGAGGGTTTCAGCCGAAAGCGAGAAGGAGTCCTGATCCGGTTTACCGGTAGAGATAACCAAGACACTGGACTGACTGGAGATCAGCGGAGAGGTCCCATCTATGTCAGCCGTCACCCGAACGGTAGTTGCTACCGTGCCCGAATTTACAACTGTCTGTACTATCCCTTCGTTATTGGTTGTCGCCGTTGCCGGGTTGAGACTCAAACCACCTACATCGGTATTAAGGCTGAAACTGACAGCCTTGTTGGCAACAGCATTACCATTGGTATCCAACACCTTAAAGCGAATAATAGAGGACTCATCCGAACCTGTACCCTTGATACCGATATTCTCAGGGGAAGCATCAACAAACACTATGCTTCCGGCGTCGGCTGCCAATATTTTCACAACCCCTGTAGCAGACAGGTTTTTGCCACCAACATCGGCAGAAACCGTGATGTTATCGTCACCGACACATCCTTTGGCCAGATAAGTACTGGTCGCCAGGCCATTAATGGCCGTTACAGGGCTACTAATTACGGCTTCAGGAGAAGTCTTTTTGGAACAGGTTGATGAAAAACTCACATCGACAGGTTCAGTAAACGGCTTACCTTGGCTATCTTGCAACATTACCGAAATCGTAGCGGTACCCCCCGCCGATAGAGTCGCTGCACTCACTGCTGCTTTTCCGGAAACAAAAGGATCACCACTCCCCATCTGTACATCTGAAGCACCGATCACAAAGACATGCTCAGCCTTTTCACCGGTTGCCAACGAGGCGGTGGCAGAACTGGCGCCTGGAGTACTTCCTGCATAAATACTGACGCTGGCCTTACCGTTGGCATCCGTAATCGCAGTTTTTATCGGGAGATCGCCCAAAGAGGCATCGAATGTCACTATGGCCGGTTTTGACAGGCCGGTTACTGTGGCAACAAGAATACCGGGAGATGTGCTGGTAATGCTGTCTGTCGTATTACCATCAACGTCAGTAAGAGTTAAGGTGACTTGCGCGCCACCTCCGGCTTGACCGCCATCACCTTTCATAGTGAAACCGACCGAGGCAGACTCTCCTGAGCTGATTGCAGCACTAACAGTACCGGCACCGGCAATGTTGGACGTTGCCAGCGAAATCACGGCTTTGCCATCTGCATCAGTCAGGGCTGTGCCTATGGCTGGGTTGAAGGTGCCCAGGTTTTCGTTACTTAGGGTAAAAGTCACCAGTTGCCCCGCCAACGCTCCCGTTAAGCTATTGCTGACAGTCGCAGTCAAGGTCGCAGGGTTTTCTGCGGAAATATTGGGATCTGAAATATTCAGAGTGACGGTTGTTGTTCCCGTTGGCGGCGTCGAGCCATCTCCGGTATCTGAAATACTGCCCCCACCGCCACAGGCAAATAAAAGAAAACTACATAATAAAGTGAAGCAAAACTTAAACGCTGACCTCATTGTCAGACTCCCTGTTACTCAATAAATACGAACAATCTGCTTGTGTATTACTTATAGAGCAACATTACACAATTTTCCTTAAACATTTCCAGCACAAATGCGCTATACGACTCATTATTTGCCAAAAACTTTAACTCACGTATCATTTCCTCGAGAGAGCTTTCTTGCTAGGCTTTAGTGCGCCAAATAACAAAAGTACAAGAATTAAACAGGAAGATTTATGGCATTCACTCCAACCAAGAAAATAGGCCTGACCGGCAAGATCCTTATCGGGATGGCGGCCGGTATTTTATTCGGCCTTCTTCTGAGACATTTTTTCCCCGATGGTGACCTGAACTCAGAACAAGTTCGGCAAGACCCCTACTTCATCTTTGTTGAGGATTACATCACCGAAGGTTTTCTCAACGTTGTCGGTACCATCTTTATCTCCAGCTTGAAAATGCTGGTGGTGCCACTGGTATTTATCTCTCTCGTCTGCGGTACCAGCTCACTCAGTGAGCCTTCAAAACTGGGACGCCTTGGGGGTAAAACCTTGGCTTTCTATCTGTTTACCACAGCCGTTGCCCTGACACTGTCGATAATGGCAGCGGTATTGCTGCATCCTGGACATAGCAGTATGCCTACCGCAGGTAACAGCTTTGAGGCCAAAGATGCCCCCAGCCTGGCAGAAGTGTTAATCAACATAGTGCCCACCAATCCGATGCAGGCGATGAGCGAAGGCAATATGCTGCAGATCATCATCTTTGCCGTGATCTTTGGTTTCGCCATCTCTCATGTGGGCGACAAGGGCAAGCGGGTTGCCGCCCTGTTTGAGGACCTCAATGAGGTGATCATGAAGGTGGTAACCCTGATCATGCATCTGGCCCCCTATGGCGTATTTGCCCTTATGGGTAAACTGGCGTTGACGCTCGGTATGGAGACCTTCAGCAGCGTAGTCGCTTACTTCTTTGTGGTACTGGGCGTACTGCTGGTACATGCCTTTGTCACCTACCCAGTGCTGCTCAATCTGCTTTCAGGGCTGAATCCCCTCACCTTTATCCGTAAAATGCGCGACGTGCAGCTATTTGCCTTCAGTACCGCCAGTTCCAACGCTACCCTGCCGGTCACTATCGAAACGGCCGAGCATCGCCTGGGCGTAGATAACAAGATAGCCTCGTTCACCTTACCCTTGGGCGCGACCATCAACATGGATGGCACCGCCATCATGCAGGGTGTGGCGACTGTGTTTATTGCTCAGGTTTACGGTATCGACCTGACGATTACCGACTATATCACTGTGGTTGTCACGGCCACCTTGGCCTCAATCGGCACAGCCGGGGTACCCGGAGTGGGTCTGGTGATGCTGGCCATGGTGCTCAATCAAGTGGGCCTGCCGGTAGATGGTATAGCACTGATTATCGGCGTAGACAGATTGCTGGATATGGTGCGCACTGCTGTTAACGTCACAGGTGATACAGTCGCAACCGTGGTGATTGCCAAGTCGGAAAATGAGTTCAATGAAGAGACCTTCAATGACCCTAAAGCCGGCAAAAACAATGTCAGCTTTCACAAGGAACACCACACTCCCATGTAAGGGATAATCCGGATTTGGGTATCAAAGCCAAGTTAGCCCTTGCTGCTTGGCTTTCAGATACCAAAAACAAAAAGAGTGGAAATACAAAGAGGGCGCTCATTTGAGCGCCCTCTTCTTTTAATCTATTTGTCTTTTAATCTACTTGTGGAAACGAGCTTAACGCTCCCAGTAGGCTTCTTCCAGGCTATCTTCCCGCTCAGGCAAACCTCTGGAGAGGCGCGGGCTATGCTGCGCCAGCACTTCATAAGCCACCCGGTTGGCGTACTTACAGATTTGCGAGAATGAGGAGTAACACAAACCATCGCGTTTATGCTTGCTGGAGCCCGGCACGTTGGTCTTATGGAAAGTATTGGCCGCCAAGTCATGCAAGAGGGCAGACAGAGCGCCATCACCGGCGCCATTGGTATTGTGAATCTTCTCCGGCCCGCCCATGTAAGGCGAAATATGGGCATACACCTTGATGGGCTTGTCACAGTCTTTTTTCAGTTTCGGGCGGGAGAACTCATAACGGTTGAACTCAGGAATAGCACCGGGAAGCAGAGTATGAGCCGTCTCGCGTTTCTCGGCATCGTTGGTATAACCGGCGGTGTAAAGTCCTGAAGCACCCGCTGTGGTCAGTACCATGTCACACCACTCAAGTGCTGCTTCACTGGCCAGCAAAGGATCGGCAAATCCGGTCAGCGCCTCACCTTCATCTTCATTCATCGCCAGCACAGTAACGTGCTGGCGAATAAACTCCTGCCACCACTTGGGATCTTCGGCAATCAGGAAGCGGGTTCCCAAGGTCAGTACTACCGGCACTTCGGCTTCCTGGGCGTAGCGAATGGCGGTCAACGCCGCTTCACCAATCTGATCGCCATCGCTGGCTCGCATCAGGTAGGCAGTCAACACCAAAGCAGAACTGCCCTGAATCACTTCTTTATCGATAAACTCCGGGCTTAACTTGTCCATTGAGCCTTTGCTGATGGCAAAAGTGCGCTCACCGCCATCGGAGATCAGGGTAAAACAGCGACCTATAGGGCCTTCAACCGGTTGCAGGTAGTTAAGATCTACCTTGGACGAGGTGTTGCAGAGATAGCGGTAGGCATAACTGCCTACTTCAATATTCTTGCTCATCACGCCAAAGAGCACAGATCTGTCATCGGCGAGAATTGAGTAGTTGTGAATGGTATTGCCGATAGTACCGCCGGCAAACTCATCGCTGACCAACTCACGGCTTTTGAGCTCATGATACAACTGGTGGGCACTGGCATCATCAATCAGAGTCGAGTTGCCTTTGGGTAAGCCGTAACGCTGCAGCAGTTCATCTTCGACCTTGGCTTCGATATCCACCAGAGTTTGATCTATACCTGAAATCCAGGTACTGAAAGGTTGCGGCTGTTGAGTCAACTGCGCCAGCAGAGGATCACGGGTTTTGACCGGGAAATAGTGTTTGGATTTACGCTGACCGGGAAATTTCATATTGGGCTCTCGTTGTCTTCGTCCCTGAGTAGCTGCACTGCTTGAGTACAGACTTTCCTGATAATGATCTTAGGCCAGGCTGACTGGGCTGCCAGCGACCACACCGAATGGCGGCAGATTCTATCACAAATCCACCGCCGCACCAGTGCGCGCTCGCCGGCTTAATGCCAGTTTTCAGTGTGAAACTTCACCAAATCAGCAAGAAAACGCATATGAGCCGATTGTGCATTGAGACAAGGGATAAATTGATATTGTTTCCCACCGGCTTCAAGGAAGCTCTCGCGGCCTCCTTGGGCTATCTCTTCCAGTGTTTCCAGGCAGTCGGCGGCGAAGGCGGGACTCATGATATCGACCGCTGTGATTCCCTGCCCCGGCAAAGATTCGAGCAGCTCATCGGTATAAGGGGTTAACCAAGGCTCTTTGCCGAAACGGGATTGAAAACACAGCTGCCATTCGCCTTCACCCAGGCCAAGTTCGGCGGCCAGCAACTTGGCCGTGGTTTCGCATTGACTGCGATAAGGATCGCCCTCCTTGATGTAGCGCTCAGGCACCCCATGAAACGACATAAGCAGCCTTTGTCCCCGCCCTTCTCGCTGCCAATGGGTACGGACGCTGCCTGCCAGGGCCTGAATATAACCTGGCTTGTCGTGGTAATCCCGCACAAACCTCAGCTCAGGCAAATTACGCTCCAGTTTCAGTGCAACGGCAACACCATCAAACACACTGGCCACAGTGGAGCAGGAATATTGAGGATAGAGAGGCAACACCAGCACCCTGTCCACACCGGCATTTTTCAGCGCCGTCAGGCCATCATTCAAGGACGGGCTGCCATAGCTCATACCCAGCTCCACAGGAATATGGCAGCCAGTTTGCTCCCGAAGCAATTCCGCCAGGGATTGTCTCTGCTGTTTACTGACCACCATTAATGGCGAGCCTTCTACTTGCCAGATAGACTGATACAACTTGGCGACTTTGCCCGGGCGGGTATTGAGAATAATCCCTTGCAACAGGGGTTGCCACAGCCAGGGAGACAGATCCACCACACGTTGATCACTGAGGAACCGCTTCAAAAAAGCACGCACCGCCGCTTTGGTTGGCGCAGAGGGAGTTCCCAGGTTAACTAAAAGCACACCGAATGGAGGACGGGTATCCTGCACTGTATTATTCCTGTTCCGAGAAAGATGGCGCCAAGTTAACATCGCTAAAACCATAAAAAAAGCCCGCAGCTGCGGGCTTTTTTCGATTATGAGAACCGGTTCTGATAATTAATCAGCCCAGTGCCTTCACAATGGCTTCGCTGACGGAAGCAACGCTCTGGGTACCATCGAACTTGCTGTACTTGGTATCACCCTTGGCAGCCATGGCACCATAGTAATCCACCAGAGGTTTGGTTTGTTCGTGGTAGATGCCAAGGCGCTTACGTACTGTGCTCTCTTCATCATCGGGACGGATAACCAGCTCTTCACCAGTAACGTCATCCTTGCCTTCTTCTTTAGGCGGATTGAAGACTACATGGTAAACCCGGCCAGAACCAGGGTGCACCCGACGACCGCTCATACGCTTGACGATTTCTTCGTCCGGCACATCGATCTCAATCACATGATCGACATGGATACCGTTGGCCACCATGGCATCAGCCTGTGGAATGGTGCGCGGGAAACCGTCCAGCAGGAAACCCTTGGCGCAATCGTCCTGAGTAATGCGCTCTTTGACCAGACCTATGATCAGCTCATCTGAAACCAATTGTCCGGCGTCCATCACCTTCTTGGCTTCCAGTCCCAAAGGCGTACCGGCCTTGACGGCAGCACGCAGCATATCGCCGGTTGAGATCTGTGGAATGCCATACTTTTCCATGATGAACTGAGCCTGGGTACCTTTACCGGCACCAGGGGCGCCCAATAGGATAATGCGCATATCAAGAGTCCTCTTTTCGCATTGATATTCTTGTTAGGGCGGCGATCTTCGCACATCTGACCGCCCATGAGAAGGCTTTTGGCTTCGACTTTAGCCACAGAAACGCCAAAAAAACCTGACAGCTCTGACCTGTTGAAAATGGTCAAAACCGCTCAGGCAGAGGCTTGGGCTGTCAAGCTTGACTCTATCAGTAGAGTAAACTGTAGAGCTTGCGACGATAGCCGCTCGCCAGTGCATTCCCCTGGCCAAGGGCTGAAAGTATCGTCAGAAACTGTTGTTTCAACTCACCATTGCCGGCGTTGAGATCTTGCTGCAGTTGCGCAAAAAGCAGCTCAAGAGCCTCTTCATCCCGGTGCGCCTGATGCAGTGCTGTTGCCAGCTTGCCAAGTAAACTCAGGTCACCCGGAGCCGCTTCAAGCGCTTGTTGCAAAGAGCGGATTTCCGGCGTATCGGCAGCCTCTTCCGCCAATTTGAGTTTGGCTTGTAAACTGGCGTAGTATGCATCCTGATCTTCAAGCTTGATGCCGGCAAGCAAGCTCTTGGCACCGGCAATATCACCGCTTAACAGGCATGCATCGGCATAGGGCAAGGCCACCTCGGCGCCGTTGTGCTCGCCATAGGCCTCCTTCAGCAGCACCAGGGCTGCCGCGGCATCGCCTCCTGCGAGTAATTCTCTGGCGTCAGCAAGTTGCAACTCCCAGGCGGCGGGCAGATGTTTATCCAGCATGGCCTGAATTTGCGACTCGTCCTGCACCCCGGCAAATCCGTCAACCGGCTGGCCCTGACTGAGGAACAAAGTGGTCGGCAGGCTCTGGATCTGGAAATAGGAGGCAATTTCCATCTCGGTTTCACAGTTAACGGCCGCCAGCAGCAGTTGCCCCTGATAACGGCTTGCCAATGCTTCCATGGTGCCGAGCAGCCCCAGACTCTCCGGGCTCTGCTGGGCCCAGAAGACCAACGCGACCAACTGTTGTTTCGAGGCTTCCACCACCTGTTGAATATTGTCGCGGGTCAGTTCGATACGTGTTTCCATAGCAATCCTTGTTGGATGGTCGGGCTATTCCCGAGTAAAAAAGGGCCATAAAGGCCCTTTTTTGATTGGCTTACTTAAGATTGGCAAGCAGCATCTGGTTCATCAAGCGGATAAACTCAGATGGGTCGGCCAGGCTGCCCTTTTCTGACAACATTGCCTGTTGCAACAACAGGTTACTCCAGTCATTAAAGCGGCTTTCGTCTGCCTCTTCATTGAGCCTGGCCACCAGCGGGTGCGTCGGGTTCAGCTCAAATGTCGGTTTGACTTCCGGCACCTGTTGGCCGGCGGCCTGCATCAGCTTGATCATCTGGCTCGACATCTCACCTTCACCGGCCACCACACAGGCTGGGGTATCGGTCAAACGCGTGGTCACCCGCACATCCTTCACCTTATCAGCCAGTGCTTCTTTGATACGCTTGAGCAAAGACTCGGACTCAGCCGCCAGTTTTTCCTGTTCGGCCTTTTCATTCTCATCTTCCAGCTCACCGAGATCCAACTCGCCGCGGGTGACAGAGTGCAGCGCCTTTTCCTTGTACTCGGTCAGATGGTTGATGAGCCACTCGTCGATGCGATCAGACATCAACAGCACTTCGATGCCCTTCTTACGCAGCAGTTCTAGGTGCGGACTGTGGGCCGCCGCCTCATAGCTGTCGGCAACTATATAGTAAATCTTGCTCTGACCTTCTTTCATCCGGCCTATATAGTCGTCCAGCGATACCGTTTGCGCCGCAGTGTCATTGTGGGTCGAGGCAAAACGCAGCAAGCCGGCCACACGCTCGCGGTTGCTCCAATCCTCTGCCGGGCCCTCTTTCAGTACCTGGCCGAACTCGGCCCAGAACTGCTGGTACTTGTCACTGTCGTCTTTTGCCAGTTTCTCCAGCATGCCCAGCACCCGCTTGGTGATGGCCGTGCGCATGGCTTGGGTCACCTTGTTGTCCTGCAGTATCTCACGGGAGACGTTCAGCGGCAGGTCGTTTGAGTCGATAAGGCCTTTGACGAAACGCAGGTAAGAGGGCATAAACTGCTCGGCGTCATCCATGATAAATACACGCTGAACAAAGAGTTGCAGACCCTGCTTGCGATCCCGGTTCCAAAGGTCCCAAGGCGCCTTGGAAGGAATGTACAGCAAGCTGGTGTATTCCTGCTTACCTTCGACCCGGTTGTGACTCCACAGCAGAGGATCGCTGAAGTCATGGGAGATATGCTTGTAAAACTCCTGATATTCCTCATCGGAAATCTCAGACTTGTTGCGGGTCCAAAGCGCGGTGGCCTTGTTCATCACTTGCCATTGACCTTCAGTCGCAGGTACTTTTTCACCATCCGGGCCTTCAGACTCGGGCGAACCTTCCTGCCACATCTCTACCGGAATGGAGATATGATCTGAGTACTTGGTGATGATAGAACGCAAACGCCAGTCGTCGGCAAACTCTTTTTCCTCTTCCCGCAGATGCAGAGTAATCTCGGTACCACGGCTTTCTTTGACTATGTTCTCAACGGTAAAGTCGCCTTCACCTGCAGACTGCCATTGCACGCCTTCATCGGCCTTGTGGCCGGCAGCGCGGGTTCTCACCGTTACCTTGTCGGCCACAATAAAGGCCGAGTAGAAACCCACACCGAACTGACCAATCAGCTGCGAGTCTTTGGCGGCATCGCCGGAGAGGTTTTTGAAGAATTCTGAAGTGCCTGACTTGGCAATGGTACCCAGATGCTCGATAACGCCCTCACGGGTCATACCAATACCATTGTCTTCAATGGTAATAGTGCCCTTTTCCTTATCGGTACTGATACGTACCCTGAGCTCGCCATCACCTTCATAAAGCGCATCGTTGGTAAGCGCCAGATAACGCAGTTTGTCGGCGGCATCGGCGGCATTGGATACCAATTCACGCAAGAAAATCTCTTTGTTGGAGTACAAAGAGTGGATCATCAAATGCAAAAGTTGTTTGACTTCAGTTTGAAAACCATGAGTTTCTTGATGTGACATGAATAGCTTCCCTTGTTTATCGCAATAGGTTAAACCAACTTGAGTTGCTTAACTAAATGGGGATGCGATTTTTAAATTCAAGGGCGGAAGGACACAGACCGATAACAGCCGTCGAAAAAATAGCCCTCACATGGCCCAAAATATCGCCTGGACGCCGATTGACGATTTCCATCCATGTCGGAAATATCCAATCTTTGCGCTCTTTGCCTGGTTATCGTCTGAGACCCTATCTCAGGAGATATCATGATGAAACGACTCGATTACGCGAACGCCGCACCACAGGCAATGAAGATTCTTTACCAACAGGAAAGCTACTTCCACCAACAATTCAATGCATCGGAAACCATGTCAGTGACTATCTGGGAGCTGGTCAAACTCAGAGTTTCACAGATCAATCAGTGCGCCTTTTGTATTGATATGCACAGTAAAGACGCACTGAAGTACGGCGAAAAGGCCGAACGAATTTTTGGCCTCAATGCCTGGCGGGACATGCCCATCTATAGCTACGAAGAAGGTGTCGCCCTCGGTTGGGCCGAGAAACTGACCGCCGGTTTAAGCATCAGCGATGAAGAGTACCAACAGGTGCTGGATTGTTTCGGCCCTCAGGCGATGACAGATTTGACCATAGCTATCAATGCCATCAATAGTTGGAACCGTATAGTGAAAGTGTTTAAACCCGAGGTAGGCAGCTACCAGCCCCAATGACTCGGGTTACCCATGGACGGCAAACTATTCTCCCAAAGGCAGGCACACCTGTCACAGTTAAAAAATAGCCCCGCATAAGCGGGGCCGGTATTCACAGAAGGCACATTAACCCAAGTTTCAGAGCGGCATTCGCCCGTTGAACGACAATGCCAAGGTTGTGCTGTCGACATATTCCAGCTCACCGCCTACCGGAACCCCATGAGCGATTCGGCTCACCTTGACTTGGTAGCGATGGGCGATATCGGCAATAAAATGCGCCGTGGCATCACCTTCAACCGTCGGGTTCGTGGCCAGGATCAGCTCGGCAATCTCGCCTTTGGCCAGATGCTCTTCCAGCAGCGCCAGCCCCAACTCTTCGGGTCCGACACCATCGAGCGGCGACAGATGCCCCAGCAACACAAAATAACGGCCACTGAAATGCCCACCGGCTTCGATAGCCAACACATCAGCCGGCGTTTCAACCACGCAGATGGTATCGGCGTTGCCGCGCCGAGGACTGGCGCAGATGGGACACAGCGTTTCCTCGGTGAAGGTGCGGCAAGACTGGCAATGCCCCACCTCCTTCATGGCTCGCTCCAACGCTTCAGCCAACTTGAGCCCGGCTTTACGCTCGCGCTCAAGCAGTTGAAACGCCATCCGCTGTGCCGATTTAGGGCCGACACCTGGCAGACAACGCAGCGACTGGATCAATTCATCCACCAGTGGGCTGAATTTCATCTGTTATTCCGACTCAGAATGGCATCTTCATGCCAGGAGGCAGTTGCATGCCACCTGTCACTTCGGCCATCTTGGACTTTTGGTTCTCTTCAACACGGCGAGCCGCATCGTTGCATGCCGCGGCGATCAGATCTTCCAGCATCTCTTTGTCGTCTTCCAGCAAGCTGGGATCTATCTCGACTTTGCGAACATTGTGGCTGCCGGTCATGGTGACTTTCACCAATCCTGCGCCTGACTCACCAGTGACTTCCATGCGGGCAATCTCTTCCTGCATTTTGGCCATTTTTTCTTGCATCATCTGGGCTTGCTTCATCAGGTTGCCCATACCGCCTTTTCCAAACATAGCTTTATCTCTTCAATTCAAGTTGTGAGTAACAGGTCAAAGTTGGCTAATCTTACTGAAATAAACCCGCTTGGCAATCCAAGAGTCGCTTTGAGCGGCAATCTTATGAAGCGGGTAACATCCACAGTGCCCTAGGGCGCCTTGTCTGCAATCAAATTAGCCCGTTGACTGAGCAGCTCAGGGGGATATCCGAGAGTATCCTGATCCAGTTCGGCCCCCATATGACTGACAAGCCATTGAATGTTTTCATCATTCATCAATGAAGCATGAGCCCCGCTCAGGAGCTCCTGATGAAAACGATGACGAATTTCCAACGGCGTTTCCCTTTGGTCATCTACTCCTACGACAATCTCTGTGCGGCAAGGTTTCCCAAACAGTTTGGAAAGCGCCTCTTCGAGCTGTTTAATAGCCGAATCTGCCGCCAAGTGCTTCTGATCCGGCTTGAGCAGCAAGGGCAGCGGTTCAGCTATGCGCTCACAGACTGAGTTTACCGCCAGTTGCCTTACCCGGCCGCCTATTTCGAGCGAGGACATCAATTTATACCAATAGAGATCCTGTGGATGACCGCAGGGCGGAGCATGGGCGAAGGCCTCGGCGGACTCCGGGCCTGGTGCTTGGCCCGGCTCGGATGCAGGCCGAGCTCCTGTGTTTACAGTATTTACTGTAGTGCTTTGACCAGATCCCAGCTCAAGCTCATTTTTCAGCTCATGTCCCGGCTCGTCTACCGCCTGTGGTGCAGCTTCCTGTGCTGTCTGCTGCGCGGTATGTTGTGGCTCAGGTTCAGGTTCAGGCAAAAACTCAGGCACAGACTCTGGTTCGGCTTGTGGGAAAGCCACATTTTGAACCGTTTCACTGTCTTGCATTGCCTCGCGACCCGCTTCAACCGCACCCTCTGGGGCATCTTCCCATGGTGGCCGGTCTTCCTTGAGCGCCGCAACATGACTTGGGCCAGATTCGGAAGGCACTTCCCCGGCAACAGGAGTTTGCGTTTCTGCTTGGGAAGGCTCAGGGTTATTGCTTGGTTCAAGGCTGTCTACCCGCTCAGGGCTTTTGCTCAGCTCAGGGCTGTTTCCTGGCTCTGCTGCCGCTTCAGACTGAGTGGCCGCTACAGCATCGGACTCAGGTGTGACGGCCGCGCTGCGACGCTCCAGCAAAGGCTTTTTTTCTTCACCGTCCTTGGGGCTGGCGGCCTCTATATCACTGAGCAGCAAATCCCGGGTGGCAAGCACCTGATCGAGCAGATCATCACCCAAGATGTCATCGCTGCCCGAGTCTATGTTGGCATCGGCAGGCACTGGCTCGCTTGATGGCTTATTTGATAGCGATGCTTCGGAGATACTCTTGTCTGCAGCGGATGGCATTTGGCCGTCCATCGACATCTGCTGCTGATAAAAATCCAGGCTGCTATCCAGCCCTTCACCTTGCAGTGAATAGCCCATGGCAGCATAGAAGTCATCCTGGGATTGCTGCTCATCGCCAATAGTCGAGGTTTTAGCTTGTGACACAGGCTCATGAGGCTGAGCTGCAGCCGGTTGCCGAGCCGGCAGAGACTCGGCCACTTTAGCAGACTCAGAGGCCTCATTCCGGAACCCCATGCTACCGGCCTGGGATAACAGCAGCGCTTGTTCGGCCAATAAGGCCTGTTCGTCTGCATCTTCGCCCTCATCGGCAGCCATCTGTGAGTCAACACTGCTCGCCTGCATCTCAGCCGCCGGGCTTACCTGTGTTGGCATCTTGGCAGCTTGCGTCTTTTCGGCTTGCGCTTCGACAGCCTGGCTTGTAACAGATTGAGCAGAGGCGGCTTGAGGTTTTATCTCATCAACGTTATTGCTTGCCAGGTGTTGATTCGGCGCCCCGACCGTCGCAGGCGCAGCGGCACTGCTGCTGTTATCCAAGGCAGATAAATCGGCGACTTCTCCCCTTTGCCAGCGTTTGGGCGGCGTTTCCGGCACAAAGGCAACGGCTCTGAGTAACGCCATCTCCAGCCCTGACTTGGGATCCGGTGCATAAGGCAGCTCCTTGCGACCGCTGAGCAGCAACTGGTAATAGAGCTGCACCTGCTCGGGGGTGAGGTTTTCACCGTAGTGGGTAATTCTGGGGCCGAACAGCGACAGATTGGCCGCCGCCGGCGCAAACTGGCTCAGGGTTATCTGATGCAAGAGCTCCAGCAGGCTGCGCAGCACTTCGGCAGCATCGGCGCCAAATGCCAGCACCTTGGCCACCTCCTGCATCATTTTGGTTATGTCACCTGTGAGGAGCGCATCAAACAGCGCCAGCACCTGGCGCTCATCTATGGCGCCGAGCATGGTTTGTACCTGCTCCAGCATCACTTGCCCGGCTCCAAAGGCGATAGCCTGATCTGTCAGGCTCAGGGCATCTCGCATACTGCCGTTGGCGGCTCGCGCCAGAAGCGTCAGCGCAGAAGTTTCAAACTTGAGACCTTCGCTTTGCAAAATATGCTGCAACTGGCCGGCCATCTCCGTCTGATCCAGACTCTTTAGGTTAAATTGCAGACAGCGGGACAGTACAGTCACCGGCAGCTTTTGCGGATCTGTGGTGGCCAGCAGGAATTTGACGTGCTCTGGGGGTTCTTCCAGTGTCTTGAGCAGCGCATTGAAACTGCTGCGGGACAGCATGTGAACTTCGTCTATCAGGTAAACCTTGAAACGCCCCCGGGTCGGGCGATACTGAACATTATCCAGCAGTTCGCGGGTATCATCTACCTTGGTACGGGAAGCCGCATCGACTTCGATAAGGTCGACAAAACGCCCCTGGGCAATTTCCTGACAGGCACTGCATTGGCCACATGGCTTAGCGGTGATCCCGGTTTCGCAGTTGAGCCCTTTGGCAAACAGGCGCGCCAAACTGGTCTTGCCGACGCCGCGGGTACCGGTAAACAGATAGGCATGGTGCAGTCGTTGCTGACTCAGGGCATTGGTCAATGCATGCAAGACATGAGATTGACCGACTACCTGATCAAAACTGGCAGGTCGCCATTTTCTGGCTAGTACCTGATAGGACATGAAACTCCCCAAAATCCATAAAAGTATCTTTGCGGGAGCAAGCTCCGCGGATCGTAAAACAATAACATGAGGTATGACTTCACGCTACCGAGACGACCCGCAAAGCAGCAGGGCTGAGCTTTTATTCGCCGTCAAACTCACACAGCTTAACCAGTTCGAGCCCTTGCTCGGTCAGGCGCTGTTCACCGCCCAGGTCCGGCAGAGAGATCACAAATGCGGCGTCCTTCACCTCACCGCCTAAGCGACGGATAAGCTTAACTGTGGCTTCAATGGTGCCACCGGTTGCCAGCAAGTCATCGATAACCAGTACCTTGTCACCCGGCACTATGGCATCAACATGCATTTCCAGGGTGTCGTGGCCATATTCCAGCTCATAGCTTTCGGCTATGGTTTCTCTTGGCAACTTGCCGGGCTTACGCACGGGAATAAAGCCCACACCCAACTCCAACGCCAGAGGGGCACCAAAGAGGAAACCACGGGCTTCGGTACCGACAACCTTGGTAAAACCATGATCTTTATAATGATCCACCAGCAAACGAATACTTAACTGGTAGGCAACCGGGTCTTCAAGCAGACTGGTTACGTCGCGGAACAGGATCCCGGCTTTAGGATAATCCGGAATGGTTTTAATGCTTTGCTTAATCAGGCTTAAGCTGTCGGAGTTCATTGCCATAGTCTCAATACTTCATTTCCAGACACTGGGCCCGGCTCTTTACAACAAAAAAGTCCACACTGAGGTGGACTGCATTTCAAAAATCCGGCTAAAGCTTAAGCCGCTTTAATCCGCCATGCAACAATCTCTGTCGATAAGTGATCCAGGAGTTGTTGCTTTGTGTCACAGTTCAATGGTTTTCTCCAAAAGCCATTAACCTGGGACATATCCATACTGGCGGCCACTTCCTCTTGGCTGTGAGTACTTAGCACCACGACAGGCAGGTTGGCATAACCGTCGAGTTGCCTGAGTAGCGGGATGAAGTGCGGCCCGTCGAGCAAAGGCATGAAAAAGCCACTAATCACGGCATCGAAGTTTTGCCGCTCGGCGCACGCCAGCCCCTGCATGCCATTGGTGGCCAACGTACAGTGCCAACCTTGGCTCTGGAACAGTTCGGCCAAAGCCTGTTGGCTGATGTTATTATCATCAACAAGCAAAATGTTGAAACTCATTAAATTTCCCTGGTGGTTTCAAGGCGCGCCAAGGCTACCCCAACTGAATGACAAAATCACGACAAGTCGGCGTTTTTGTCTACAGGATCACTCACTATCTTCCAGCTCGGGGATCTGCCACAGGAACAACAACAGACAGACACAGCAAACGGCAAGTAAGAGTTTCACCCACCAAAGTGGCACCAAGGCAATGCTGAGGGCAAAACTGGCACCACTGACCAAAAAAGCCCTTCGCTTTAATCCTTTACGCATCGCTTTACGGGAATGCCAATCGGCAAGAGGCTGGGCAAACCAAGGATGACTGTGCAGCCAATCATGTAGCCTTTCGCTGGAGCGGGCAAAACAAAAAGCGGCCAACAAAATAAAGGGAACCGTGGGCAGCACAGGCAAGACGATGCCGAGTAATCCCATAGCCAGGCTCAAGATACCCGAGATTAAAAAGAAGCCTCTTTTGATAACCATCCAATTTCCTCTGGAAAACCGGTCGCGCCTAAACAAAAGCCACCGCTGAGGGTGGCCATTGTAGCAAAAGCTGGATCTTGCTGCTTCAGATCAATCCCGCGTGTTTCAGCCAAGACAGACTGGCAGGCAGTGTAGGTAACAGCATTACCAGAATAAAACCAAGAAAATACAAAATATTGAATGGGTCTTTAAACGGCTGACTCATGACAGCTCCTCTACTTCTAGGGCCAGTGTGGGAGTGATCTCAATCACAAAACCGCGCTATTCTAGCCCTTTCTCATGCCGATAAAAACCATGTTTTTTCAATGGGATTAGCCACTCCCTTGCATTCAGGCCGTACTCAGGCATCAATGTCAGCCAAAGGGTCAGCCCAAGGCAAGTACAGCTAAAATAAACTCATGCCTGACAAGGTGTTGTGGCTTGGATGGTGGCTGTGGGTTGCTTACGGATAATGCCCAAGACCGCCAGCTCCGCCAAAGTAGTGAGCGCACCCTGACAAAGCTGCTGCTCTGGAAACTGGGGAAATGTCTCTGCCAGCCAAGCTAGTAACCGGGTAAAACTCAGCGGCGTTTGCTGCAGTTTGGCCAACAGCTGCGCCGTCATGGGATTGAGCCTTAAAAAGCGCACCTCCTCTTCCCGGTCACGATAGACACAGAAAAATACCGGGGTGGCCGCCACCGAATCCGGGCGGAAATCTGGGCTAATTCGGTCAACTTCGAACTGATATTGCGCCACTCTGGTGGTGACGGCCAATTGCAGTTTTGCAGCCAGTTGCTCCAGCGCCTGGAGTTCGGTCGGCTCCAGCCAAGACGCCGAATTGTCCACTGCCACAGATACCTGCAGTTCCAAGAGTTCATAATGTGCCAGCTCCAGCATAAAAGGCATGGCATCCAAAGCGCTTGCCTGTTCCCGGCACAGATAGTCGAGAAACTCGGCGGCAATATCGATAAACAACGGGCTTTGACAATCATGGCGGGCAAAGAAATCCTTTACCAACGCCAACCACTGCGCCTCTGTATGCAACGACTTAAGAACCGGATAGGCATTGGAAACAAAGCCATTGACATTATTGAAAAAAAGCTCGCGATATACCCGCATGTGCCGTTCATCGGTGCCGGCCGGCAAAGGCATATCATCCCGCCGCAAATAGGCAACAAAAGCCTGTTGTAATTGGGCCAAGGCCATCAAGCTCTCCTCTCTTGTGCAAATGCACCCAAGGCCCGGTGTTGCAGCGTGTCTATCTGCTTCAACTCCTGACACAAGACTTGGGTTTCGGGAATATTAAAGTCCCGCTCCAGCAAGGTGGGATGCACCCCGTGCAATCGATAGCACTCTGCCAGCAGTTGCCAGACAGGGTCGATAATATCGGCGCCATGGGTATCGATAATCAGATCTTCATCCTGCTGATAATGACCGGCAATATGCAGGTAAGCGATGCGCTCACTGGGCATGGCCGCCAGAAAAGCTGCAGGATCATAGCCATGATTAACCGAGTTGACATAGATGTTGTTGACATCCAGCAGCAGACGACAGTCAGCCTCTTCCAGCACGGCGCAGACAAACTCTTGCTCTGTCATCTCGGCACCAGGCGCGGCATAAAAGGACACATTTTCCAGAATCAATGGCCGCTCCAGAATCGCCTCCACCTGTTTGACCCTGGCACTGACATGCCGTACAGCCTCATAAGTAAAAGGGATAGGCATAAGATCGTACATATGCCCATCGGCAGAGCAATAGCTTAAGTGTTCTGAATAGACATCTATCTGGTGCAAATCGAGAAAGCGCTTAATCTCCTTGATAAACGCCAGATCCAGCGGAGCTGGGCTACCGATAGAAAGACTGAGCCCATGGCAGTAAAATGAATGCTTCTCGGTCAGTTGTCGAAACTGCTTTCCAAACTTACCCCCCAGGCGCATCCAATTTTCCGGCGCGACCTCGAAAAAATCGGCCTCCTTGGGTGCTGCCTGACAAAACTCGGCCAGCATCTCCCGCCTAAGCCCCAAACCGACACAGTTATTCATAAATAATTACCGCCTTTGTGGTTTCAGACAGGGCGCAATGCGCCCTGCACTATTCAGCTTCAGTGGTTACTACCGCACTTGGCTTCACCACACTTGCCTTCCTTGACCTTATTGGCTTCGGCTTTGGCTTTACCCTCGGCGGAATGCTTCATTCCTTCGCCACACTTGCCTTCACCGCACTTTCCTTCTGCGGCTTTTTTCATGCCTTCACCACACTTGCCCTCGGCGGCCTTATTCATGCCCTCACCACATTTGCCTTCGGCAGCTTTCTTCATCCCTTCGCCACACTTGCCTTCGCCGCATTTACCCTCACGGCCCTTGTGCTCGGCTTCTTTGGCTTTCTTATCACCACATTTACCTTCGCCGCACTTGCCTTCATTACCAACCAATTGATAACCGGCTTCCATTGCCTGAAAACCGAAAGCACTGGCCTGGGCCTCTGCCGCGACGGTGGAACCTGCGATAACCATACCCAAAGCGGCTGCTACTGTAGTTGTCTTGACTGTCTTCATTGTCTTTCCTGCCTGTTGCTCATAGAGTTGTTACGAGTGACCGGCCTCGATTGCCGGCTTGCAATATCAGACCCGGGGACAGCAGAATCTATTTCACATTTTCAACCACGGATCACAGTTTTTACCTAAAACCCCATGTAGGGATACATGAGTAAAATAGCAAATGCCGATAAGATCAAGCTGTTAACAGTTAGATCTCTCGAATAAGCCTGTGCCTTTTAAGCTGTCGATTGGTGCCGGATGGGATTTAAGGTAGAATGCGCCACTTTCTATTTCAGCCAGGCCTTAAACACGTGCGTATTATTCTCGCCCCTATGGAGGGGGTTGTTGACAATCTGATGCGGGAACTGCTCTCTGCAATTAATCCTTATGATCTGATGGTCACAGAGTTTGTACGTGTGGTGGATCAACTTTTGCCTGAAAAAGTCTTCCATCGCCTCTGCCCCGAACTGCTGCAGGGCGGCATGACTCTCAGTGGTACGCCGGTCAGGGTACAGCTTTTAGGGCAGGAACCTGGTTGGATGGCTGAAAACGCCTTGAGGGCAATAGAACTCGGCTCCCAAGGGGTAGATGCCAACTTTGGTTGTCCGGCCAAGATGGTCAACCGCAGCAAAGGCGGTGCCGTGTTACTCCAGTATCCGGAGCAGATCCATAAGATAGTCAAAGCCATGCGGCAGGCAGTTCCTGAACCTCATGCGGTGACCGCCAAAATTCGCCTGGGGTTCGAAGACAAGAGCCTGTTTATGGAAAACGCGCTGGCGATTTATGAAGCCGGCGCCACTGAGTTGGCTGTCCATGCCCGCAGTAAAAAAGACGGTTACCGTCCACCCGCCTATTGGGAATATATCACTGAGATCCGTGAAAAACTGGCCATTCCCGTGATCGCCAACGGCGAGATTTGGAACCGGGAAGATGCCCTGCGCTGCATGGAAGTAACGGGTTGCGACAGTATCATGGTGGGCCGCGGCGCCATCTCTCTGCCCAATTTGGCGGATCACATCAAAAACGGCGCCATGCAATACAGCTGGCAACAGACCCTGGCACTGCTGATGAGTTACAGCCAGAAAGAGCTCAGCGGCCGCAAGAGTTGCTACTACCCGGCACGGATCAAACAGTGGTTCAGCTACCTCAATCGCCAGTATCCACAGGCCGATACCCTGTTCAGGGAGCTCAGGGTACACAAGCAAACCGACGACATAGTGGCCACTCTCAGCCGAGCTCATCGCGAAATAGATGACAAGATGTGAGCAATTCTGACAAATTAGCGCCTTAACGACAGAAAATGTCACCCAGATTTGATCTTTATCATAGTGACATTGACCCGGCTGTTTAGACTAAATGACCGTAGACTCAATCTTTACAGGCAATTATCAGTGAGCAGCTCCCATATCAGACAAGCATTGTCGGCGTTAGAAATCGATCTCAGGAAAGAGATAATGGTGCTCGGACCCCACTGGGATCCCCAGATGTCACTCAGTGATCTGATTGAAACCATGATTCAGGCCGATCTTTGCAAACATCCTCTCTACCACAGACTATTGAGACTGGATGCCGCCCTCTGCCAACTGGATTTAGGGCTTTATGGCCTTTGTGCAGACTGTGAGGCTGAAATCGAAGCATATCGGCTCGACAGAGATCCGACCGAGCAGCGTTGTGAACGTTGCCATGAGCAATATAAACACGAACACAGACAAGAATTGCGATTGAATCACTGATTGATCAATCAAGAGCGATGAAGGCAACCTCAAGGGTTGCTTTTTTTATGACTATCGTAAAACTCCGCTCTTTCTTTGCGCGTATGTCCTCGGCTCCTGACAGACAAGCTTTTATTCGGATAAACGGAACCCCCAGCCTAGTTGGGGGGCTCTATACAAAAAAGCCCCGCCAAAATGGCGGGGCTGAGCCGTAAGGGAGAATCGGCGTTTTATCAGAACTTCTGATTAATGGTTACAAACCAGGTGCGACCCAGTACGTCGTACAGACCTGTGTTGACATCACGATAGTCAGCATAGTTGTACCAGGTTGGTGCTTCCTCATCGAAGGCGTTATTCACACCCAAGGTGATGGAACCATTCCAGTCGTGGGCGTAGCTTACCTGGACGTTGTGCTTGAAGTAGCTTGGTACGTTGATTAGGTATTCGTTGTTGTATTCAACAGCTCCTGAATCCTGGCCACCTATATAGTAGGTAGTCCAAGCTGCACTCCAGTTATCACGACTCCAGTTGATTGACGCACTGCCACGCCATTCAGGCTTGTCCTGCAGACCTGCTTCATCGAAGAAGTCAGACTCGGCATCGGCCTTGGTCTTATATTCCAGTACATGAGTCATTTCCAACTTCAGACGGAAATCACCGAAATCAGTTTCCTGGTTGTAGCTGGTGACAAAGTCAATCCCGGAAGTTTCCAGCGCGCTCAAGTTACGATACTGGCTGTGAATGGTCTCAATCTTGCCATCGCTGCCACGAATGATATAAGGCGAACCACCATTGGCTTCTTCTTCACGGATCAGATCCGCAACATCGACCACTTCAATCTTGCTGTCGTAGCTGATGTCATAGTAAGAGGTTTCAATACTCCAATCGTCAGTCACGTTCCAGACGAAGCCCAGGGTCAAGGACTCACCCTCTTCCGCTTTCAGATCCGGGTTACCGCCATAGAAGGTCTTATATTGGTTACTTGGGCTACAGTAGTTTTCATCGGCCCCGGGGTTGGCACTACACCAGACAGTATCCAGGGTACGTTCAAAACTCAGCGCTTCACCGGAGAACATCTCACCCATATTAGGGGCACGGAAAGACTCACCCCAGCTGGCACGCAGCAACAGAGAGTCAACCGGACGCCAGCTCGCAGAGAACTTGGGCACAACTGAATCGAAGGTTGAAGAGGCAAAGCCGGAAGCTATGTTACCTTCCTGCTCATAGCGCTCATAACGAACTGCAGCGGACAGATCCACATTGTATGGCAGCGAAGATTGCAGTTCCAAATAGCCAGAACTGCGATCCCGGGTTGCATCAACATCGTCGCCACCCGAACCACCGGAGATAATACCGGCAGCAGATTGCGGGTCACTCAGCTGCACAAACTCAATCATCTCATACTCGGCACCGACAACAGCGGCCAAAGTAATACCGTTGCCTTCATACAGCATGCCGGACAACAGACCATCAAATTGGGTGCTGTTAAATTGCGCCTGATACACACCGGTATGGGCCGCTTGACCATAGAGATCAGCCATCTGCGCATCCCAATCTTCATAGCTCATGCCTGTGGTGTTGAAGACATCATAGTTGCCTGTGTTGATCAGGTCCTGAACGATATTGTCGTTGATCAGGTTGTAGTTGAATGAGTCAGTGGTTGAACGTGTATGCTGGGCATTGATTTCCCAATCGATACCGTTACCCACATCCCAATAACCTACCAACCCGGCCAGGAAGTCGATTGAGTTGGTTTCAGTGGTAGTGTCACGCTCACCAATCTGTACCGAACGCATACGGATCTCAGTGATATCTGTGCCCAATGGGTTCATTGGGTTGTCCGCAGCCATGGTTGGGGCGTTGGTTGATACCGGGGTGCCCGCGTAACGGGTATTGGTTTCACTCAGACTGGCAGAAGCGCGGCCACGGAACTGTATGTCGTCAGTCAGCTGGTAATTGAAGTTAGACAGAATACTGTTGCGGTTCACATTACCAAACAGCTTGGTCACCTTACCAAAGTCATAGTAACAGGTTCCGGCATTGGCGCCGTCGGTACCATCAATAACATTCGGTGCCTGGGAGCAAAGCTCGCTATTGGTATAATTGGCCGATTTACCATCGGCGCCAATATAGGTAGCTCTTGGGATCACACTATAGGAGCTGATGCCGTTCCAGCTAGGATCATCAAAGCGCCAAACATCTTTATCGTACACAGAGGTAGTATCGTAATGCTCGAACGTCAGGGTGATATTGCCCTTATCTGTGCTAAAACCGGCCGCGACAGAGAAACGTGAAGAATCGCCGCCTTCCACATCAGGTGATTCACCGGTGTAGTTCAGCTCAACCCCTTCAAAGTCTTTCTTGGTAATGATGTTAATTACCCCGGCAACCGCATCCGAGCCGTAAACTGCAGAGGCGCCGTCACGCAGAATTTCGATTCGCTCAACAATCGCCATTGGGATGCTGGAAGTATCGGCAACGGTTCCTGAGCTTGAGCTGGTACCCGGCATACGGCGACCATCGAGCAGGATCAAGGTTGCCTGAGAACCCAGACCACGTAAATCCACATCACTGGTGGCACTGGCCCCGGCACCATAGCCGGACATGCCACGCCAGGAACCAAAGCTGTTGATACTGGAGTTATTCAATACATCGGCAACCGAGGTTTCCCCGGTAACCTTAAGATCGGCTGCTGTGATAACAGTAACAGGTGAAGCGGTTTCCATATCCACTTGTTTGATACGTGAACCAGTTACTTCAATACGCTCGACTTTGCCTTCTTTTGCTTCTTCAGCGGTTGCATATCCGCTGAAAGCTATTCCCGTAACTGCCGCAGCAAGTAAACCGCGACGAACTGCCTTTGCAGTTAAACTGATGGAACTCATACTTGTCTCCCTGATGTTTCTTTCTGCAAGAAATATCTGATTATTTTTGTTTTAAACATTGCAAACAAATTGCAACACTCACAAAGATACTCCACAAATAAAACAATATGGTCAACAAACAAAACACAAAAACAACCATTGGGTAACTAATTGATACAAACAAATAGAGCGAAACTGCCAATGAAACTTAAAAACACCTATAAATCAAAATTTTAAAACAAAAACACACAAGTGATACATATTGAAAAATATGTTTTTATTAAGTTTAAATGTTCCATAAATTTAATATTTAAGAAACAACTATCTCGTGGCAAAAAAAATCACACCGAACCAGAATAAACATTTAGCAAACACCTGAATCAATATGTATCTAATATTATTTTCCCCTTTGTTTATTTTAGGCATAAAAAAACCGGCTTATTAAGCCGGTTTTCAAGGTTTGAATACTATTAGAAAGTAAACTCTACCCCTGCATAATATTCACGTCCAATAACGTTATAGTAGGCTCGTGGGTAATGAGGCCAGCTGGACTGGGTGTAATCGATCTCCGGTCCTGAATCAAACAGGTTGTTGATACCGGCAGAAACCTTCAGATTGTCGTAGATGAAGTAACTGGCAGCCAGGTTAACCTCGACATGGCTATCGATTTTCACCGGATAAGTGCTGTCCAGACCTTCGCTGACAAAGTAATCCATCCGCTCACCATTCATGCTGTCGATATACTTGAACAGAATGTTGGTGGAGAAGTCGTTGTAAGACCATCCCAGGTTCAAGTTGGCACGCAGCTGAGGCGCAGATCCCTCACCATCGATAAGGTCCAGCTCCTCTGAATCCGGAGTCAGCTTTTCCTTCCAACGGGTCAGGTAAGTCCCTTCCAGGCGGCTGCTGAATTCACCATAGCTCTCGGTTTCATAGCGATAGCCCAGAGAGAAATCGATACCGGCAGTCTCACGAGAAGACATATTCATCGCCTGAGTGTTCACTTTCAGCAACTTGCCATTGCTGTCACGTTCAATCTTGTCGGCAAAGGCATCGGCGTGATCCAGAATATACTGCGCACTCGGGTCATTCACCAGATTGTCGATTTCAACCATCCAGTAGTCCACCGTCAGGTTGATACCTTCATAGTCCCAGACTAGACCCAGGTTGTAGTTTTTACCCTCTTCGGCTTCCAACTCTGGGTTGGCACCGATGGCAATCGGCAAAGACTCAATCTTGTCACATTCACCATAGGCTTCACAGCGCGGAGTGTCGATAACTGTACTGTAGCCAGTGGTAGGATCGCCAAACAAACGCTGCATATCCGGTGCGCGGAAAGTCTCGGCATACAAAGCACGCAGCATCAGGCTGTCGATTGGACGGTATTCCAGTGACACTTGCGGAGTAAACTGGCCACCAACATCAGACTCATCATCATAGTAGTCATAACGTCCGGCCAGTGTCATGGTCAACTGATCCAGCAATGGCAAGGCCAGCTCGGCATAGGCAGCATACTGCTCACGTTCACCTTCGGCGCTGCTGCCCCCCTTGCCTATGACGCCACCGTTGGAGGTGAAGCTGTCAGACTTATCGTAGAACCACTCCTTGCTGTATTCGATACCCACAGCGTAGGCAGCAGTGCCTCCGGCAAGTTCGAACGCATCACCATTGATACCGGCACTAAAGCTGGACAGAGTAGATTGTCCCTTCTTGTTACCTTCGTAGTTCAGCAGTGCCGCATCTTCAGGAGAGATCACATCCAGCAGAGACTTGCCGCTGTCGCCAGAGGTCAGGTAGTCGAAGGTGCTCTGGTAAGTTGGAGAACCGTTGCTGCGGGATTCCACTGTCTGACGCGCAATAGACCAGGAAGTATCATACTCGATACTGTCGGTCAGGAACCCCTTGGAACCTATGATGAAAGAGAAGTTATTGGTTTCAAAGTCAGAGGTACGTGGCCCCAGCTCACTCATACGGCGGGTGTAGTAGTAGTCGCCGTCTGCAGCATTGGCAAAGTCACCACCGAATGCAACATCTTTGTTGTCGAAAGTCTGGGAAAAACCTTTGTCTTCATTAAAAATAGTGACCGCATTACCCGCCACTTTGAACTTGAAATCAGTGCCCACTGTCGCAGACTCAATCTCGGTAAAGGTCGAGGAATGAGTGTAATCGATGCGGGAATACAACTGATGATCCGCATTCAGCTCCTTGGTGAGGTTGATCATGGTCGAGTAGCGCTTCTGCTCCGGCAGGAAATCACGCTGCTTGGAGCGGTCAAAACCACAGCGGCCATTTTCCATCACCACATAGCCACGGGCCTCACATTCTGCCGGTGACAAGGTCTTGGTCAGCGAAGTTTTGTTGTTGCCGAGGTCCTGTACCAGGTTGGCACCGTAAGAGCTGTAACCTGAGTATGGCTGACCGTCGACAATATCTGTACCCCACTCTGGGCGATCTGTCCCTTTCAGTGCCGTTCTGTCTTCATATTCGGCAAAGAAAGTCAGGTTAGCCGTATCACTGCTGACACCTGTCATGAAAGAGAACTGATTGTTGCGCAGACCACCTTCATCCGTGTCGGAGAAACGGTACTTGAAAGTTGTCTGTTCGACATCTTTCTTGAGAATGATGTTGATAACACCACCCATGGCGTCAGAGCCGTAAATAGCCGAGGCACCTGTAGTCAGGATCTCGATACGCTCGATCGCACCCAAAGGAATATTGGCAGTATCCACGAAGCTGTCGGTACCACCGGCACCAAAGGGATACTTGGGCACCCGCTTACCATTGATCAGGGTCAGTACCCGACCGGCGCCCACGCCACGAAGGTTGACAGAGGAAGCGGCAGGGGTAAAACCATGTACTTCCTGTTGGGTCATGGAGCCGCCTGAGTTCTGCGACAGGTTACCCAGTACATCCTGAACCGAGTTGAAACCACCTTTCTCAATATCGGCAGCACTCATCACAACAACAGGAGAAGCATTCTCCATATCTGTGCGTTTGATACGGGAGCCAGTGACTTCAATACGTTCTACTTGTTCTGTAGCCTGAGCATCATCGGCGGCATAAACCATTGTAGGGATTGATGTGGAAACAAAAGCAAACAGACTAAAGCGGATGGCCTTAGCGACTGCAGTCTGCGTTGACATATTCTCATTCCTTTTTCAAGCACGGTGACAGGGAGGGAACACCGTGTTCTTATTCTATGTAATACTCAGCCCCCCAAACGAGAAACATACCAATAACAGCAACATTATCAATCACTTAAATGATAACGAATTGTTGACACACGGTTTAATTTGTAAAACTCAAGCACCTTATCAATCAAAAACTAATGATATTTTTACAGAACAAATGCCGGCTACAGCCAAGATGTATCATTAGGTATCAAAACATTTTATTTACAACGCTTACTTTTCAACCCACTGTTAATGCAACGCTTTTGATGAAAAATGTGATGTAGGTAGAATTTCTACTGCACACAAAAATCAAACAAAAAAGGAGCCATTCGGCTCCTTTTTGTCTATTTGCTGTTAATTAACGAGTGCGAGGGCACAGCTCATCAGCAGCAAAGAAGTATGCGATTTCGCGCTCGGCTGATGCCAGAGCATCAGAGCCGTGAACAGCGTTCTCATCGATGCTGTCAGCAAAGTCAGCACGCAGAGTTCCACGGGCAGCTTCAGCAGGATTGGTCGCACCCATGATTTCACGGTTGGCCAGAACGGCGTTTTCACCTTCCAGAACCTGAACCATGATAGGACCAGAAGTCATGAAAGAAACCAGAGCACCAAAGAAAGGACGCTCGCTGTGCTCAGCGTAGAAACCTTCGGCTTGTTCTTTGGTCAAGTGAACCATTTTGGCGGCAACAATTTTCAGGCCGGCAGTTTCAAAACGGTTGTAGATAGCACCAATGTGGTTCTTGGCTACCGCATCAGGCTTAATGATAGAAAAAGTACGTTCGATCGCCATGACTAGCTTCCTTAATCAGCGAGTTTTTAAATTTCGCGCGGATTATACGAAATAAATGCGCCAGATCCTAATCCTATCTCGCAAAGCGCCTGGCAAAATCTACCGGGAGGAGGTACACAAAGACTCAATGCCGACGCTTGAGCCAAAGGTAACCGCCGCAGAGACAAACCAAAAGTAATAACAAAGGCATAAACTGAGGAAAATGATGAAACAAGCCAACACCACCATGCCCCGAATGTGCCAGCACGGCCGGAGCAAATAATCCAAAACTACAGGCGAAGAAACGTGACATGACAAACCTCCGAAACCAGCACAACAATTTATTAACCAAGTTAATATAGTTGACTCGTGATGGTGATAATTTGACCGGGATCAGTTTTCCGCCAGAGGGGGTTACTTTTCCTCGATCCAGCATTGCTGCACGGCTTCGAGAATTTTCTCGCTGCAGCGTTTAGGGTCATCATCGAAGGCTTCCAACGCCAATATCCACTCGTAAAGCTCAGGAAAATGCAGTTGCTCTGGATCCACATCAGGATGTGCCTCCAGCAACTCCAAAGCCAAGTCCAATGAATCTATCCACTTGAGTCCCATGGTTACTCCTGCTTCAGATAAGTACTGACTTTGAGTATAGCGCCGCAGTTGAAGCCTTAATAGCCTTGATTGAGACCAAGATCAGGCTTCGCTTGGTGTCTTGCCCTTACGCCTCTGCTTGGCAATAAACTCTATGATAGCGCCGGCAACATCTTTGCCGGTGGCGGCTTCAATCCCTTCGAGTCCGGGTGATGAATTGACCTCCATCACCACGGGTCCATGGTTGGAGCGTAAAATATCCACGCCGGCAACATTCAACCCCATGGTTTTGGCGGCGCGCACCGCGATTGAACGCTCTTCCGGAGACAACTTCACCAAGGTTGCCGTGCCGCCCCGATGCAGATTGGAGCGAAACTCTCCCGGCAGAGCCTGGCGTTTCATGGCGGCAATGACCTTGTCGCCGAGCACAAAACAGCGGATATCGGCCCCTTGGGCCTCCTTGATATATTCCTGTACCATGATGTTGGCCTTGAGGCCCATAAAGGCCTCAATCACACTCTCGGCCGCCTTACGGGTTTCAGCCAGCACCACACCTATCCCCTGAGTGCCCTCCAAGAGTTTAATCACCAAGGGAGCGCCACCGACCATGTCGATAAGATCCGGAATATCGCTGGGCTTATTGGCAAAACCTGTCACTGGCAATCCTATGCCTTTGCGGGACAGTAACTGCATGGAGCGCAGCTTATCCCTTGAGCGGGAGATCCCCATGGAGCTATTGAGTGTATAGGTAGCCATCATCTCAAACTGACGCACCACAGCCGTGCCGTAGAAAGTAATGCCGGCACCTATTCTCGGGATCACCGCATCGAAGGACGGCAACTCGACGCCCCCGATATGAATACTGGACTGCTGCATACTGATATTCATATAGCATTCCAGCGGATTGATCACCTGCACCTGATAACCCCGTTCCTGGGCGGCCTCCACCAAACGGCGTGTGGAATATAAGGTTTTGTTCTGTGACAAAATTGCAATCTGCATCCAGGTCAGTGTCCCTAAGAGTGAAAAAGACAGCGCATCATACGCCTGCCGTGTTGGAAATCAATCTCTGCACGCCAAGCATAGCAATAAAAAACCGGCCACTTGGGGCCGGTTTTCAAAAGATGTCAGCACTTAACCTTCACTGACCATGTTGACTGTGTATTTAGGGATTTCAACAACCATATCACCTTCAACCACCTTGGCCTGACAGGACAGACGACTTTCAGGCTCCAGGCCCCAAGCTTTGTCCAGCATGTCGTCTTCCAGATCATCGCTTGGCTCAAGCTCATCGAAGCCTTCACGCACTATCACATGGCAGGTGGTACAGGCACAGGATTTCTCGCAGGCATGCTCTATGTTGATGCCGTTTTTCAGCGCGACATCCAAAATGGATTCACCCACCTCTGCCTCCACCACGGCGCCTTCAGGACACAGTTCTTCATGGGGCAAAAATACTATCTGTGGCATAGTCTCACCTATATGTTATCGACCGACTGACCCTTCAGTGCGGCCCGAATCGAATTGTCCATGCGTCTGGCGGCAAACTCCTGGGTCTGCGCATCCACCGCTTCTATCGCCGCCTTGATGGCATCAACATCGCCATTGGCAGCGGTTTCACTCAAGTCAGCCATGGCGCGGTCAACCAGAGCGCGCTCCTCCTGGCTGAGCAGCTCGCCATCTTTCGCCAGCGCCGAGTGCAGCGATTCCAGTACCCTGGCCGCTTCCACTCGCTGCTCTGTGAGCATTCTCAGCTCAATATCCTCTTTGGCGTTCTGCATCGAATCTTTGAGCATTCCGGCAATTTCAGTATCACTCAGACCGAAGGAAGGTTTAACCTGGATGCTGGATTGCACCCCGGTCGACTTCTCCATGGCGGTGACGCTGAGCAAACCATCGGCATCGACCTGGAAGGTCACCCGAATATGCGCTGCACCAGCGGCCAATGGTGGAATGCCCTTGAGGGTAAAGCGTGCCAGAGAGCGGCAATCGGCCACCAGTTCACGTTCACCTTGCACCACATGAAACGCCATGGCGCTCTGACCGTCTTTGAAGGTGGTGAATTCCTGGGCTCTGGCCACCGGAATGGTGGTATTGCGCGGGATCACCTTCTCCACCAAACCGCCCATGGTTTCAATGCCGAGCGACAACGGGATCACATCCAGCAGCAAGAGATCCGAGTCAGGCTTGTTACCCACCAGGATATCGGCCTGTACCGCAGCGCCTATGGCGACCACTCGATCAGGGTCGATGGACGTCAGCGGCGTCTTGCCAAAGAAGTCACCGACCATTTCCCGCACCAGAGGCACCCGGGTAGAGCCGCCAACCATCACGGTTTCCAGTACCTCATCAGTATCCACTCCGGCATCACGTAGGGCCTTGCGGCAACCCTGAATGGTTTTCTTCACCAGCGTGTTTATCAACTGGTCAAACTCACTGCGACTCACCTCGGCTTCACACTCACTGCCATCTTTCAGTGTCAGCTTAGCAATAGTGCTGTCGCTATCGGTCAACGCTTCTTTTACCCGCCGGGCTTCCATCAGCAACTGCCGCGCTTCCTGGCTTGAAAGCGACTTCAGCGCCATGCGTTCACGCAGTAAGCCTTGCAGCAGTTCATCAAAGTCATCACCACCAAGGCGAGAATCGCCACCGGTTGCAAGTACCTCAAACACGCCGCGGTTGAGGCGCAAAATAGAGATATCAAAGGTGCCGCCGCCCAAGTCATAGACGGCAATGACGCCTTCCTGACCCGAGTCCAGGCCATAGGCAATCGCGGCCGCAGTCGGCTCGTTGAGCAGGCGTAACACCTTGATACCAAGCAAAGCTGCCGCATCTTTGGTTCCCTGACGCTGGGCATCATCAAAATAAGCAGGCACTGTGATAACCACGCCTTCCAAAGGCCCGCCCAGGGTAGACTCGGCGCGGGCAATCAGGGGGCGCAATACCTCTGCAGACACCTGAACCGGATTCATTTTACCGGCGCGGGTCACAAACAGAGGCAGACCGTTTTCACTGGCTTCAAACTGATAGGGGAAAGCTTGCTCACCGCTTTGCACATCGGCCAAAGAGCGGCCCATGAAACGCTTCACCGACACTATGGTGTTTTCAGGATCCTTGGCCGAATCGGCCAGGGCATCGTGACCCACACGAACACCCTGCTCGCCATAGTGCACCACAGATGGTAATGAATGCCGGCCTTGCTCGTCGGCCAGCGTGCTCGCCTCGCCGCTGCGAACCGCAGCAACCAGGGAGTTGGTAGTACCCAAATCTATCCCTGCGGCCAATCTGTGTTGGTGAGGAGCGGCCATTTGGCCGGGTTCAGCAATCTGCAAAAGTGCCATAGTCTTCCATCTTGTGTTTAAAAAGTTGGCCCAATCAAAAATTGAGCCAACCGTAGGAATATGCTTGAAGGCCGAAGGCGACGTCAGTCGAACAGCGCATCCTGGGCCCGCTGCAGTTCATCCTGCAATTTTGCCATAAACTTCAACTTGCGGACTTGATCTGCCGCGGCTATTGCGTCGGCCTCTTTGGAACTGTGAAGTTGGTTACGCAGCAGCTCTGTCACCTGCTTACGGTAAGCCGCAAATGAAACATCGAGCTCATCGATATCGCTCTGGGCATCGCCGCTCTGGCCTATCTCTTCCAGCGCTTCACGCCATTCCATCTGCTGCATCAAAAAGGCGGTGTCTTTAACCGTGGTGGTCTCGTGACTGATATCCACACCTTTGAGCGCCAACATATGTTCGGCCCGACGGATAGGATCTTTCAGGGTCTGAAAGGCGTCGTTTATCTGGGCAGTGCGGGAAATGGCCAGCAGTTTTTGCTGTTCACTGGCGTTGGCAAACTTGTCAGGATGCACCGCCCGCTGCAGATCGCGATAGCGACTGGCCAGCTCGGCGGTGTCCACATCAAAGGAGGGAGTTAAATCAAACAGCTCGAAATAATTCATATACTCTCAGGCAGCGGTGAAACTCAAACCGTGAAGCTCTCACCGCAACCACACTCACCTTTGGCGTTAGGGTTATTGAATTTAAAGCCTTCGTTGAGTCCTTCCTTGACAAAGTCCAGCTCGATCCCCTGAAGATAGATGAAGCTCTTGGCATCTATGATGATGTTGACACCATCTATGTTGTAAACCTCATCATCTTCATTGAGTTCGTCGACAAATTCCAGAACGTAAGCCATCCCGCTGCAGCCTGAAGTCTTAAGCCCCAAGCGCAAACCTATGCCTTTTCCTCTGTTGCTCAGAAAGGCACGGACACGCTCGGCGGCGGCAGGCGTCATAGTAATAGCCATCTTAACTCCTGGCGTTATTTAGCTTGCTTGGACTTGTACTCTTCCAGAGCCGCCTTGATGGCGTCTTCGGCCAGAATAGAACAGTGGATCTTCACAGGTGGCAGAGCCAGCTCTTCTGCAATATCCGTGTTCTTGATGGCAGCCGCTTCCTCGATGGACTTACCTTTAACCCATTCGGTCACCAAAGAGCTTGATGCGATGGCGCTGCCACAGCCGTAAGTCTTGAAGCGAGCATCTTCAATGATGCCCTGGTCGTCAATCTTGAGCTGCAGTTTCATCACGTCACCACAGGCAGGCGCACCCACCATGCCGGTCACTACGGAGGGGTCGTTCTTGTCGAAAGAACCTACGTTACGCGGGTTCTCGTAATGATCTATCACTTTTTCACTGTAAGCCATGATACTGCTCCAAATTCATCTATCCGCGGGGATCAGTGGTGTGCCCACTGCACCTGGTTGAGGTCCACACCATCTTTGAACATTTCCCAAAGTGGTGACATTTCTCTCAGTTTGCCAATAGAGTTTTTAATGGTTTCGATTGCGTAGTCGATCTCTTCCTCGGAAGTGAAACGACCGATGGAGAAACGAATTGAGCTGTGCGCCATCTCGTCGTTCAGCCCCAGAGCACGCAGCACATAGCTGGGCTCCAGACTGGCAGAAGTACAGGCCGAGCCGGAAGATACGGCCAAGTCCTTGAGCGCCATCATCAGTGACTCGCCTTCCACATAGTTAAAGCTGACGTTCAAGCTGCCGCAGGCACGTTGCTCCATATCGCCATTGAGATAGGTTTCTTCGATATCTTTGATACCGTTCCACAGCTTGTCGCGCAGATAGCGAATACGTTCGTTATCTTTTTCCATATCGGCTTTGGCAATGGCTGCCGCTTCGCCCATACCCACAATTTGGTGAGTCGCCAGGGTGCCGCTGCGCATACCACGCTCATGACCACCGCCGTGCATCTGGGCTTCCAGACGAATACGAGGCTTACGGCGCACATACAGGGCACCTATGCCTTTGGGGCCATACATCTTGTGACCCGAGATAGACATGAGGTCGACCTTGGTCTTTTGAATATCGATAGGCAGTTTACCGGCACTCTGGGCAGCATCCACATGGAAGATGATGCCTTTGCTACGACACAGTTCGCCGATGGCATCAATATCGTGGATCACGCCAATCTCGTTGTTGACATGCATGATGCTGACAAGAATGGTGTCGTCGCGCATGGCCGCTTCCAGGCGCTCCATGGGAATAATACCGTTGGCCGCAGGTTCCAGGTAAGTGACCTCAAAACCTTCACGCTCCAGCTGACGGCAGGTATCCAGTACGGCCTTATGCTCTGTCTTGCTGGTGATGATGTGCTTACCCTTCTTCTGGTAGAAGTGGGCAACACCTTTGATAGCCAGGTTGTCAGATTCAGTGGCGCCGGAAGTGAACACGATTTCACGGGGATCGGCATTGATCAGCTCCGCGACCTGGTTGCGGGCAATATCCACTGCTTCTTCGGCCTGCCAGCCGTAGCGGTGTGAACGGGATGCGGGGTTACCGAATACACCGTCCATTGTCATGTACTGTACCATTTTGTCTGCAACCCGGGGGTCTACAGGCGTTGTTGCGGCATAATCCAAATAGATAGGAAGCTTCATTACACACTCCGTACTTCGCAGTCTCGGCCGAGGCTACATACAACGTACATTATTCGTTTTTATATCCACCAGAGGATCAGCTCAAGCGCTGACTCTCTGCTCCTGCTGCATCTTATCTTGCTTTACCGAGATGAACTGTACATCCCGTTTCTGCATCAGTGCAGCAAGGCTGATGCCATTTAAAAAGTCAGAAATCTGTTTGCTCAGGTCACCCCAGAGCGAATGCGTCAGACAGCGGGTGCCACTCTGGCAATTCCCCTGTCCCTGACAACGGGTGGCATCGACAGATTCATCCACCGCATGTACCACCATGCCCACCGAGATATCGTTGGCTTCCAGTCCGAGGCGATAACCACCACCGGGACCGCGCACACTGGCGACCAAGCCTTGTTTTCTCAGTTTGGCAAAGAGTTGTTCTAGGTAAGAAAGGGAAATCCCCTGGCGCTCGGAAATATCTGCCAGCGGTACCGGCCCCTGCGCCGAATGTATGGCCACGTCCAGCATGGCTGTCACTGCGTAGCGACCCTTAGATGTAAGTTTCATAAAACGACCACGGCTCCCAAACAGGTATGTGGGAATTTCAACATACCCGAGCAATTTAGTCAAGTATAAATCCTACTTGTTTACTCGGGTATTAGTGGTTCATAAATCAGGTTGAATACCCTGTCTGCTTGGTGGGGTATTTAACCTTTTTCGCCGCGATTATTCAATGGCAAAAGCCCACAAAATAGCCATTAAGTATCAGATTATGGGATCAAACTCATCCATTGCCTGCTGGCGCTTTTCCGCCGCAGCGGTTTCGGCCTCGCTGAACTCGCCCACATCCAACTCAGGCAGGCGCTCGGTGCAAACACTACCGCCCATTTTCTGAACCGCCTGACAGACTTCCTGTACTTTGGAGTCCATCAGATGCATATGGTCCAGCATCTGGCCTATGGCATTGGCAACAGGGTCGGGGTTGTCGGGTGACACGGCGTAGGCGTCAAAACCATATTTCTTGGCCATGGCGCTGCGACGCTCGCTGGTTTCCTTGGACTGAGCCGACGCCACTGTGACAGCCCGGCCAGGAATACCCACAACGGTAGTGTCCTTGGGCACGTCTTTGACCACCACAGAGTTGGAACCAACCCGGGCACCATCATGCATGGTAATGGGGCCCAGCACCTTGGCCCCCGCTCCTATGACCACGTTATTGCCAAGGGTCGGATGACGTTTACCGGCTTGCCAGGTGGTGCCGCCCAGAGTCACGCCGTGATAAAGGGTACAATCATCGCCAATCTCGGCGGTTTCCCCTATTACAACCCCCATGCCGTGGTCGATAAAGAATCGCCGGCCTATGGTTGCGCCCGGGTGTATTTCCACCCCGGTAAGCCAACGGGAAAAGGTGGACAAACAGCGCGCCAGAAAACACCAATTGGCCTTCCACAGCTTATGACTGATACGGTGCAGCCAAATGGCCTGCATACCCGGGTAGTTGAGCAATATTTCCAGCGCACCGCGCGCCGCCGGATCCCTATGGTAAATGGACCCTATGTCCTCTTTCAGTCTGGCTATCACACCCATCTTGATTCCTCGGATTACTCTTCTTTACTGTCGACCTTTTTCTCTACCGATGTCAGGATCCCGCGCAGTATGTTCATCTCCTGCGTTTCGATTCTGGCACGGGTGAACAGGCGCCGCAGCTTGATCATCACCTGTCCCGGATGATTCTTGATAATAAAGCCGGTTTTTTGCAGTGTCCGTTCCAGATGTTCAAAGAAACGCTCATGATCTTCACTGCTGGGATACTCAACCAGCTCCTGCTCGGCCTGCTGATGCTTCTCGAGCCAAGCCACCCGCGTTTCATAACAGATAAGCTGCACCGCCTGGGCCAGGTTGAGTGAGCTGTATTCCGGGTTGGCGGGGATACACACATGATAGTGGCATTTCTGCAACTCTTCGTTGCTCAGGCCATGGCTTTCACGGCCAAAGACAATGGCGACCGGGCCCTGACTGCTCTCAAGCGCCAATTTACTGCCCGCTTCACGAGGTTCGAGCACGGGCCAGTCGAGAGTGCGGCTGCGGGCACTGGTGGCAATCACCAAGCTGCAGTCTTTAATCGCCTCTTCCAGGCTATCGACCTTGACCAGATGTTTGAGAATGTCGGAGGCACCGGCGGCAAGCGCAATGGACTGGCCATCTGGCTCAACTTTGGGCTCCGCCAGATAAAGGTTGGATAATCCCATTGTTTTCATGGCCCTGGCCACAGAACCTATATTTCCGGGATGCGTGGTACCTACCAGGACGACACGAATATTGGAGAGCATGGAACAACTTCAAAAATAAAAAAATCAGGAGGCGGATGGTACCACAGGCACATTTTTTTGCTTATAGAAAAATCGCCATTTGATATAACTGACAACTAGGGTATAATCTGCGCCGAATTTTTGTCCGTTCTTTAACATCCAGGGGATTGCAATGCATCCGATGCTGACTATTGCCGTGCGCGCTGCTCGCGCTGCGGGCCAAACTATTATGCGTGCCTACACCGAACTCGACCGTATTGAAGTCGATGCCAAAGGTGTCAACGATTTTGTGACCAGTGTAGACAAGGAAGCAGAAGCAGCAATTATCTATCAGATCCGCAAGTCCTATCCCGACCACAGCATAGTGGGTGAGGAAAATGGCGAAAACCGCGGCACCAACCAAGATTATCTGTGGATTGTTGATCCTCTGGACGGCACCAATAACTTTGTTAATGGTGTACCTCACTTCGCCGTTTCCATCGCCATGCAGTACAAAGGCAAGACTGAAGTTGCCGTTGTTTATGATCCTGTTCGCGATGAACTGTTCAGCGCCGCACGTGGTAAAGGGGCCAAGCTGAATGATTTCCGTATCCGTGTAAACAATGTCAGCGATCTGGGCGCTAGTCTGGTTGCCACTGGCTTCCCTTTCAAGGCCCGCCAGCATACTGAAACTTATATGAAGCTGTTCGGCGAGACTTTCTCTCTGTGTGCTGACTTGCGCCGCGCCGGCTCAGCTGCGCTGGATCTGGCCTATGTGGCCGCCGGTCGTGTAGACGCCTTCTTCGAACTGGGCCTCAAGCCTTGGGATATCGCTGCCGGCGATCTGATTGTTCGTGAAGCCGGTGGTACAGTTACCGACTTCAGTGGTGGTCACAACTATCTGCTCTCTGGCCATATCGTTGCCGGTGCGCCTAAAGCCACCAGCCTGCTGGTCAAACGCTTCCGTCCCCTGTTGAGCGACGCTCTGAAGTAAGTTATCAGACAAGTACTTGAGTAAACATTGAAATAACCTACTAAAGTACTGAAGTCAGTTGGTAAAAACCGCCTTATGGCGGTTTTTTTATGCCTGAACGCCAAGAAGATAGAGCGGACTTCAATCCGTTCGAGTAAATCAGATTGAATCAAACAGGATTAAATCAATAAGGCTCTGGCCGAGCCAGGCCGGAATAACCAAGGATGAGGGCTCTTCGCTCTGCCTCTCATACAGATAACTCTTTGGATATATTTACATGCATTTATATTGCACCTTAAAATACCCGAGTATTTTGTTTGGGTATTTAAGGCAAGATTATGAGCAAATCCGGCACTCGCAACACCCGGGGCGGCATCCTCAACATCGATGAACCGTCCAACAAGCAGTTTCCGCTGGCGCTCTTTCGTTTGGGCTTCAGACCTTTTTTTCTCGGCGCCAGCCTGTTCGGCTTGTTGTCACTCTTACTTTGGGGAGCGTTACTCAGTGGTCAAGTACCACTGACGCCCCACGCCAATCCTCTGTGGTGGCATGGTCACGAAATGCTGTTCGGCTTCACAGGCGCTGTTATCGCGGGCTTTTTGTTAACAGCAGTTCAAAACTGGACAGGGGTTCCAGGTATAAGAGGCTGGCCATTGCTGCTGCTCTGGTGTCTATGGCTGGCTCCCAGACTACTCTTGCTCGATGCCGGCATAGCCCCTTTTACTTTGGTCATGCTGCTGGATCTGGCCTTCTTCCCAGTCACGGCGCTGTTGCTCGGTTTAGCCGTTATTCGGGTCAAACAGTGGCGCAACCTGGTGTTTGTGCCTCTGCTGCTATTGCTCTTCGGTGCCAACCTCCTCTCTTATATCGGCCTTGAACAGCCCGGATTGGCACAAAAAGCACTGCAAGCCGCGGCGCTGCTGATCGTTCTCCTGGTAGCATTACTCGGTGGCAGGGTGATCCCCTTCTTTACCGAGCGCGCCACCGACTTTAACCGCAAGGCGCCAAACCCTTTACTCGAAGCGCTCAGCTTCGCCTCCTTACCCCTGATGCTTATCAGTCTATTTTTACCCTACCCTTGGCTAACACAAGCATTGGCCTTGCTGGCAGGTGTCTCATTGCTACTGCGCTGGGCGCGTTGGGGCTGGCGCGCCAGTCTCAAGGTACCACTGCTGTGGTCACTGCATTTAAGTTATTTGTTTATTCCGCTCGGACTGTTGATTATCGGTGTCAGTGGCCAGATGATGTTGGGGTTTCATGCCCTGACCGTTGGCGGTATGGGCGGAATGATCCTGGCTATGATGGCGAGGGTATCTTTGGGGCATTCCGGCAGACCGCTGCAGATTGCTTGGCCCATGATACCCGCCTTTAGCTTGATATTACTGGCTGCAATATTGCGGGTTACGGCAGCTATTGTGCCCCAGGTAAGCCAAATCTTGCTGATGGGCGCGATTATCTGCTGGCTGATGGCATTTGCCACTTTTGTTTTGCTTTACGCACCAATCCTTTGCCGAGCGAGGCTGGATGGCCGCCCCGGTTAAAGGTTCTGTGAAAGCTATCACACAGATTTCGCGGCAGGCAGAAAATTTGCTGATACTATTTAGGAAATGATTTCAGGGAGTTTTCATGGAACTGTATCGCAAATACGGCTCTAAGAGCCTTAAAGCCGTCGAACATCTGGTGTTGATTGTTATTGCCATTGCCACAGTCGTCGCCATTGGCCAGGAGATAGTGCATATCTTCAAAATGGGGGCTGTGGCCCTTGCCGATCTGCTGTTGCTGTTTATCTATCTGGAAGTGTTGGCAATGGTGGCCAATTATGCCGAGTCCGGCAAGTTGCCTGTACGTATGCCACTCTATATCGCGATTGTAGCTTTGGCCCGTTACTTAATTTTGGATATGAAGTCGATGGAGGATTGGCGCATAGTCGCCATTTCAATCTCGACCCTGGTACTGGCGGCAACCGTAATAGTGATCCGCTGGGGGCAGTTGAAGATGCCCTACCCCAAGAATCAAGAGTATGACAACTGAATTCGATGAGCCCGGCAAACGCCGGGTTCTTTTTTATCGGCTCGAGATAACCGGCCGCAGTTACCGACAAATCTATGCTATTTTTAAAACACTTATACCATTGCACATGAGAGTTGACTCACTCAGCAAGAATAAAAGCTGTGGTGGCAAATAGGGCAAGGAAGGTTTATCAGGGTAGTTCGACCTTGGCCTTGGATGCATACACGGCAACGAGTGACTCTAACTTAGATAATGCATGGGAAACTGCCGACTATCCATTGAATTAAAGGGGACCGACATGGATGAAAATCTGGATGACTTTATCGAAAGACGCAGGTCACTGCGGGTCGATCTGGAGGCGGAGCGGATCAGGCTTCATTGGTTGGATAAAGCGGGCAATGAGCACAATGACGATGGTGTCTGTATCGATCTGTCCAGACGGGGAATTTTGTTTGAATACAGTCAGCCTTTTGCCTTGGGAGAACTGGTATCCGTGACCTTCCATGCCGGAACCGATGCCCAAAACACTGTAAAAGGACAGGTGTGCCGTTGCAGCGAGAGTCATCCAAAGAGTTTTCACATCGCTATGCAACTTATCTAGACTCCGACGCAGTATCCGGGGTGTTCTATACTTTAATTCAACATAAGTACCGAGGACACGGGGAGAAAATTCATGATACTGCTCGTAGGTGGGGAGAAAGGTGGTAGTGGCAAGAGCTGCCTGGCCCAGAATTTGGCTGTACACATTACCCAGAAATATCAGGCCAATGTACTGATGGTCGACTGTGACCCACAGCGCACCACATCCGACTGGATCCAGGCCCGTAACAATGACCCTTCCCTGCCGGCCATCAACTGTATTCAGCTCTACGGCAAGATCCGCAACGATCTCCTGAGTCTCGATGAACGTTTCGACTATGTGATAGTCGACTGTGGCGGTCAGGACAACCTGGCAATGCGCGCCGCCATGTCGGTTGCCAGCTATGTGGTGATCCCCTTGAGGCCCAAGCGGCGCGATTTGAAGACCTTGCCCCATATGGAAGATATGCTCAGCACCTGTAAGATGGTCAATCCCAAGATGGTGGCGACAATTGTACTGACCCAATGCCCGGCCCTGCCCTCACAGTTCAAACGCATTCTTGAAGCCAAGGATGTGGTCAACTCATTCGGTCTCAGGGTGCTGGATTCAGTGACCTTCAGCCGTAACATTTATGATGACAGCGAAGAAAAAGGCTCCTCGGTCATCGAAATTGAGCCCGATGGAAAAGCCGCCGAGGAAATTCGCAATATCGCCGACGAGCTGTTAGCCATTCCGCCGGAAAACTCTTATGAGCTTAACTGATCTCAAACGCCAAAAGATCAAACCCAAGGCAAAGAAGGTCTCTGTCGAGGATTTTATCGAAGATGCCAACAACTATGCTCATGGGAAACCCAGCCGCTTAACCGGGATAGCGGCCGCCAAATCCCAAACGGGTCTGGATAAAAAATCCACCCGTCTCTATCGCCATGCCACTTTTACCTTGACCGAAGCCAGCATCAGCCAGCTGGACAGCATCGCCCGTAAGACAGGTATTGCCAAATCCAGGCTACTGCGGATCTTCATTCGCGACTTTCATAACCTGAGCGATAAAGCCCAGGCCGAAATGATCGCCCGAGATGAGGCAGGCGAAACTCAGTGACGGCAAATTTTGCTCTCAAGGGTGCGCAGCCCCTGAGGTGATTCGATAAATTTGCCCTTGGCGGCCAGGAAGTTGAGCAAGGCGTCGGCATCCATTCCCTCTGCGCTGCAGGTATGATAACGGGCGTCTTTACCGAAACGCTCCTGCATCAGTGCCTTGAGATTGTTCCTCTGAATGGGAGCGGTTTGTTCCAGCAACAACTGCAGCACCTGATGGCCATGTACCGAAGAATTCATGTATCCTCCACAAAATAATGAGTCGCTGCCGATTTTTAACGGATTTTGCTGCAGCATTCCCTGATTTTGCGCAACTTGTTTGTCATTATGGCGGCGGTTTGCTTGTGCAAGAGGAGTTTTCATGTCCCTTATTCTATTGCTGACACAACAGATGAGCCTGTATTTGGTGATTGTTTATCTGGTCAGCAAGACCCCTTTGTTCAAGCTGTTTACTGAGGCATCGACCCGGCTGCCCCATAAGATCTTTCTCTATCTGGTATTTTCCAGCTTTTGCATCATGGCCACTTACTTTGGTGAGCAGACCCATGGTGCCATCGCCAATACCCGCGCCATGGGCGCCGTACTCGGTGGCCTGCTCGGCGGCCCGACAACAGGTTTGCTGGTCGGCCTGACGGGAGGTTTACACAGGTATAGCTTGGGTGGTTTTACCGATCTGGCCTGCGCGGTTTCCACCACCCTGGAAGGTTTATCCGCCGGGATGATCAGCTATTATCTGCGCCGTCAGGGCAAGGCCGAGTTGGTATTCAATCCCATTCTGGTGTGTCTTATCACCTTTTATGCCGAGATGATGCAGATGAGCATTATCCTGCTACTGGCAGAGCCTTTTGATGAAGCCTGGGATTTGGTGCGCCAAATAGCCCCGCCTATGTTGCTGGTCAACTCCATAGGCGCAGCCCTGTTTATGAGCATGGTGCGGGACCAAAAAACCATGTTCGATAAGCTCTCGTCCAGTTTCTCTACCAAGGCACTGAAAATCGCCGAGCGCAGTGTGGGCCTCTTGAGCTCCGGCTTCAACGAGGAAACCAGCACCCAGGTTGCCAAGATAGTCATAGAGGAAACCAGTGTTGGCGCCGTGGCCATCACAGACAGGGAAAAACTCCTGGCCTTTATCGGCATTGGAGCCGATCACCACTTGCCCGGCACCCTGATATCGTCCCAAATAACCCTGGATGCCATACAGCAGAATAAGGTGATGTTTGCCGACGGAGTAGAGGTTCCCTATGCCTGCTCCATCTCCCCCGGTTGTAAATTGGGCTCCAGTTTGGTGATCCCGCTTCGCAGCGACAACGAGGTCATAGGGACCATTAAACTGTATGAACCCAAGAACAAGCTGTTTCTCAATATCAACCGTACTCTGGGGGAAGGTATCGCCCGCCTGCTGTCGAATCAGATTCTCTACGGCCGTTTCGAGCAGCAGCAAAACCTGCTGACCCAGGCTGAGCTCAAACTGTTGCAAGCTCAGGTCAACCCGCATTTCCTGTTCAACGCGCTCAATACCATAGGGGCAATCATTCGTCGCGATCCGCCCATGGCCAGAACCTTGCTGCAACAGCTGAGTCAGTTTTTACGGATTAACCTCAAGCGTACTGCGGGCCTGGTGACCCTGGGAGATGAACTCGAGCATATCGAAGCCTATCTCACCATAGAAAAGGCCCGCTTCATTGATAAGCTCGAGGTAGATATCGCCATTCCCGAATCTCTGCTGGCGATCAGAGTGCCGGCCTTTACCCTGCAACCCATCATAGAAAACGCGGTCAAACACGGCACTTCGCATCTGATAGACACTGGCCGTATTCAGGTAGAAGGCCGCTGCACCGATGACAGGCTCATACTGGAAGTCACGGATAACGCAGGGCTCTATCAACCCGCCGAAGAATCTGACGGCCTGGGGATGAACCTGGTGCACAAAAGAATACAGAATCTCTTCGGCACAGATTACGGTGTCAGTGTCGAATGCCGGCGCGACAGTTACACTAGAGTCAGCATACATTTACCCATAACGGAAACAGCCCTGTGATCACTTGTCTTATTGTCGATGACGAACCTTTTGCCCGAGAAGAGTTGGCAGAGCTGCTGCTTCAGGCCGGCGACATTGAAATTCTCGGCCAATGTGGCAACGCCATAGAGGCCATGCAAGCGATAGCCAAGCTCAAGCCTCAATTGCTGTTCCTGGATATTCAAATGCCAAGGATCAGCGGCATGGAGCTTATCGCCATGCTGGATCCCGATAATATGCCCAGAGTAGTGTTTGTTACCGCCTACGATGAATTTGCCGTCAAGGCCTTCGATAACCATGCCTTCGACTATCTGCTCAAACCCCTGGATGAGAAGCGCCTCAGCCAGACCCTGGATAAGCTTCGCCGGGATCTCAGGCCTCAGTCGCTGTCGGCCATAGCGCCGCAACAACTGCAACACCTGCCCTGCTTCAGCGGCAACCGTCTCAAGGTGGTCCCTGTCACCGAGGTGGAGTTTGTCTTCAGCGATCTCGGTGGGGTGCATGTAGCGACCGCCAGGGAGAAGGTTCATACCCAGTTAACACTGAAGCGGCTGGAAGAAAAAACCCCGCTGCTCAGATGCCATCGCCAGTATCTAGTGGCGCCCACCGCCATTGCCGAGATAGAACTGTTGGAAACAGGCGCCGAGGTCACCACTCGCAGCGGCGCCAAGATCCCGGTATCGAGACGCTTTCTCAAGCCGCTGAAACAGCTGTTTGGTTACCAGTAAAGCACAAGCTAACAACCGCTCGGCACCCTAGATAACCGCTCACCCCCGACTTTTGACCGCTAACCCAGTTCCCGCTGGGCCTTGTAACCAAAGTGTTTACAATTGCGTCAACTCAAATCGGGGAGATAACAACTATGATGTGGTTTTTGCTGTGTGTCGGTCTGTTGATCGGCGGCTACTTCATCTACGGTACTTTTGTAGAAAAAATATTCGGGATTAACAATAAAAGACAAACACCCGCCTACGCCCAAACAGATGGTGTCGACTATGTGCCCATGTCCAAGGGCAAAGTCTACCTTATCCAACTGCTGAACATAGCCGGTGTGGGCCCTATTTTCGGCCCTATTCTGGGGGCCCTTTACGGCCCGGCGGCCATGTTGTGGATTGTTATCGGCTGTATCTTTGCCGGTGCCGTGCATGACTACTTCTCCGGCATGCTGTCGGTACGTAACGGCGGTCAGTCAGTGCCTAACCTGGCGGGTAAATACCTTGGCAAAGGTGCCAAGAATTTTATGAACATCTTCGCCATCATACTGCTGTTGTTGGTGGGTGTGGTGTTTATCTCAGCTCCGGCCGGCTTGCTCGGTAAACTCACCGGCGGCAGCGTCGGCCTGTTTGTCGGCATCATCTTTGTTTACTACCTGATTGCCACCATAGTGCCGGTAGACAAAATTATCGGTCGCCTTTATCCCTTCTTCGGCGCCTTGCTGCTGTTCATGTCTGTCGGTTTGACCATAGCCATAGTGCTGTCCAGTGAGCATACTCTGCTGCCGGGCTTTGAAGCCGGTGACTTCCTGCAGAACCTGAATCCGGACAATGCCCCACTGTGGCCGGCGCTCTTCATCACCATCGCCTGTGGTGCCGTTTCAGGTTTCCATGCAACCCAGTCTCCCTTGATGGCCCGCTGCGTTGAAAATGAATCCAATGGTCGCTTCGTGTTCTACGGCGCCATGATAGGCGAAGGTATCATTGCCCTTATCTGGTGTGCGGTGGCCCTGTCTTTCTTCGACGGCGTCGAAGGGCTTAAAGCCGGTATGGACGGCAACCCTGCCAACGTGGTTTACGGTGCTTCAACCGGTCTTCTCGGTGCTGTCGGTGGTTTTATGGCGGTGCTTGGAGTCATCATTCTGCCTATCACTTCCGGCGATACTGCCTTCCGCTCCGCCAGGCTGATCTTGTCTGAGTACTTCAATATGCCTCAAACAGAGATGCCCAAGCGATTGATGCTGGCAATTCCGCTGTTCGTCATAGGGGCGATACTGACCCAGGTGGACTTCGGTGTAATTTGGCGCTACTTCGGGGTCGCCAACCAGGCAACAGCGGTAATGATGCTGTGGACAGCCTCGGCCTACCTGTTGCGCCACAACAAGCTGCACTGGATCTGTACCATTCCGGCGATGTTTATGACCACGGTAGTGATAAGCTTCCTGCTCAACTCCAGTACCCTGGGTGCCGGTCTGCCAATGACAGTATCCACCATCAGCGGCATAGTGGTGACCCTGCTGGTAACCGCCCTGGTGATAATAAAGACCAAAGGCCGTAACGAGGTCGATGAGGTGATCCCTGAAGAGGGTTAAGCTCAGGAAACCTGCATAACCCAAGAGCCGCCCTTTTGAGGCGGCTCTTGTTATTTAAAACAACTCGCAGCAACCGAAACAATCACAGCGCCAAGGGCTTCAACACCTTGGGCTCCACCATCACACTGGCACTGTCGCTGCTCAGGTAAATAATCCCATCGCTGATATTGCAGCCCAGTTTCATTGAGCGGCTGACCAATTGCGCCATCTCCTTCACCTGCTCTTCGGGTATCTCCCAAACCTTGAGGTTGCCATAACGGTTAAAGGCATGCTGATTCTGTTGCCACCATATAGGCACGCTACGGCCACCATAGGTAAACAGCTGCACTTCGCCGGCGCGGCCGCTGGCCTTGCGCAGCCATTTTTCATCGCTCTGGCCAAACTCGACCCACAAACGAATATCACCGTTGAGCTCGCGATCCCACAGTTCAGGCTCATCATCGACACACAAGCCCTTGCTGAAGGCCAAACTGTCAGTGGCATTGAGCGCAAAAGCCAGCAAGCGCACCATCATACGCTCGTCGGTTTCCGACGGATGCTGGGCAATGGTCAGTTGATGATCCTGATAATAATGCCTGTCCATGTCAGCAATACTGAGCTGAACTTTAAAAATACTCGCCTTCAAGGCCATGATAACTTCTCTGTGATAAGGAGGCTGATGCTGCCTCAATAAGGAAATAAAGGGGTTAAATAGCGCCGGGGCGCAAATGTTTGGCGAACGGAAACGCCGCCTTGAGCCTGGCGACTTCGTTTGCGTCGGCAAGACGCAACATCCGCATACCGGCTTGATAGGATGCCAACAGGCCGCTGTCTGCCATGGGCGCAGTACGTGACGCGTCCCGGCGGATAAGCTCCAGCAACTCAGCCGTAGGGGCAGCATCTGTTATCAGGCTGTCTATCCGTTGCAGCATAGGCATCGCGGCCAGCGGCAACAACTGCAGATGACAATCATCTGCCAACAGCAGTAACTCCCCTTGGGCTTCACCTGAGGCAAAGCTCAGCTCGAAATTCTCCCGGGTGCTGGCGTCAAACCTGTCACCATTGAGCTTAAAGAAATGCTCCCAGAAGCGCCGCCTGGCATCCACCGAAGGCAGGCGCTGCTGCACTTCCTCTCTGTGCTCGGCGATAAAATCCAGCAAAGGGCTAAGGCTTGGTGGCAGCAGAGTTTCAAGTTTGGCTCGCAAGTCTCTTGCAAACACAGGCGCGGCGCCTGCTGTGCTGATAGCCATTACCAGTCGCCCTCTATCGACGATTGAGGGGGTGATAAAATCACACTCGGATGGGGTATCGACCACATTGACCCATACACCAAGCTCGCGCGCCTTGGACGCCAGTGTTTGGTTCAGATGACTGTCGGCTGTAGCCAGATAAACCAGCTCCCGCTCGGCAAGATCCCGCTCCTCTGCGCATCGGCGCGACAGCCAAATTCGGCCACTGGCCGCATAGGCTTCCACCTCGGCGCTCACCTTGGGCGCCACAACGTGAATTTCGGCTTCGGTTCTGGCCAAGAGATCCAGTTTGCGGCTGGCCACTTCACCGGCACCGACCAGCAGCACTCTTATCCGCGATGTATCAACAAAAAGGGGAAAATATTGCATTAATCCTGTACCAAAGGCAGTTCGTGGGCGCACCAGGCTCGATAACCACCGGCAAGCGAGGCCACATTTCGGTATCCCAGCTGTTGCAGGCTCAGTGCTGCCAATAAGGCGCGTTGCCCACCGGCACTATAGAGTAACAGTACGGCCGACTTGTCGGGAAATCGCTTGGCAATATCACGCTCCAGTATGCCGCGGGACAAGTGTTTGGCCAGCGGCAGACGATCTTTGAGCCACTCATGATCTTCACGTACATCGATGAGTTGCCAACCGTCGTCCAGCTGATACTCTTCAATGCTCAGCTCACGGACCTGACCTCTTGCCTGTTCGACCAAGACCATAAAATCAAGGCTGTTTGTCATTTGCCACTCTCCGGCTGTGCCAGCGATAACTTAATTATGGCACTCGCTGCGTTCGGCGCTGCACTGCCAACAGAGCTCAAAACTGGCGTCGTTGAATTCATGACATTGCAGACACTGCCACTGGGGTCTATCGGCATTGAGACTGGCCAGCTGCGATTGAGCCTGTTCCCGCTGAGATTCCGGGACCCAAAGTTCAACGGTTTGCATATCAACCGGCAACTCTCCCACACCGCCCAGCAGAGCTTCACCACGCAGTTCGACCCTCAATCCTGAGGTCTCAAGCATTCCCTTCCAGGTATGAGCCTGCAGCAGATTACCACCGGCTACCATGACTTTTCGTTCTTCCATGTTTCTTCCTACAACTTTAGGCTCTACCGCAGCAGAGAAATTAAGGAATGGATCCTGTGGAAGGATCCGCTGCCCATGCTACTGATAAACGCCTGGACTGTCGAGTGACAGAATTAAGTGAATTTACTTTTTGATAACAAAACCGCAAATCTACACCAAAAACTGATTGGGGAGCCTGACTTCAAAATCGTTTCCAGCTATCCAGACACAAAAAAGCCACCCGCAGGTGGCTTTTTCAACTTGGGTTTATCAGGGCATCAGCGAGGGCTGATCGGCGCCTTCTTTCTCTACTTCCACCGGCATCATATGCTCACGATTGATCCCAAGCTTAATTGCCAGGAAGCTCGCCACATAGATGGAGGAGTAAGTACCCACCAAAATCCCCATCAGCAATGCCGTGGCAAAGCCGTGGATCAGAGTGCCGCCCTTGAGGAACAGCGCAACCACAGTAATAAGCGTGGTTCCGGTGGTGATAATGGTACGGCTCATGGTCTGGGTGATTGAGGTATTCACCACTTCCACAGGTGTTGCCTTACGCATCTTGAGGAAGTTCTCACGGATACGGTCAAACACCACGATAGTATCGTTGAGCGAGTAACCCACCACGGTCAGCAAGCCTGCCAGTACCGTCAGGTCAAACTCCAACTGCAGGAAGGAGAACAAGCCCAGTGTCACTATCACGTCGTGCGCCAGCGCGGCAACCGAGCCCATGGCCAGACGCCACTCGAACCGGAAAGAGACGTAGATAAGAATACAGATAAGCGCAACCAATACCGCCAGGCCACCCTGCTCAGCCAATTCCTTACCGACCTGAGGGCCAACAAACTCTACGCTCTTTTGCTGCACAGCCGGGTCTTGTTTGGCTGCAGCGGCGAAGACTTCCTTGACCTGAAGGTCGCTCTTGATGCCTTCTCGCACCTGCAGGCGCACTACCACATCGCGGCTGGAACCGAAGTTCTGTACCACGGCGCCCGAGGTCAGCTCAGTGTCCAAGGCAAGACGCAGCTCGTCCAGGTTAGCGGGTTTACTGAATTCCATGATGACAGAGGTGCCACCGGTGAAATCCAGTCCCCAGTTGATCCCCTTGGTTGCCAGGGAAGCCAGGGAAGCCACTACCAGCACTGCCGACATAATACTGATGGGCAGAGCGTGACGCAGGAAGTTGATAGAGCCTTTAAATGATAAAATCTGCAACATAATCAGCTTCCTCAGATCGACAGTTTCTTCACGCGCTTGCCGCCCCACATGGCGTTTACAATCGCCCGGGTGCCGACAATAGCGGTAAACATGGATGTCGCGATACCTATCATCAGGGTCACGGCGAAGCCTTTGATGGCGCCGCTGCCCACTGCGAACAGGATAAGTGCGGTGATGAAGGTGGTAATGTTGGCATCGGCAATGGTGGAGAACGCGTTGCCATAACCTTCATGAATAGCCTGCTGAACACTGCGACCTGCGCGAAGCTCCTCACGGATACGCTCATAGATAAGCACGTTGCCATCCACCGCCATACCCACTGTCAGCACCATACCGGCGATACCCGGCAGAGTCAGTACTGCGCCCGGGATCATCGACATCACACCAACAACCATGATCAGGTTGGCACACAGCGCCAGGTTGGCAATAACACCAAAGGCGCGGTAGTAGATCAGCATGAAGATCAATACCACTGCCATACCCCAGAGCATCGCCTGCATCCCATTTTCAATGTTTTCGGCACCCAGGCTTGGGCCTATGGTGCGTTCTTCCACTATGGATACAGGTGCAATCAGCGCGCCGGCACGCAGCAGCAACGCCAGGTTCTGGGCTTCACCATGAGACAGACCCGTGATAACAAAGTTACGGCCGAGGCGAGCCTGAATGGTTGCGACAGAGATCACTTCCTCTATCTTATCCATCTTCACGCTTCCGTCAGGGTTACGCTTGCCGCTGTCCTTATACTCGATGAACAGGGTCGCCATCGGTTTGCCGATGTTGTCCTTGGTCACGTTGGAGAAGATACTGCCGCCCTTGGCGTCTAGGCTGATACTCACCTGAGGCCGGCTGTATTGGTCAAAGCTTGGCTGAGCGCCGGTAATATGATCACCGGTCAGCATCACTTCTTTCTTCAATACGGCAATACCGCCTTCACGACGAGGATACACCTCGGAACCGGGTGGTACCCGTCCCGATTGCGCCGCGTTCATGTCGGCTTTCTCATCGACCATATGGAATTCAATGGAAGCGGTCGCCCCGAGGATCTCTTTGGCGCGAGCCGTATCCTGTACCCCAGGCAGTTCAACGATAATGCGCTCGGCGCCTTGACGTTGTACTACGGGTTCAGCAACCCCAAGTTCGTTCACCCGGTTACGAATAGTGGTGATGTTCTGCGACAGAGCGTCTTCTTTCACCTGCTTGAGGTAGACTTCGCTCATGGTGGCCATCAGGGCAAAGTTGCTGCCCTCGCTGGCATCGCTGAATACCATATCGTTGGAGCGACTTTTGAGGAAACTCTCGGCCTTGGCCAGGTTCTCGGCATCGCGGAACTTGATCTCAATACCTTTGGCCGTAGCCTTGACACCCGAGTAGCGGATCCCCTCTTCCCGCAGCTGACTGCGGAAATCGGCGATCTTGGCTTCTTCCATCTTGCGAATGGCTTCGCCCATGTCCACTTCCATCAGGAAGTGCACACCACCACGAAGGTCAAGACCCAGTTTCATCGGTGAACCACCGAGAGACTCGAGCCAAGCCGGTGTGGCCGGTGCCAGGTTCAACGCCACGCTGAACTTGTCACCCAAGGCTTCGGCTATCGCTTCTTTGGCCAACAACTGCTGTTCGGCATTGTTGACTCTGACGAGTAACTGACCGTTTTCCAACTCGGAACGCTTGACACCTATCCCCTTGCTTTGCAGCAAGTCGTTAACCTGTGTCTGGGTAGTGACAGTCACATCCGCACCGCGGGTGCCCACCACTTGTACCGCGTGATCCTCACCAAAGAGGTTAGGTACGGCATAGAAAGCCCCGATGGCGATGATAATCACCACCATCAGGTTCTTCCATAAAGGATACTTATTTAACACGCCTCAGCCCCCTTGGCTTATAGCGACTGGATAGAGCCTTTTGGCAATACCGCCGCGATATAATCTTTTTTGATGGTGATCTGGGTGCTGTCGTTCAGGCTCAGCAGAACATAATCATTCTCGTCGCTGATCTTGGCAATTTTGCCTATGATGCCACCGCTGGTCAGGACTTCGTCGCCCTTACCCAGGGACGCCATCAGATTTTTGTGCTCTTTAACACGCTTGGACTGAGGACGGAAGATCATGAAATAGAAGATCAGACCGAAGATCACCAGCATGAACACCAATTCCATGGTGCCGCCAGACTGAGGAGCACCGGCCGCACTAGCGTAAGCATTTGAAATAAACATATTTTTCTCTTCTTATCAGCAAATAAAATCAATCCACCAATTCAGGTACTTCACGGCCTTGACGACCATAGAAGTCCTTCACAAAGGCGTCTAATGTACCTGTCTCAATGGCGCCGCGCAAACCTTCCATTAACCTTTGGTAGTAACGCAGGTTATGTATGGTATTGAGACGGGCCCCGAGAATTTCATTACAGCGGTCCAGATGGTACAGATACGCCCGTGAGTAGTTCTTACAGGTATAGCAGTCACATTCCGGATCCAGCGGTGATGTGTCGTCACGATGCCGCGCGTTGCGGATCTTGATAACACCTTCTGTGACAAACAGGTGGCCGTTGCGGGCATTACGGGTTGGCATCACACAGTCAAACATGTCGATACCGCGACGTACGCCTTCAACCAGATCCTCCGGTTTGCCTACCCCCATCAAATAACGGGGCTTGTCTGTTGGGATCTGCGGACAAACATGCTCCAGTACTCTGTGCATGTCCGCCTTGGGTTCCCCTACAGCCAAGCCGCCGACGGCATAACCGTCAAAACCTATTTCCAACAAGCCCTTGAGGCTTTCATCACGCAGATCTTCATAGACACTGCCCTGGATAATCCCGAACAGTGAGTTGGGGTTTTCCAGGCGGTCGAACTCGTCCCGTGAACGTTTTGCCCAGCGCAGTGACATCTGCATCGACTTGCGGGCTTCGTCATGAGTGGCCGGATACGGCGTGCACTCATCGAAAATCATCACCACATCCGAGCCGAGCGAATATTGGATCTGCATCGACTTCTCGGCATCCATGAAAATCTTTTCGCCGTTAATGGGCGAGCGGAAATGCACTCCTTCTTCGGTGATCTTGCGGATATCACCGAGGCTGAAAACCTGGAAACCACCCGAGTCGGTGAGAATCGGCCGCTGCCAGTTCATGAAATCGTGCAGGTCACCATGCTTACGCATGATCTCTTCACCTGGGCGCAGCCAGAGGTGGAAAGTGTTTCCCAGTAGAATATCGGCTCCGGTGGCGCGCACTTCTTCCGGAGTCATCCCCTTCACAGTGCCGTAAGTTCCAACCGGCATAAAAGCCGGGGTCTCGACTGTGCCACGGTCAAAAATCAATCGGCCCCGGCGTGCGCGGCCATCAGTAGTATCCAATTCAAATTTCATGATTTACCTCGTCAGAGAAACAGTCTGACCTTAATTACGCGGACTTAGGCCGCAGCGTATAGACAACAGAGGGTCAAAAAGGCAAAAGGTTCACCCTTAAGACAAAATACCCGCTCATTGAGGCGGGTATTTTAAAACAAAAGTCGTAATCAGTGAGCTTTTTTAGTCACAAACATGGCATCACCGTAACTGAAAAAGCGGTATTTTTCGGCAATAGCGTGCCGATAGGCGTTCATCACCTCATCAAAGCCGGCAAAAGCACTGACCAACATGATGAGCGTCGACTCCGGCAGGTGGAAATTGGTGACCATGGCATCCACTACCTGAAACTCATATCCGGGATAGATGAAAATATCTGTATCCCCTTTGAAGGCCTGCAGTTCGCCTTCACTGGCGCGGGCTGCGCTCTCGAGCGAGCGCACCGAAGTGGTGCCAACCGCGATCACCCGTTTCCCTGCCGCCTTGGTGTTGTGGATTTTTGTCACCACCTCGGCCGGCACTTCGGCCCACTCAGAATGCATCTTGTGTTCCAGTACGTTATCGACCCTCACCGGCTGAAAAGTACCGGCGCCAACATGCAGGGTCACAAAGGCAATATCCACGCCTTTGGCTTTCAGCTCGGCCAACATATTGTCATCAAAGTGCAAACCGGCTGTCGGCGCCGCAACCGCGCCCGGGGTTTGGTTATAAACTGTTTGATAGCGCTCTTTGTCGGCATCTTCATCGGGACGGTCGATATAGGGTGGCAACGGCATATGGCCCACCTGCTCAAGCACTTCGAGCACACTCGAACCGGATACCAGTTCAAGTTCAAACAGCGCATCGTGACGCGCTCTCATCAACATCTTGAAGCCGCCATCGAGTGAAATTTCACTGCCTTCTTTCGGCGACTTGGAGCTGCGCACATGGGCAAGCACCCGCTTATCATCCAGCATCCGCTCCACCAGGATTTCCAGCTTACCGCCGGTTGCCTTCTGCCCGAACAGGCGCGCCGGAATAACCCGGGTATTGTTGAAGACCATGAGATCGCCGGGCTGAACCAGGTTCAACAATTCGGTGAAGCGGCAGTCGCTAAGGGCCCCGCTGTTACCATCCAGAGTCAATAATCTGGACGCACTGCGTTTCTCCATAGGGAACTTGGCAATCAGTTCCTCTGGAAGATCGAAAGAAAAGTCTGCTACACGCATGAATGGGCCTCGGCTTAGCTGGAAACGGCGGCTAGTCTAGGGATTTGAGGCGTTAAGATCAAGGCTCCAGCGGTTCGTTTGCCGTTTCGGCAAGGGGCTTGTTGTCATCGAAGGGCTCGCGCCGATATTCGAGTTGCTCGAACGGAATGTCCACCTCGACCCTGCGTCTCTGGGGCCGTGGCGTTTTGTTGATAAGTTTATTGAACCAGTCCCAAATCATCCTTGATCCTCTGCGTCACCGAACGCTAAGCGTAGCATCTTATTTCACTGAGCAAAAAGAGAACATTCATCGAGGCGCCAGAGACTGTTTTCATTTGCCGGCTTGTCATGGTAACTTGAGGGCGAATTCGACACCCAGTAGCCAATATGAACTTCCTTGCACACCTGCATCTGGCCGATATCAGCCAAACCTCTCTCGGCGCCAATCTCGCCGGCGACTTTGCCAAAGGCAATATCCAACAGTTTCCCAAACATTTGCAACAAGGGCTCTGGCTCCACAGACAGATAGACAAGTTGACCGATAGCCACGAGTTAACCCGCGAGTTAGTGCGTACTTTCCCCAAGCCGCTTGCCAGAGTGGCGCCTGTACTGATGGATTTGGCCTTTGACCATATGCTGGCCAAATACTGGGAGGAATATCATCATCAACCTTTAGCTGCCTTTTGCAACAAGGCGTACGAGAGCCTAAGGCAAACTCCCTCCCTACCCGAAGGCTTAACCAAACTGGCGCCTGTGATGGAACAGCAGAATTGGCTATTGAGTTATCAAAGCCGCCAGGGACTCAACAGTGCGGTGACAGGTGTGAGTCGTCGCCTTTCAAAACCTGAGCTGTTCAACGGCGCCCAACAGGCGCTGCAAAAACTCGATACCGAAATTGAAATCGCCTTTCGAACCTTTTACCCACAATTGATGGCTTACAGCCGGATATGGGCCAGAAAGACCCCGGCAGAATTTCTCTGATTGAGGCAAAGTGCCAACTGCCACGTTCGGTGAACCCACAAAGCCACTTTTGCCGGGCCTATGGCTTTGTTAGAATTGCGCCTTCACGAAGGAGAGTTCATGCAAGTTTTTGAGTACCGCCCACCGGCCCTGCCCTGGCTCGATATCCGCTATCTGGATCGCGATATTATTATCATCAACAAGCCATCCGGGCTATTGTCCAACCCTGGTCGCGCCGCCGTAACCCATGACTGCGCCCTCACCCGCTTGCAACGCCTGTATCCGGAAACCATATTGGTGCACAGGCTGGACTGCGCCACTTCAGGGATCATGGTTTTCGCCCGCAACAAGGCCGCCGAGTCCAGCCTCAAGACTCAGTTTCAGGAGCGGCAAAGCGATAAGCTATATGTGGCCGAGGTGGCAGGATATCTTGAACAGCCAGCCGGTGTCATTGACTTGCCACTGGCAGCGGACAAGGCCAATCCACCTCTGCAGCAAGTCTCGGAGCAAGGTAAGAGAGCGGTCACTCACTACAAGGTACTTGAGCACCGTGAAGATTCCAGCCTGGTGGCATTGCAACCGGAAACCGGCCGGACTCACCAGCTCAGAGTCCACATGCTCGCATTGGGGCATCCTATTTTAGGGGATGATTTCTATGGTGGGTGTGAGATTGAAAATGCCCGTCCGCGGCTCTGTCTGCATGCTGCCAGCCTGGCATTTTGCCACCCTTACTCGGGCGCCGAGATGCACTTTGTCAGCCTGTCACCTTTCTGACCCTTACAAGACAGCCTTAGAAAAAACAGCTAAAGAAAACGCCCGCTAAGCAGGCGTTTTCTTTTCAAGACTTAGTCAGACTGCTATCAGGCACTCATCACAGATTTGGGTTCCAGACTGAAGCTATCGCCTCCTTCTGTGCAAAACTGCAGCTTGCCCTCTGCGGTTAAAATAAAGTACTCACCAAACAGGTTACCACCCATATCTTCAAGACATAAACCGGCATTGGTCTGTTTGGACTTCATCTCATCCACGCTGTGGCAACCATCGCTGAACCAGGTTTCCAGAAACAGCTTGCCACCTTCACGATACAGAGTCAGCTCTTCACCACTGCCGGGGCGACTATCCTGCCAACAACCAAGAAATTCTCGCTGTTGTTCGTTCTGTCGGTGCAGACGCTTGCGCTTTTCTACTCCAGACATATCCATACCTTTAAACCATGTCAGCCCAGCCTCTTTAGCTGACCCCAAATGCATGACATTAAGCATAGAACTCATAGTGCCCCTTTACCCGGCCAAAAGTAACATAAAAGTGAAAAATTTGATTCCAAATCATTAAAAACCAATAAGTTAGAATGAAATCTCTCTAATGTGCGCAGTGTAGCCCAGTGAAAAAATAAAAGTGTGATCAAGATCACTTATTGCAGCTAATTTAAGCAATTTATGAAATGACTCACACAATGCCCTTCCCGTCGGCCGTTTAAACGGTCACACCATGGCAAATGGGGCCAAAAACAAAGGGCGGCCCCGAGGCCGCCCTTTATCTTCAACAATATTTCTTAGGGAAGGTGCGAATAAGTCCTCGTGGCACTCTGGCTTGCACAGCAATTGGCGTTCAAGGCATCTGACTGAAGGCATGCCGGGGCCTGTCGAAGTCGGATAACGCAGAGAGCCGGTTGCTGTGAAAGCCCCGAAGGGCGTGGCTTACAGGCCTGCCTGCTGTGTTGTGCTTCTTGCAAAGGACTAGGGCCATTTGCTGCGAACCACGCCTTGCATCCAGGCCTGTAAGTCGACGCAGAGCACACATGGGGCTTGTTCGCACCTTCCTTAGCTTAGCTTGCGCTCTTCGGCCTGGCAGACTGCCGCGGTAAACAACACATCGGTAGAAGAGTTCAGTGCAGTTTCGGCCGCATCCTGAATGACCCCGATAACAAAGCCAACAGCCACCACCTGAATGGCGATGCTGTCGCTGATGCCAAACAAGCTACAAGCCAGAGGGATCAGCAGCAGTGAACCACCGGCTACCCCGGAGGCACCACAAGCCGACACAGCGGCCACCAGGCTCAACAGCAAAGCGGTAGGCAGGTCGACACTGGTGCCTGTGGTATGCACAGCAGCCAGGGTCAGTACGGTAATGGTAATTGCCGCGCCGCCCATGTTGATAGTGGCCCCCAGAGGAATAGAAACCGAATAGGTGTCTTTATGCAGTTTGAGGCGCTCACACAAGGCCATGTTCACCGGAATATTGGCGGCGCTCGAACGGGTAAAGAAGGCGGTTACGCCGCTCTCTCTCAGACAAGCGAACACCAGCGGGTAAGGATTGCGTCTTGTCTTGTAGAACACCAAGAGCGGATTCACGACCAGGGCTATGATAGCCATGCTTCCCAGCAAGACGCCGAGCAGACGGCCATAATTGTACACTTCCTCAAAACCGCTCTCGGCAAAGGTCACGGCCACCAGACCGAAAATGCCTATCGGCGCCAAGCGGATAATAAAGCGCACCATCTGTGAGATCCCATGACTGACATCGGCAAATACCTGTTTGGTCGAATCACTGGAATGATGCAGTGCCAATCCAAGACCAATACCCCAAGCCAGAATACCGATATAGTTGGCATTCATCAGAGCATTGACTGGGTTGTCGACCAATTTGAACAACAGAGTATTGAGAACTTCCAGAATACCTTGCGGCGGCGACAATAACTGTTCAGGCGCCCTGAGCTTGAGTGTGGTGGGAAACATAAAGCTCATTACCACAGCTGTAAGTGCCGAGGCAAAAGTACCGAACAGGTACAAGGCGATAATTGGCCGCATATTGCTCTTGGTATTTTTCTTCTGATTGGCAATCGATGCCGCCACCAGCAGAAATACCAGGATCGGCGCTATCGCCTTAAGCGCGCCGACAAAAAGATCTCCAAGGAAAGAAACGCTCTTTGCCCATTCCGGAGCAAAGTGTGCGAGCCCCATGCCCGCGATGATCCCCAAAAGGATTTGCAGTACAAGACTGCTCTTGGCCAATCGGGCCAAAAGTAAAGAAGATTGGTTCATTGCCTGACCTGTCGTTATTATCTTTCTGGCACCAGTGCCACAGGAGTTACGTTTTTAGCGGATGAAACCGCTAATGTCTAGCTTTGAAGCCTATTTGTGTCGTCTGGATAACCCTGAGCACGCATTTTGGCAACAGTGATGTCATTTTTGACTATCTTGTGCAATTTGGGCGCCTCTGAGCATAGCTTCGATGAGTTCATGGGCATCGAACTTGGTGAGGGCTTCGTTGGCACCTACCTGGTGCGCCTGGCTGACACTGATCTCACTGGAAAGCGAGGTATGCAGAATAATATAAGCTCCGGCGAGTGCCGGTTTGTCTCTCACCTCAAAGGCGAGTTCATAACCATCCAGACCCGGCATTTCGATGTCGCTCACCAGGAGATCCACAGGGCGTTTTTCGGCCGCGGCCTTTTCCATGATGGCCAAAGCCTGAGCACCGTTTGAGGTGACTTCATAGGGGATATTTATGGAATCCAGCGCATCGGACAGTTGCTTTCTGGCCACCTTGGAGTCGTCCACCAGCAAGATCCGCAGCGGTTTCAACCTTTCCCTTTGCACATCGGTCAGCATGGCCACACTCTGGGCCGCAATCGGGAAAATCTTCGACAGCAGCAACTCAACATCCAGCAGTTGTACCAGCTTATTGTCGTAACGGGTCACTCCGGTCAGATAGGCATTGCGTCCCAGGTTATCCGGCGGTGATTCAATATCTCGCCAGTTACATTCGAGGATCTTGTCTATGCCGCGAACCAGAAAGCCTATCTCCATCCGCTGACAATCTGTGATGATGATAAAACAGCTCTTGCGCTCCTCTGCGGTGACCGGGCGATAACCAACGGCCGCCGCCATATCCACTACGGGAATAGTGTGTCCTCTGAAGTTTACCGCACCCATCACAGCTGAATGAGATTGGGGGATCTGGTTTAGTGGCATATAAGGTACCAACTCACGGATCTTCAAGGTGCCGATGGCAAACAGCTGGCTTGCCGACAGATGAAACAGCAGCAGTCCCTGAGATTGATTGGCCTTACTCTTCATAACAACACCATAACAGACAATAAGTTAAACGCTTCAGGATAACACAGGCTTGAACCTATGGTGGCCTACTGCAGTTCACAATTGCGACTCAATAGGCAAAAGGCTGAGGATATCGGCACTGAGACGGCGCCAGAAACCGGCGGCAGGCTCATTATAGAACACCTCTTGTTTGGCATCGTCGTGCCACACAAGCTCATCCTCCTCCAGCGCCAATCGGTAAGCATTGCGCAGTAAGGCGCCGCCCAGTTGCCGCTGCATGTGTTCGGCAAGCTTGGGCTGATGTAGCAGAATTCCCATTTCAGTATTGATCCAGGCAGAGCGGGGATCAAAATTGAACGAGCCGACGAACACATCTTTATCGTCCAGCACAAAAGTTTTGGCATGTAGACTGGTGCGTGAGCTGCCGCGCCATGAAGAAGGCTTATGGTCAGGGTCGGCCTTGACTTCATAGAGGCTGACACCGGCTTCCAGCAGTTGCCGACGATACTTCTTGTAGCCGGCATGCACGGCCACTACATCTGTGGCTGCCAGGCTATTGGTCACCACAGTAACCTCAATGCCATTGGCTACCGCCTGTGCCAGGGCATCGGCCCCTTTGGCGGTGGGCACAAAATAGGGCGAGATGATCAGTATGTTGTTTTCAACCTGGGACAGAAAACGACCAATATCGGCCAGCATCCAACTCTCGGGCTCGGCGCTGCGCAGCTTATCGGGCGGGTCAAACAACACCTTGGCTTCGCCCCAATACCAGTCGAGTTGCTGCTGCTCCATGTTGGTTATCAACTGGCTCTGCAACAGGCGCTGATAATAGGGGTGATCCTGCATCGCCTGCTGCTCCTGCCGCATCTTGGCATCGGCCTGCAGCAGTTTTTCCCGGGTCAGACGCTTGGGCAGCAGCTGCTCAAGTGGAATGGTCAGCGGCGCATTCCAGTAAAGATCAAACTGATCAGAGATAGCCGGGACGGCTTTTCCTATGGCGAGCAAGTCAAAGTCACCGAACTCAAGTTCATCGTTGGCAGAAAAGTACTCATTGCCTATGTTGCGCCCTCCCACCACAGAAACCATGTTGTCCACCGTCAGCGACTTATTGTGCATTCTGTGGTTCAAGCGGGCGAAACTGAACAGCCAAGACAAGCCTCTGAAGGTGCGGGAATATACCGGGTTATAGAGGCGAACCTGAATATTGGGATGATGATTCAAGGCCGCCAGTCCGGATTCGAGCGGCGCACTCGTGGTGTCATCCAGCAGCAGCCTTACCCGCACACCGCGCTCGGCAGCTTCCAACAGTTGCCACACCAGGGTTTTGCCGGTTTCATCGGCCCGATAAATGTAGTACTGCAGATCGATACTGCTCTGGGCACTGCGGATAAGCGCCAACCTGGCAATAAAGGCATCGACACCTTCGGCCAACGGCAGCACACCCGTCTGCGATGGGTGGATGGACAATTGAGGTTCCAGATAATCCAGCAAGACAGAACTCTCCGGCGTTGCCAGATAGCTGGAGTCGCTGTAAGCGGGATCCCGTGTCGGTGCCGAGCTACAGGCACTCAGCAAGGACAAGAGGATCAACAGTATTCCAAACTGTGGCAACATTTTGAATATTCTTCGAAATAGTGAAGAGTATTCAAGCATTAATTCGTTCCGGGATCCAGCATTCCCGCCTCCTGCTCTGGCTTGCTATTCCTGTAAAGCATAGAGCACATCGAACACAAACTGGTCCCAGCCATGGGATTCAAAGGCGGCATCGGCCACCGCTCGAACACGGGAAACCGCATGCAGCGGTGCCACACCATGTTCCATCAGGTAATAGGCCAGCAACAGGCAAGTACGGTTTTGCCCAGACTCGCAATGAACCAGTACCCCTAGCCCGGCTGCGCGCTGACGCTTGATAAAGTCGAGCGCCTTGGGCAACTGTTCAACACAGAGCCGTAAATCGGCATCCAGCGGGGTTTCTCCACTCGGCAAAGGGATACAGGCAAACTCAAATGGCGACTGAGGCCAATCGGCCACCACATTTTCAGCCAGGGAAAGAATGGCGCCTATCCCGGAGCGCTGCAGCTCATCGAGATCCCAGTTCTGGCCTGCTGGGCCCCGGCTTCCTGCCAACTCTCCCTCTTCCAGCCAAAAGAGTGGTTGCATCTGTGTTTTCCTCAGTAATACGCGACTTCAATCAGGCTTCAGAATACCTCAAATCGCCGGAGGATTTCGTTGATTTATGCCAAAAGATTAACTTGGACGACCGGCTTCCAAGTCAAGCAGTTGTTGCTTCATGGCCAGGCCCCAGGCATAACCGGTCAACTTGCCATCCTTACCTATGACTCTGTGACAAGGCACGATGATCGCTATCGGGTTGGCGCCATTGGCAGTGCCGACAGCGCGGGCCGCTTTCGGGTTATCAATCTTTATGGCCAGCTCGCCGTAACTGGTGAAGCTGCCGTAGGGCAACCCCACCAACGCCTGCCAAACGGTGCGTTGAAAGCGTGTCCCCTTGGGAGCCAAAGACAACTCGAAGACCTGTCTGGCACCGGCAAAATACTCCAATAGCTGGCTCTTGGTCTGCGCCAATATCGCCTCAGCCCGCGCCTTTTGCGCCACATTCGCGCTCGCCAGCGGGATCCGGCGCTCTCTGTCATCCCCCGTCAAAACCGACAGATGTGACAACCCATGGGGCCCCGCAGCAAGCCACAGCCTGCCCACAGCCGAATCCATGATAAGCTCCGCCACCGGCACCAATTCTGCTGCCGGCCACTCTTTACTCAGCGATACGGCCAAGCTCGGTTTATCTTGTGTATTCATAGGATTAATCCCTTGATTTTATGGCTTTTGAATAGGAGTTTGACCCTGATGCCTGTCACCTCTGCAACCCATCTCAGAGCTCTTCATTCATTGCTATTAATGGGTTCTATGCCGACTGCCAAAGTTGTAGAGTAAGATAACTGCCCCAGGGCGACGCCGCTTCAGTGACACTTTGCAGTAACGCTTGGTAATGGGCCGCACTTTTCTTGGCGTCACTCTTGTTGTCCATACTTTTCTTGTCAGCACTTTTATTGCCTTTATGCTGACCAACTGCACCTTGTTTAGCCGAATCCGGGTTGAGTTGAGCCAAGTTCCCGTTAACCTCGGTCGAGATTGCCGTTTTACCAAGCAACGTGAGCAGACGTTTACGAATTATCAAGTCGCCGCCGAGCAACACATCAGGATCCGACAACCCGCGCATTCTGGCGTAGGCTATGGTCCAGGGGCCAATCCCTTTCAAACTGAGCCAAGCCTCGGGCTCGGTATCACCATGCTCAAGCTGAAAACGCGCCAACTCAGCCAATGCCGTCTTTCTGCTTGCGGGCATTTTCAACTCGTCAAAGTCCGCCGCCAACATGCTTTCGGGCTCGGGAAAGAAGCTGATTTCGCGCCCGGCGATAACTCGCCTCTCACCTCTGGCTGCCACCAACTGCCCCAACAGTTTTGTGGCTTGGGTAACGCTGACCTGCTGGCCCAGAACAGCCCGCACCCCGGCTTCAAACAGAGAGCCTGCTGCCGGCAATCTCAGCCCCGGCTCCCAACCAAAGGTGGAGTCTGCCAGTGTGAGAGGTTGCAACACTTGCTCAACCTGCTGCATATCAGCGTCGAGATCCAATATCCTTCTTATCCGATTGACCAATACCGGTAACAAGCTAAGCTCGGCGCCCTCTTCCAATGCCAGGGTAACTGCGACTCTATTTTGCGAGGCCTGCAACTCGGCAAAAAACCAAGCTTTGAACCCGCCTTTGTCGCTGTTGAGTATAAGGCTGCGACCATAGCCCTGGCGGCCATCAAGTTCAAACCACTCCATTCCTGTTACCGCCCGCAGGCGATAGAAATCAAGCAACGCTTGCCAGGCATATGGCGGCCGGTAACTCAAAAACAGTTGCAGCCTGTTACTGTCGTCCATTTGCGTATCAGCGCTGCGTCTGAGCGCCGACGGGGTAAGCTGCAGCTGACTCTGAAACACTTCGTTGAAGCGGCGAATGCTCGTGTATCCCGCAGCCAAGGCCACCTGCGTGATAGGGAGCCGGGTTTGGTGCAGCAACTGCTTGGCAAACATCAATTGCTGAAACGCAGCGTATTGCTTGGGAGACAGGCCCAGCGCTTCGACAAACAGCTTGCGCAGATAACGACTGCTGATCCCGAGGCGCTGTGCCAAGTGCTCGACACCTTTCGCCGACTCGCCGCTCAAGGCGCCCTGCTCTATCAGGGTTACCGCCCGCTCCAGCGTGGTTCTCGTGCCTTTCCAGGCACAGGAGCCGGGCGCGCTTTCCGGCCGGCAACGCAAACAGGGGCGCAAACCTTGATTTGCCGCGGCGGCGGCCGAGAAAAAGTAATCGACATTTTCCTCTTTCGGCGCCACCGCCGGGCAGATAGGCCGGCAATAGATCCCCGTCGTCTTCACCCCGATAAAGAAGCGGCCATCAAACCTGGGATCGCGACTAAGTCTCGCCCGGCGACAGGTGTCGGTGCTGAGCTCGGTAAAAATCGTCATCATCTGTTTCGCTATCGTCTATAACCTGGATGCAGATTACCCCGCGAACACGGGGGAAACCAGCGGAAAACGGAACTGAACCCCGAGACCAAACCCAAACTATTGATCCGGAATAATAGCTGCCCTACAGATAAAAATTGGGTATGCTGGAACGGCTTGAATAAAAATCACTCCAGATCCGCAAGGCCCGATGTCTGCCCGCATAACCGGGCAAGAATCATTCTTTGCCAAGAGATAAATCGCCCATAACAGTTTGCCAAGAGAAGGCCATGATAAAGACGTTGTTTTCCCGCTTTGAACACTGGACGGATCCACTGCCGGATATAGAACCATCTCCGCCGCCCAAAGGGCTCTATGCTTTTTGCCGCCACTACACCAAAGGTTTCGAGCGACCGCTGATATTGATGTCAATATTGACCGCGATTCTGGCCATGCTGGAAGTGTCGCTGTTTGGCTTTATGGGGCAGTTGGTTGATTGGCTGGTAGACAAGGATCCACAAACCCTGCTGCAGGATGAAGGACTCAAGTTACTCGGCATGACTTTGCTGGTACTCGTGCTCTTGCCTGTACTCATCTTGCTGCACGCCTTGATTGTCTACCAAAGTCTGCTGGGCAACTATCCGATGGCCATCCGCTGGCTGGCGCACAAATACCTGTTGAAACAGAGTGTTTCCTTCTATCAGGACGACTTTGCCGGCCGCATAGCCACCAAGGTGATGCAAACCTCTCTGGCGGTGCGGGAAACCGTGATGAAACTCCTGGACGTGCTGGTCTACATAATGGTGTATTTCACCTCCATGTTGGTGATGATAGCCAGTGCCGATATGCGCTTGATGCTGCCCATGTTGGCATGGCTTGCCATCTATATCAGCCTGCAGTGGTATTTCGTGCCCAAGCTGAAAGCCGTGTCTACCGAGCAGGCCGATGCCCGCTCAACCATGACGGGTCGAATCGTCGACAGCTACACCAATATTGCCACGGTCAAACTCTTCTCCCACACCCAACAGGAAGCCGAATACGCTCAGTCGAGCATGAAAACCTTCTTGGATACCGTGCACCGGCAGATGCGTCTGGTCACCGGAATTAACGTCAGTGTGCAGCTACTGAACTATTTCCTGGCCTTTAGCGTGGCAGCCGTATCCATCTGGCTCTGGAGCGACAGTGCCATCAGTGTCGGCGCCATAGCGATTGCCGTCAGCCTGGCTCTGCGGCTCAACGGCATGTCGCAATGGATAATGTGGGAAATCAGCTCACTGTTTGAAAATATAGGGACAGTGGCCGATGGTATGAGCACCCTGTCCAAACCCACCCGCATTCTGGATGCCGAAGACGCCAAAGCCATTTTGGTTGAGCAAGGGCAAATCGATTTCGATAAGGTCAGCTTTCACTATGGAGAACAGAGCGGCGTGCTGGAAGGCCTGGATTTACAGATCAAGCCAGGTGAAAAAGTCGGTCTGGTGGGTCGCTCGGGTGCCGGTAAGTCCACCTTGGTCAATCTGCTGATGCGTTTTCATGATGTGGAAAAGGGAAAAATTCTGATAGATGGTCAGGATATCCGTAAAGTCACCCAGGATTCGCTGCGCTCACAGATAGGCATGGTGACTCAGGATACCTCCTTGCTGCACAGATCCATCAGAGAAAATATTCTTTATGGTCGTCCCGATGCCACGGAAGAGGAACTGGAGCAGGCTATCATTAAGGCCCAGGCCAGTGAGTTTATCGCCTCTTTGACAGATCCGTCGGGAAATACCGGGCTGGATGCCCAGGTGGGTGAACGGGGTGTCAAATTATCCGGCGGTCAAAGGCAGCGTATTGCCATCGCCAGAGTGCTATTGAAAGATGCGCCAATCCTGATCCTGGATGAAGCCACCTCGGCACTCGACTCGGAAGTGGAAGCGGCAATTCAGGAAAGCCTCTATCAACTGATGGAAGGAAAAACCGTTATCGCTATCGCTCACAGGCTATCAACCATAGCCGCTATGGATAGATTGATAGTGCTGGATCAGGGCAAAGTGGTCGAACAAGGCAGCCATCAGGAACTGATCCGCAGCAAAGGGATTTACGCCCAGCTGTGGGCCCACCAAACAGGCGGTTTTATTGGTGTAGACTAAAATATCTATATACCGCCCTGCTTTTCAGCATAGAACAACATTCCAGGAAGCCATCGCGGCTTCCTGTTTTTTAAGCCTTCCATGTAAAGAGACACTTACCTTGACTAACTGCGACTTGCTTACTCGAGTAGCGACTTTTTACTCAAGTAGTAACTCGGCGGGTATCCGGGCAAAACAATCTGGCGTATCGGTAGTGAAGCCTGAGCCTGATAAGAGCAGTTAATAAGATCTGCATTTTGGGGCCATGTCTCGATACATGGTTGGATAAATACTCTAACAATCCATTCGGGGTTAGAGCGTGCTGTTTTGATAGGAAGCAAACGTTGAAGGACAGATAACAAAAAACCACCCTGAGGTGGTTAGTGTTTCTCTTGAAGGAGAATCTTTGGTGGAGCTAGACGGGATCGAACCGTCGACCTCTTGCATGCCATGCAAGCGCTCTCCCAGCTGAGCTATAGCCCCGAAATTCTGTTAATAACAAAATCTCTCGGAAAATGTGGCATCCCCTAGGGGATTCGAACCCCTGTTACCGCCGTGAAAGGGCGGTGTCCTAGGCCTC
>NZ_JBICJO010000034.1:0-60724 GCF_043103185.1 Shewanella sp. YQ_9
CCATGGATTTCGGCCTCCAAACTGCCCTTTGCAATGCAAAAATTTATATTTTTTAGTAAGTTAAGAATGTCATTCAAATAAAATAACATTCCTACCCTGTACCGGTTCTTACTTTAACCGGGGATTATACCCCACACCAAGGTGTGACACAGATCGAAAAACGCTCAACTCTCAGAGCGCTGAGTAATTATTCAATTTGCATTCTAAAACAGGGATGGCTTGTCCAACCAGAATCCATAACAAATTAATTTCCATACAAAACGAAATACGGTTTCAAGATTAACAAACGTTGGATTTGTGTAACAATGGCAAATATCTCACATATCAGATGGCTGATTACGCACATACGGCTCTGATTGCACTTTGTTCAACTGTGATGCTCTTATGCTGGCCAAGGAAGGTGAACAATACCTTGCAGCGGGTATCACCACACTTCTCTGCGAAAATTCCGTCAAAGTCTGCGAATGGCCCTTCGGTGAACTGTATTTTATCACCAGACTGCAGGGGCTTTTCTGTGATCAAGGGCGTAGCTAATTCACGTTGTTTGAGCTGATTGATCAGTTGCTCATCAATTGGCAGCAGTTTCTCACGGCAGTTAACCAAATTGGCAACACCGCGAGTAGATCTGAGCTGACGAACACTGGTCTGCTCAGGATCAAACTTGATGAATAGGTAGTTGGGAAACAGAGGTTGCTTTTGAACGACAGTCTTGTTTTTCTCTTTTTTTTCGCTCCGCACCATCGGCAAATAGGTCTCAAGCTCTTGGAGCGTTAGATTCTGTTGTGCCCTCACTTCGCTGCGAGGTTTACAGTACAAAAGGTACCAGGCCTTCATGGTGTTCTCACTACTTGGTTTCTGTCGGGTGACGTCCTATCACAGCGGGCAATCATATCAGACATGAGTTTGCGATTGAAAGCGAATTTTAGACCGCGCCTTCACCCCACTTTATTCTAATTGAAATTGCAAACTATTCCAGGACAGCTCCGACCACTACCAGTCTAACAATTGTTCACAAAGCAGCCGCCTCGGGGGCCTAAAATTGACTTTGTTGCTGAATCCAGAGTATATAGGGTGGGCTTTGTTGCTTTTGATGAACAAATTACAATACAGAAAACCAAAGCCTCAATCACAGCGCATTAAAAGATATGCCCATAACACTTTACAAAACAGTGTGATGTTAACGGCAATACAGCTGGGATAAAAACAATCGCTTTCTGTGTCGACTTTTGTCACACGGCCAATTAACAATTTAAGGTGGAAGACTTCATGAGCTTAGCAAAACCCAAGGGGACGATGCTCGGGCATCCCAAGGGATTGTTCCTGCTGTTTACAACAGAGCTTTGGGAACGATTCAGTTATTATGCGATGCGAGCCATTCTGGTTCTGTATCTGGTTGATCAGGCCAACTCTCAAGGCGGTGGACTGGGTTGGACTCAGGCCGATGCACTCTCACTCTATGGTACCTTTACCGCGTTGGTTTACCTTACGCCTCTCATCGGCGGCTGGCTCGCGGACAACTACCTCGGACAACGTAAAGCGATTTATATTGGTGGTGCGCTGATGGCTATAGGCCAGTTTACCCTGGCAACGCCTCACAGCATGACTCCCGGCCTTGAAACCATGGTGTTTTACATAGGTCTTGGCACTCTCATCATAGGTAACGGTCTGTTTAAGCCTAACATTTCAACTATGGTGGGCGATCTGTATGAAGAAGGTGATCATCGTCGCGATGGCGCCTTTACTATCTTCTACATGGGTATCAACTTAGGTGCGGCGCTTTCTGGTTTTGTCGTTGCCTGGGCCTATACCAACTTTGGCCATAAAGAAGTCATCGATGGTGTTGAAACTACCATTAACAACTGGCAAGCAGGTTTCATGTGTGCCGGTATCGGTATGGTATTGTCGCTGATTATTCAATTCCTGTTTGCCCAAAAGTTATTGGGCGACATAGGTACAGTACCTTCTGCCAAGCTTGAGCGTGAAAAAGACTTGGCCCGCGGCCAGGTACGTAAAGAACCACTGACCAAGGTAGAACGTGACCGCATTAAAGTGATCATGGTGATGGGTCTGTTTACCATCATCTTCTGGGCGGGTTTTGAACAGGCCGGTGGCTTGATGAACCTATTCACCAATGAGTTTACCGACCGCTTTATCGGTGCCTGGGAAGTGCCGACAACCTACTTCCAGTCGCTGAACGCCATTTTCATCGTGGTTTTTGCCCCGGTTGTTGCTTCTATCTGGATCCGCCTGGGTGATAAAGAGCCTAACTCACCGGTGAAATTTGCCCTTGGTCTGGTTCTGTTGGCTATCGGCTTCCTGTTTATGATTGGTGCCGTACTGGAAATGGGTGGCGACGCCTCAGCCAAGTCCAGCATGTGGTGGCTGGTTGGTGCCTACTTCTTCCACACCATGGGTGAGCTTTGCCTATCCCCTATAGGCCTGTCTATGGTAACCAAACTCGCTCCCCTGCGAATTGTATCTCTGATGATGGGAGCATGGTTCCTGTTTATCGCCATGGCCAACAAGATAGCCGGTGTAGTCGGTTCCTTTATCGGCCACGGCGGCGAGAAAGAAGAACAGCTGGCCAACGCCATGTCTATCTTCTCCGGCATTGCCATCACCGCTGCTATTTCCGGCGTTATCCTTTATTTCATGGCTGACAAGCTGGTTGACTGGATGCACGGCGCTGAAAGCAAAATCCATGATCATTCTGAAGAAGAAGCTCTGGAGCAGGAAATGGCTGTAACCGGCGAGCACGAAGCCATTAAACGCTAATTCTGATATATACAAAGAAGGCTGCAAAATCTGCAGCCTTTTTTATTAGAACTTTTCACAGTTTTAAGTTCAAGCCAATTAGTCGGCATTAAGGCCATTAAAAGGCCAGTTGCAGGAATCCACCTTGAGGTATTTTAGGGTTAAAAGTAAGCCCCAGGAATTTATCTTGCTGAAGCAGTTGTCTGTGTTCTGCCTCACTGGTAACAATGCAGAGCCTTTCACCTGGCATTAAACTCCGGAACTGAGTCGCCGGCTTGCCCCACTCCAATAACCCCAACTGCAGTGAATCTGCCAACGCCAGAGGTGTAAGACCATCCTGGTTACGAATGTAGCATCTCAGCCCCCTGCCCGCCTGGGCAATAGCCGCGCGATAACTATCAAGCTCAATCGCGATGTAAATCATGTCGCAATAGAGATCCAGCCCCGACTTGACCAAACGATCATTCAAATAGCTGAGCATATTGAAAGGTTCTATCACCACAGAACTGACACCGTTGCGATTCAGTTTCAGCTTTTGATTGACGAAACTACGCATCAACACGCTGGCAAAGGCGGCCCTGTTGTCTTCCGGGTGAAAGTGGGCCATGTACATGATGAGGTGGTTATTCCCAACCATAGCCGAGTCGATGAAGTAAGGGCTTACCTGCTCATGTTTGAACAAGCTATAGTCCAACCTGGCCTTGGGATATTCAATACGGCTTGCGGGGAATAGCTGTTGCTGTACACACCTGGCCGCTTCAGCGTTTTGCTCCAGCAGTGCCAGGTTTTCGTTCAACTCCATAAAGGAGAGCTCTTCCACATCTCGATTAAGAGTATTTTGTTCCTGCTCAGGAGCCGTAAGACACTGATTAATGGCGTGCTCTATGCTATAGAGATCCGATACGGGTTTAACCAGATAGTCACTGGCGCCAATTCGCAGCGCCTCGACAACATCGGCCATAACCTGGTTTCCGGAAATCACAATGGAAGGAATGGCAGGATTGATACGCGACATGGCTTTAAGCATTTCCAATCCCCCCATTCTGGGCATGGAGAGATCGGCTACAACCACATCATACTTTTGGCTTTTAAAGCTTTGCAGTCCTTGTTCACCATCCTCGGCTTCAACAACATTAGCGCCTCTCCCGGTAAGAAAGGCAGCAACGATATTGCGAAAGACGGGATCATCCTCAACCAGCAGTACATTGAGACTGTTCAGCGCCATGGTCAATTCCCCGCAGGTTTCAATCGCCGGTAACGAGTGACCGTATCAACCACCTGCGGGTAAGCAAACAGATGGTGGGTTACTCCAGTTCCTGCATATATTCATCAAGCAACTCGTCTTCGTCCTCATTCGAAGGCACATTGCCATCGTACACCTTATAGTCCATGTGCTGTATATAAGCGTCTTTAACAAAAGTGTATGGATCGAGCGCGTTGTCTACTAATCTTTCTTGATCTATGGCAACAGAACGGGCGTGGAGATTCTTCAGGCCCCACTTGATAACTGACTGCCACATTGTTAATTCTGACAATGGAAAGTATAGACCATCCACCCAATCTGAAGCGAGTTCACGGGTGACGTAGGGGCCGAAGAATGGCGCCATAAAGTAAGGACCATTGGGCACTCCGTAGTAACCGAGCACTTCGTTGAAGTCATCCTGTTTACGGGGCATCCCCATCATATCGGCGACGTCAATCAAACCAAGCAAACCCACGGTCGAGTTAACGGTAAAACGGCCACCGGCATTCAACGCCCAACCCCACTTGCCCTGCAATGTGTTGTTGACCAAGCTGTGGGGCTCTTCCAGGTTGAGAACAAAATTGTTGAGACCTGACTTGACCGGCATAGGCACATAGTCGTTGTAACCATGAGCAACCGGACGATAGAGAAATCTATCCAGATACAGATAGTTGAAGTCCCACATGACACGGTTGAACCCTTCTATCGGATCCCGCGGGTCGTTATAACTGATGCGCACATCCTGTGTATTGTTGCTTTCGCCACTCCCTGCAGCCACTGCCGAATGCGCACTCAGGGCAGCCACAACCATCAGAATCCATTTAAACTTCATATTGCTCTCTTTGTAAAAGTACCGCTGTAATCCAACCGAAAAACAGTTAAAGCTTTGATTACCATAGGCCGATAACCTGAGTATACCTATGGCGACAGTCAAATTTCTGTCTAATGTCGATTTGGACGGATAAGGATACTTCGCTGTGGAAATAGATCAAATTTAAATTTACGATTGCCTACAGATAAAGCAACTTGAGGAGTGGGGTTTGCAACAATGGATCCAGTGAATGGTACAATCCCCCCCTCAGGGTCAAGCCCAACTCCTCAAGCAAATGCATCCATCCCTCTGCTTCCGGTAACCACAGTCGATGTGGGTAGCGAGCTCAGACTACAACTGCAAAATGCACAGTATCAATTGCAGCTTGCTAATCAAGAGTCCAACGCTCAAGCCAAGGCCCTGTTGCATCAGGCCAATACTACACTGCTGGAGCTGACTCGCCCCTTACCGGAAATCGTTCAGGGCAAAACAGCCCAATTGCTGTTGCTGGCCGGTGAAGTCCAGATAAAACTGCCGGACGCTTTGATGCAGCTGGCGGCCAAAAATGGCATCAGTCAAACAGCACTGCAGCAGTTGGCAGCCAGGCCGCAAGGTTATCCCTTACCCATGTTGACTGTCTCCCAGGGTGAAATGCGTTTTGCCAATGGTACAAGCATAGCCTTCCCGCCGCAGTTACAACTACCTGCCGGAGAATACGTTGCCAAAGTTGTCAGCAACAGTCAGGGGCTACAGCTGCAATTAAGCCCCATCAATGCCAGATTGGAAGTAAAACTGACACCTGTGGCAAATCTGCAACCCGCTGCCCCAACACAGGAAAGTGAGCAACTGATAACCAAGCCGGAAGTCGCCCAAACCTACGCCAGATTGATAAAACTCCTTGAGCAGCAACCCCAATCCCAAGCGCAGCAAACTCAAAGTAAAGGGGAATCAGCACCATTGAGGGAAACGGCGATTGATCTCAAAGCAGGCTTGTCTCAAACAGTTGCCAGCGGCAGCAAGTTGCCCGCTTCTGTCTTATCTCAGTCAACACAAACAGTTGATAATGCCCAGTTGCTGCAGCCGAAAAATACCCCGCTGCCGGGGACAGAGAAATTCAGTAACCAAGCACTTCAGCAAGCGACCCAAGCCAATGCAGATAAGCCTGTTGGCACAAGTGCATCCAATAAAGTTGCCGGCGAAACGGCCAAAGCGCCCGAGCTGAACTTCCTCCAGCGCGCCTTCAATAAGGCCGGCGCCATGCCAAGGGCCGAGGCTATGACACTGGAGGTCAAACATAACCTGGCCGCTGAACTGCTCAAGCAATTGCCGGCACTGTCGCCTGTGCCCCTGAGCGAGCTGACAGAGCCGTCCCAACTTCGAAGTGAACTGCTTGGGCTCACAGGGTTGCAACTGACCAGTCAGCAAACGCAATCCCAGCCTTCAACTCAAGCCAATGCCATTACCACCTTGTTTCAGCTGTTGCTTGGCGTTAGGGCCGGTAACCAAAACCTGAGTGTTCCGCAACGCCTGAAGCAATACCTGGAAGGACTTCAGAGCCGATCCGGCCTGCAAACTCATCAGTTAGCTTCACTGGAGAAGAGCGGCACTCTGGACGCGCTGCAGCAGATGTCCCAGGCTGTCGCCCTATACCAGCAAGCCAATACAGACAATAGTGGCCAATGCTGGTATTTCATGCTGCCCTACTATCTCAACCAAAGAAACGAACAGTTGGAAGGCAAATTCGAACACAACAATCAGGATAAGGACGCAGACAAAGACAAGGCCTGGCAGTTGCAACTCAAGTTTAATCTGGGCATGGGCTCCTTGCTCGTCAAGGCGCAGGTGAAGGATACCAAGGTCGACCTGCAGTTTATCGGCAGCACCCAGGCGCTGATCAGCAGGGTCAGCAACTTCCTGCCCCCCTTGTCACAAAAGCTGGTTCAGTTAGGACTCACTCCCAATGAATTGAACGCCCACGTTGCCCCTGTGCCGGCCACCCTGTTGCCAGGCGATCACTATCTGGTGCAACTGAAAGCCTGAGGAAAGACTATGTCCATGGATTCAAACGACAAGCAAGCCAAACCTCGTCAGGCAGTGGCCCTGAGTTATGATGGCAAAACTGCGCCCAAGATAACGGCCAAGGGCCAGGATCTGCTTGCAGAAGAGATCATTGCGTTAGCACAGGAGGCCGGGGTTCATATACATCAAGACCCTTACCTGAGTGACTTTCTGCAGATGTTGGAACTGGGGGAAGAGATCCCCAAGGAGCTCTATCAACTAATCGCCGAACTGATAGCCTTTGTCTATATGTTGGACGGGAAATTTCCCGAGCAGTGGAATAACCTGCATCAGAGAATTGTCGACAAGGCTTAGGGAAGGTGCGAACAAGTCCCATGCGTGCTCTGCGTCGGCTTACAGGCTTGGATGCAAGGCGTGGTTCGCAGCAAATGGCCCTAGTCCTTTGCAAGAAGCACAACACAGCAGGCAGGCCTATAAGCCACGCCCTTCGGGGCTTTCACAGCAACAGGCTCTCTGCGTTATCCGACTTTGACAGGCCCCGGCATGCCTTCAGTCAGATGCCTTGAACGCCAATTGCTGTGCAAGCCAGAGTGCCACGAGGACTTATTCGCATCTTCCTTAGGGAATCCGACTTCGACAGGCCCCGGCATGCCTTCAGTCAGATGCCTTGAGCGCCAATTGTTGTGCAAGCAACTTTCTAAACAAGAGAACGCCACTAGAACTTATTTGCTTTGCACCTTCCTTAAGTAACGGATAACACAGACAAGCCGTTACCCTGAGAGCCAAAACGGCTTGAGGTTTCTCGCATTCCTTTCAAATAGAAACAGAAAGAGCGCATCTCAATGCGCTCTTTCTTTACTCAGGCAAAATATCAAGCCCGGGCCGTTTTACCGTGCAGACGGATCAAGAGTTCAGCTTCCGCCTTGGGCAACTCGCACTCGCGGATCAGTTCATCGACACCGGCTCCCAACTGCACCATCTTCATGGCCCTGCTGTAAAGCTTGGCCTGAGGGTCCTGCTGCATCGATTCATCGAGACGGGCATTTTGCTGCGCGAGGCACTTCTCAAGCTCCAACACCCGCCGGCCAACGCCTATGGTGCCACTACGCAGTTCTTGCAACTCCCGCTTGAACGCATCTCTTTGCCTGTCGCTTTCCTTGACCAGAACAGTTAACGCCTCAACCTTGCTTCTAAGCTTGTTGCTTTGTTTTTGCAGGTACAGCACCAGTCCGAGACAGGCAATGACATATACCAGCGCAGCGATAAAAAAAACATCGCCCATCATCGGTTAAAACTCCTTTTCCCGCAAAAGCCTATCAGATTTGCGCCAACTCGGCCCATTCATCATCTGACAGCAGCTTATCCAAGTCCACCAGGATCAGCAGTTCGTCGCCACGGTTGCTGACACCCTGAATAAACTTGGCACTCTCTTCGGTTCCCACATTCGGGGCGTTATCGATTTCAGAGCGGCGTAGATAAACCACTTCGGCCACACTGTCGACCAGAATACCTATCACCTGCTTTTCCGCTTCAATAATCACGATTCGGGTAGAATCGTCCACTTCGGAGGAGGGCAAACCAAAACGTGAGCGAGTATCAATAACGGTAACCACATTACCGCGCAGATTGATGATCCCCAACACATAATGAGGAGCTCCCGGAACCGGGGCTATTTCGGTATAACGTAATACTTCCTGAACCTGCATCACATTGATGCCATAGGTCTCGTTATCCAGCCTGAAGGTTACCCACTGGAGAACGGCATCGTCCTTGCCTCCGGATACCGCTGCTACATTTCTTGAATCAGTCATATTTACCTCAGTCTATCGGATCCTGACAACCTAACCCGGCATTGAGCATTTCAATCAATGCCTGCACGTGCAAAATGCCACACATTTGTTCTTTCACTACTCCGGCCAACCAGGGGCGCTTACCTTCACTGCCACGCCAGTTGACCTGTGACTTGTCAATCTTGACCGCATTGACCAAAGATTCACAAGCCAAACCCCAATTACTGTTCTCTAATACTACAAGATATTGATAATTTACGGATTGCGCCAGTTTATCATCATATTTTTCCGGCATAACCCAGGCGCAGGTATCAACGATATTCAGCTGGGAGTCCCGATAACCCTGAACCCCCATAAACCATCCTGGCCGCCCAAAGATATGATTGATGCGCTCTATTCTGACTATGCCGCCCAGGCTTATCAGAGGCACGGCCAGCGTGAGTCCCGCCACCTTGAAGAACAATACTTGAAATTCATCTTCCAGTTGTTCCTTGAGCGGTTCTATAGGCGCCGCCGGCGCGCCGACTTGTGTCTCGAGCTGAACCTGTTCCAGAACCTCAGGCTCAGTCACCTCTTGGACTTGAGTCTGCTCGCGCTGAGCCGCATCGGTCTGAGTATTCACCTGTCCGGTTATGGGCTCGCTTTGCAGCGAGGCAGCTGTGATGGTTTCCGACTGAGTTTCTGTCGGCACCTCTGTCTGCGTTACCTCGGCAACCTGCTCTTTAAACACCGGCGCCAGTAGCTGTTCCAGCGCATTACGGTCAAGTCTCGGCTTATCTGGCTCTGCCGGGTATTGCTTGGCAGTACCGTCCGCTCGAGAAAGCGGCGCTTTCTTGGGTGCCGCATCAACAGGTACAGCGACATCGTCCCGTAACCTAGACGTTGCCGGCGGAGTCTGCTCAGTTCTTGCCTCAACTCCAGCTTGCGCTTTTTGTTCAGGCTTAATCGCAGATTGCGCCTCGGATTTAACCTCGGGTGCCGGCTCAGTCAGCAGAATACTGAAATAATCAAAAACAGTTTCATCAACCGATTTTGACATGGTCAAACTCCCCCGCCAGCAGATAATCCAGCAAACGCTCGTAGGCCTTCACTCCGCGCGAGCTTGGGGCATAGTGGGACGCCGGCAGATGAGCCAAACTGGCATCGCGAAACTTGGTATCCACAGGGATCACATCCGGCCAAAGCGTGTCGCCGTAAACCTCACCAAGATGTTGCAGCGCCGCAGGTGAAGCCTTGGTACGTCTGTCATACATGGTTGGCACTATGGAATAACTGTAGCGGGTCTTTTTCGAGCGCCCCATCAGTTCCATGGTTTTAATCATTCTATCCAGGCCTTTAATCGCCAAAAATTCGGTCTGAACCGGGATCACTATGTGCTGGCTGGCCGCCAGAGCATTGACCATCAATACCCCCAGCACCGGGGGACAGTCGACCAAGGCAACATCGTAGTCATCCTCAACCGACTTGAGAATATTACGCAGCACCAGCCCCATCCCCTCTTGATGACCAAGGGCACGATCCAAAGTGGCCAATGCCATGGTTGCCGCCAAAAGATCGACTCCCTCAACAGATGTGGGAACCGCGTGTTGCTTTACCAAAGAGGTATCAAGATTCTTATGAGCCAGAAAGAGATCATACAATGAGCCGGGCACCTCTTCCGAATCTATGCCCAGGTAATAACCCAGCGAAGCATGGGGATCTGTGTCTATCATCAGAACCCGCTGACCACGCTTGGCCAGTGTGCCCGCCAAACTGGCAACTGTTGTGGTTTTGCCCACTCCGCCTTTTTGGTTTGCAATGGTCCAGACTTTCACTTTCCGCCCCTTATTCTCGCCTTATCGGCCAACTAGTGTAACGAGCCACTATTATTGTCGTTCTTGTCTTGTACGGCTACTCATTACCCTCTTCACGGGTAGTGACACGGATCCCACCGTGAGGTAAACGTATTACTTTTACGCCATTTTCCAGCTCTGTCACCCTGGCATCTTCAGTCTGAGCAGGCAGCGGCACTGCGGCCCCAGCCTCGCCCGGGGTTCTTTCCGGTGAAATATCACCCGGCGGGACTGACAATTTGGCTGAAGTCGGAGCCTCTGGCCCCGTCCCGGATGTCACCTTAGGTCGAATCACATCCAATAAGGATGCGGTCTGTTGTGGGTGACGACTCATCCAATCGGCAATAATCGCGGCCTGTTCATCCGGCACCATCAAGAGGACCTGGGACGATTCAAGCTGGGCGACTTTCTCACTCAGTTGCCGATTTTTTTGTCGCAAGTCCCAGTAAAGCGCCGCCACTACCACCAAGGCGACCACAAACAAAAACAGCGCCAACCGGTATCCCAGCAGGCGCGTCTCTTTGTTAGCCACGAGCCGATTCTCTCAATATCGCCTCTGCCATATTATCCAGTGAGATGGACTGGCTGGAGATACCGGCCGCCGTCACTGCCTGTGGCATGCCATAAACAACGCAAGAGGCTTCATCTTGAGCCCAGATGGTGGCGCCAACACCTTTGAGCATGCGCGCACCTTCTCGGCCATCGGCACCCATCCCCGTCAAAATGACCGCCAGTACATCTCCGCCAAAGGCTTTGGAGGCTGAAGCAAAAGTGATATCGACACAGGGCTTGTAGTTCATCTCTTCATTGCCGGCGAGAATTTTAATCCTGCCTCCGGCGCCGGAGCGCTCGAGCATCATCTGCATACCACCGGGCGCGAGATAGGCACAGCCTGGTCTGAGCATATCGCCATTGACCGCTTCTTTGACTTCTATCTTGCACAAGCCATTGAGCCTGCTGGCAAAGGCCGGAGTAAAGGCTGCAGGCATGTGCTGTACCAATAAGATAGGATGCGGATAATCCGCCGGAAACTGGGTCAAAATTCGCTGCAATGCCACAGGGCCACCAGTGGATGTGCCTATAGCCAACAGCTTGTATTGTTTACCACTGGCTCTGGCAGGGGCCGCTCCGCCGCTGCGCCTCACCGGCTGGCGACTGGCGGCAGCACTTTCAGCTGTAGCAGCTTGACGCTGCAGACTGCTTGGCGCCGTGGGTCGGCTTGGGGTGGTTGCCGGCGTAGGCGCCACACTCGGACGGACTATAGGGCGGAATATACGCCTGCGTCCCAACGCCTTGACTCTTTGCTGAAGCAGTCGAATCGCTTCGTCCTTGTTGGTAGCAATGTCCTCAAAGCGTTTGGGCAGAAAATCGAGAGCCCCGGCGTCCAGCGCATCCAAGGTCGCCTTGGCTCCATCATGGGTCAAGGAGGAAAACATCAGGATAGGTGTCGGATGAGAGGCCATTATCTGCCGCACGGCGGTAATCCCGTCCATGACAGGCATTTCAATATCCATGGTAATCACCTGAGGCTTGAGCTCGGCGGCCAGTTTAACGGCTTCGGCACCGTTATTGGCCATACCTATCACCTCAAGCTCAGGATCCTGATTGACTATCTCGCTGACACGTCGTCGAAAGAAGCTCGAATCATCGACAACCAAAACTTTAATGGTCATTTAAATCCTTATACGGCACTTCAACGCTTGGATTTGGCGTAGTGCTTCAATAATCCTGGTACATCGAGGATCAGCGCGATTCCGCCGTCCGACGTAATTGTGGCCCCGGCCATACCCGGTGTGCCATGCAACATGGAGCCCAGAGGTTTAATTACCACCTCTTCCTGGCCTATCAGGGCATCTACCACAAAGCCTATCTGCATGGTGCCAAGCTGAACTATGACCACATGGCCATGTTTCTTGTCACCATGCTGGAAACTCATCGGTTTACGGCTGAGCCAACGCTCGAGATAGAAGAGTGGCACCGCTTTGTCCCGAACGATCACTGTCAATTGCCCATCTACAATATTGGTCTTGGTCAGATCCAGATGGAAAATCTCATTCACGCTGGAGAGCGGCAAGGCAAACACCTGCTTGGCAACTTCCACCATCAGAGTGGGCATAATCGCCAAGGTCAAAGGTACCTTGATCTCCAGACGGGTGCCTTTACCCTTGACCGAATCGATATGCACAGAGCCGTTAAGCTGAGTAATACGGGTCTTGACCACATCCATCCCAACACCTCGGCCGGAGATATCAGAAATCTCCACCTTGGTTGAGAAGCCGGGAGCGAAGATCAGGTTATAGGCTTCCTGATCGGACATTCGGGCGGCGCTGTCTTCATCCAGCACACCACGACTTATGGCAATCTCTTTGAGTTTGGCAGCGTCCATACCGGCGCCGTCATCCTCAATTTTAAGCAGGATATGGTCACCTTCCTGACTGGCCGCCAAAGTAATAACCCCGGTTCTGGGCTTACCATTGGCCTCGCGCACATCAGGCATTTCAATACCGTGATCCACTGAGTTACGCACCAGGTGCACCAGGGGGTCGGCAAGGGCTTCGACCAGGTTCTTATCCAGATCCGTGTCTTCACCTATCATCCGCAGATCTATCTCTTTATTGAGACTGCGGGCCAAGTCGCGAACCACTCGGGGGAAACGACCGAATACTTTCTTAATCGGCTGCATCCGGGTCTTCATCACGGCACCCTGCAGATCGGAGGTCACCAGATCCAGGTTGGCCAGCGCCTTGGACATCTCTTCATCTTCGCGGGATATCCCGAGGCTGACCAAGCGGTTACGTACCAATACCAGCTCACCGACCATATTCATGATCTCATCCAGGCGAGCCGTATCTACCCGAACCGTGGTTTCCCCCTGAGGCACACTGGTCGCAGCCTTGGCCGGAGCAGTGTCTTTAGCAACAGCAGGAGCCTTGGCCTGAGGTTTGGCGGCTGCTTTAGGTGCCTCGACTTTGGCAGCAGCTGGAGCCGCCTTTGGCGTAGCAGCGGCATTCGCTGCCGGTGCTTTGGGTGCGGCTACTTGAGATGCAGATGCTTGAGATGCAGCAGGCGCTTTGGCACTTGCGTCACCCGCAGCAGGCTCTGAACCACTGGTGTTAGCGCCAGGACTGGCGCCTTTGCCGTGCAACTCATCAAGCAGCTTTTCAAACTCATCATCGGAAATTTCATCGGCATCGACACTGGCAGCAGGCGCTTCCTCTACGGCACTGTTGGCAGCAGGTGCGGCAGCAAACTGGCCTTTGCCGTGCAGCTCATCGAGCAGCTTTTCAAACTCATCGTCTGTGATGTCATCGGAAGAGGTGTTGGCAGGTGCACTATCGCTGGGCTTGGGAGCATCACCACTCGGGGCCGGTGTACTATTGGCAGAAGGCCCTTTGCCTGAACCATGCAGGGCATCCAGCAGGGCTTCAAACTCGGCTTCATCGATTTCATCTATGCTGCCTTCAGCCCCTTGGGCCGGAGCCTTGGGTGCTTCAGGAGTTGGCGCGGCCGGCTCATCAAACAGTTCCACACCGGCGCTGTCGAGCATACCGTCAAACAGCTCATCAACACTCTCATCGCTGGTTTCTGCTGCAACAGGAGTTTCCTCCTGAGCCTGCTCGGAGGGCAAAGGCGCCCCTGAACTGAGCAACTTGAGTTTGTCCAGCAAGACTTCATCCGCGGGCTCTTGCTCCTGACCGGACTGAGTTTGGCCGAACATGGTATTTATACTGTCGAGCGCCTGCAGAATGATGTCCATCAATTCAGAGCTGACACTGCGCTTACCGGTACGCAACAAGTCGAAGGTGTTTTCTGCCTCATGGCATACATCCACCATGGGGGCCAATCCCAGGAATCCGGCACCGCCTTTGACCGTGTGAAATCCCCTGAAGATGGCGTTGAGCAGATCCGTATCTTCCGGATTGTTTTCCAGAGACACCAACTGTTCCTGCAACAGCTCTAGGATCTCGCCTGCTTCAATTAAAAAATCCTGGAGTATCTCTTCATCAACATCAAAGGCCATTAAATTGACTCCTATTAGAAACCCAGACTCGAAAGCAGATCATCTACTTCATCCTGACCGTTCACCACGTCTTCGCGTTGCTCTGCGTTCAGGATAGGCCCTTCTGCCTCTATGCTCTTCTCTTCCTTACCGCGAATTTCATCCAGCGGCTGCTCACCGAATACTGTCAGCATAGAAACCAAGCTGTTTTCGACTTCCCGAACCAGTTCTATGACCCTGCGGATCATCTGTCCGGTCAAGTCCTGAAAATCCTGGGCCATCAGAATCTGATTCAGCAATTCCCGCAGGCGACAGGCATCGGCTTCGCTCTGCTGCATAAAGTGCTGTACGTCATGACACAAGCTCTTGAATTCATGCAAGGCCAGATCGCGGCGCATCAACTTGTCCCAGGCGGGCTTAACATTTTGCAGGTTGGTACTCAGAGCATCCGACAGCGGCAGACATTCCTCAACCGCGTCCATGGTCTTGTTGGCGGCTTGCTCTGTCATATCTATGACATAAGTCAGTCGTTCTTTGGCATCGGGAATATCAGTATTGGCAAGCTCAATAAGCCGGCTATCCACTTGAAAATCCACCAAGGCGCTATGCAACTGGCGGGTCAACTTGCCAACTTCATCAAACAGATCCCGTTGCAGGGGAGCCGCCAGTTCCCGAAGTAATTCATCGGCCTTTTCCTGCTCGCCCTGACTGAGCAAGGCCACTAATTCCTGCGCCTGCTCTAGTGTCACCAGCCCGGATGTCTCTGCTTTCATCGCATCACCCCACTCAACCGAGCCGTTCGAAGATCTTATCCAACTTCTCTTTCAGCGTAGCGGCAGTAAAAGGTTTAACGACATAACCATTCACACCGGCCTGAGCAGCCGCGATGATCTGTTCGCGTTTTGCTTCGGCTGTCACCATCAATACAGGGATATGCTTGAGGTGCTCATCGGCGCGAATCGCCTTGAGCAGGTCAATCCCCTGCATACCTGGCATGTTCCAGTCGGTTACGACGAAATCAAAATCGCCCTTTTGCAGCATAGGCAGGGCTGTTGAACCGTCGTCTGCTTCCTGGGTGTTGTTGAACCCCAGGTCTCGCAACAAGTTCTTAATGATCCGTCTCATCGTTGAAAAGTCATCAACGATAAGAATCTTCATATTCTTGTCCAAGGTTTCCTCCGGTGAGCTGACATACTTAAAAGTTGCTCAATCATTAATTACGCTTGTGTCCAGTGCTTGAGTTTGGCTTTCAGCCTCAGCATGGCCTGACTATGGATCTGGCTCACCCGGGACTCACTTACCTCAAGAATGGCACCAATCTCTTTTAAATTCAGTGCTTCATCATAATATAGCGACAAAACCAAGGCATCGCGCTCTGGCAAGCGCTTAATTGCATCGGTCAAGGCTGATTGGAATTGGCTTTGGGCCAGATCCTCAAAAGTGTCGTCGGCCGGCATATCTTCCGACACCAGTACATCGGGCGCTACCCCCAGGTCTTCTATTCCTATGATTTTGCCGGTAGAAACATCATTGAGAATATGATGGTATTCATCCAGCGACATATCCAGTCGTTCGGCAATTTCACTATCACGGGCATCCCGGCCCAGCTCCTGTTCGAGCTCATCCATCACCTGAGCTACACGCCGGTTGTTGCGATGAACCGAGCGTGGCACCCAGTCGCCACGGCGTATTTCATCTATCATGGCGCCACGTATGCGGATCCCGGCAAAGGTTTCAAACTTGGCACCTTTGCTGCCGTCAAATTTGGATGAAGCTTCCAGCAGTCCCATCATGCCGGCCTGCAACAGGTCATCGAGCTGAACCGATGCAGGCAGACGCGCGAGCAGGTGATGGGCTATTCGTTTTACCAACGGTGCATATTGCTCAACGATCTGTGTCTTATCGTTTAAACCTGAGTATGCAGCCGCTTTATTCACTCGCACCTTCCTCCTGGTATTCAGTTCTTTGTACCAAACGTTCGACAAAGAACTCGAGGTGGCCTCCCGGTTGCTGAGGTATAGGCCAGCTCATAATCTTGTTGGCCAGCCCATGGTAGGCGATGCTGGCCGGAGATTTGGGATAAGCTTCCACTATCAGTTTCTGCTTTCGCACCGACTTGCGCAGGTTCTCATCGAACGGAATAGTTGCTACAAGTTCCAGTGCCACATCCAAAAATCTGTCGGTTACTTTACTGAGCTTAGCAAATAACTCCATACCTTCCCGCAAACTACGTACCATATTTGCGACAATTTTGAAGCGGAACACACCATGCTCACGACTGAGTATCTTAATCAGTGCATAAGCATCGGTAATTGAGGTAGGTTCATCACAGACAACCACGAGTACATCCTGTGATGCACGAGAGAAGCTGAGTACCATATCTGAGATCCCGGCAGCCGTATCGACTACCAAAATATCAAACTGGGTTTTCATTTCGCTGAAGGCGCGGATAAGACCGGCGTGTTGGGCCGCAGTCAACTCGACCATGGCCTGGGTGCCCGAGGTGGCGGGAATAATGCCAATTCCTTTTGGGCCACGAACAATAATATCATCGAGTTCAGACTCACCCGAGAGCACATGGGATAAGTTACGTTCGGCGCGCAGCCCGAGCATCACATCCACGTTGGCCAACCCAAGGTCAGCATCCAATACCAGGACGCGTTTGCCTTTCTCTGCCAGAGCAACCGCAGTATTGATGGAGACGCTGGTTTTACCCACCCCACCCTTGCCTCCGGTCACGGCAATCACTTTTACTTTTTCGTTATTTGGTTGATTCATCATTCGTAAACCGCTCGCTTGGTCCCGGGTCATAGCTTTACTCAAATGCATAGGTCATCTCTTCTGACCTGGCTTTATTATTAAAATGGCTTGCTTCTGTCTTGTTCAATACGGCCAATGCCTGCTTGGCCAAGGTCAGGGTATCGGCTACCTGCATATCCTCAGGAACCCTTTGACCGTCAGTAATATAACTTAATGATAACCCACTTTGGATCAACACGCTCAGCGCGGCGCCCAAAGAGACGGACTCATCAAGTTTAGTTAAAACCGCCCCTGCGAGATCAATTCGCTGGAAATGACTTACCGCCTCTTCAAGCACCCGGCGTTGACCGGTTGCCGAGAGCACCAGATAGCTACGAATAGGCAAACGGGTATTGGCGGCAAGGTTATCCAGTTGTTGGTACAGGCGCATATCCCTTTGTCCCATACCTGCGGTATCTATCAAAACCAGTTTCCGGCTACGGAACTGATACAGTATCTGCTCCAACTCATTGAGATCATGAGCTTGCTTCACCGGACATCCCATTATTTTGCCATAAGTTGCCAATTGCTCAAAGGCTCCGATGCGATAATGGTCCATGGTGACCAACAATACAGAATCCGGGCCATGATGGGCAATGAAACGGGCCGCAAGTTTGGCCAATGTTGTGGTTTTACCAACACCGGTAGGACCGACCAACGCGACAATGCCGCCCTGGCGCATTAAATCATCACCTTGATTATCAAGCAGGTTTGCCAGACTTTGCGGCAAGGCGCGGCCAAGTTCAGCGCTTTGATAGTGCTGGCTTAAAGATGCCAGGCGCTCGGCAACATCAGGGGAGAACTCGGCTTCCAGTAATTTACGCTTCAACATGGCACCGACAGGATCTGTACGGCTACGCTGATCCGACATCAAACTGGAAAGCTGATGGGTCAACAAACCACGCAAGGAAGCCAGCTCTTCACGCATGGCTTCCATCTCTTGCTGTTGCTTGGCGCTGTTGCCCTTGCTTGCCCGCTCAGGCGTTTTTTCACGCAGCTGTGGCGCTGGCTTGTGCTCTTCAGCAAGCCCTTTGGCCCAAGCAGGCATATCCAAATCTTTGGCACTGTTTTGCTGCCCCAGTTGTTCATTCAAACGGCTCTGCTGCCGCTCAAGCAAAGCTTGCAGAGAATCGGCAACAGGTTCCGGATTGGTCTTACTATTGCTGCGCACATGACCACTGCCGAGGGAGACTTTGTCCTCACCCAGCTCCATAAAAGGCGATGCGGTTGGCGCCGCAGCAGGCTTGGGAGAGTCGTAATCAACCGCCGCCACTATCTCTATGCCGCCGGTAACCTTCTTGTTGGACATGATTACGGCATCTGCCCCCAGAGTCTCTTTCACCTGAGCCAGCGCAGCACGCATATCTTTGGCAAAAAAACGTTTAATCTTCACTTTCGGTTACCCCTGTTGGCCAACGGCTGACACTATGCGTATCTGTTTCTCATCGGGCACCTCCTGATAGGAGATCACCCGCAGATTGGGAATAGTGTGCTTAACAAAACGTGACAGAGTAGAACGCAGCATGCCGGATGTCAGCAATATGGCGGGCTGACCTACCATTTCCTGCTTCTGGGCCGCTCCGGCCAGTGACTGCTGCATACGCTCTGCCAGTCCCGGCTCGATATTCGGACCTTCGCCCCCTGTCGCCTGCATTGACTGATGCAACATCTGTTCCAACTCTGGCGCCAAAGTTATGACGGGGATTTCCGGTTCAGGACCGGCTATCTCCTGCACTATCATGCGTTTAAGGGCAATACGTACCGCGGCGGTCAACACCTCGGTATCATTGCTCTTGGGACCGTACTCCAGCAGGGTTTGGACTATGGTGCGCAGATCGCGGATCGATACCCCTTCGTTGAGCAGGTTCTGCATCACCTTAACCACATTACCCAGGGTCATCACATCGGGAATAAAGCCATCGACCAACTTGGGCGAATGCTTGGCCAGCATATCCAGCAACTGTTGCACTTCTTCGTAGCCCAGCAGTTTGGAGGCGTTGTTGGTCAGAAGTTGACTGAGATGAGTGGCCACCACTGTGGCGGCATCCACAACCGTGTAGCCCAGAGTCTGGGCGTGCTCTCTGAGCTCGGGGGCAATCCATACCGCATCCAGACCAAAGGCGGGATCTTTGGTTTCTATGCCATCCAGCTTACCGAATACCTGTCCCGGGTTAATCGCCAGTTCGCAATCGTGACGTACTTCGGCTTCACCACTTGCCACCCCCATCAAAGAGATGCGATAGGCATTGGGAGAAAGGTCGAGGTTGTCGCGGATATGTACCGCCGGCACCAGGAAACCCAGTTCCTGAGACAGCTTCTTGCGCACCCCTTTGATACGGCCGAGAAGCTCGCCGCCCTGACCTTTATCCACCAAAGGAATAAGGCGATAACCCACCTCCAAGCCAATGGTGTCCACATGACGTACATCATCCCAACTGAGTTCTTTGGGTTCGTTGAGGCTCTTCTCGGTGGGCCCTTTCTTGGCGAGCTCCAGCGCTTGCTGTTTGTTCTTTTCATTACGTTTGTAGATAAAGAAGGCGCCCACTGAGGCCAGCAAGGCAAAGGTTAAAAACGCCAGATGAGGCATGCCGGGCACTATCCCCATCACAAAGAGTACCGCAGAAGCGATGAGCAATGATTTGGGGTTGTCGAACATCTGCTGCACGACCTGCTGTCCCATATCGCCAGACTCATTCTGACGGGTCACCATCAGCGCGGCAGCGATAGACAACAACAGCCCGGGTATCTGCGCTACCAGACCGTCACCTATGGTCAGCAGGGTGTAAATCTCTACCGCTTGGGAAAAGCTCAGTCCGTGCTGAACTATTCCTATGATGAAACCACCCAAGATGTTGATCACCAAGATCAAAATACCGGCAATCGCATCCCCTTTCACAAACTTGGAGGCACCGTCCATAGAGCCGTAGAAGTCGGCCTCACGGGTGACTTCTTCCCGGCGTACCCTGGCCTGCTCCTGATTGAGGATACCGGCATTGAGGTCGGCATCAATCGCCATCTGTTTGCCCGGCATGGCGTCCAAGGTAAAGCGGGCACTCACTTCCGAAATACGCCCGGCACCTTTGGTTACCACGGCAAAGTTGATGATAATCAGAATGAGGAACACCACCAGACCTACGGCATAGTTACCGCCGATCACCACAGAGCCGAAGGCCTCAATCACTTTACCGGCAGCATCACCGCCGTTGTGACCTTCGAGCAATACCACCCGGGTAGAAGCGACGTTAAGTGCCAGTCTGAGCAGAGTGGCTACCAGCAAAACGGTCGGGAAAGCAGCAAAATCCAGTGGCCTTTGGGTGTAAACAGCCACCAGCAGCACCACCAGCGCCAAGGCAATATTGAAGGAAAACAGGATATCCAGCAGAAAGGCCGGCATAGGCAAAACTATCATGGCCAGCGTCGCCAGGACCAGAAGCGGCGTGCCTACGCCCTTGAAGTTTGCCGGTTTTACTTGCCTCAGTTGCCCGAGCGTCGCTTTAACATCCATTCACTATCAGCCTGAAGTTTGACACTTAGGCCAAGTTCAGCAAGTTTCGCGCCAAGTTAGTTTCAATACTGCTTGTATTCATCCGGGATGGGTTGATTGAGAGGGATAGGTTTGGGCCGAGTGCCCTTGCCTTTTTGGTATTGCCTGAGCTGGAACACATAGGCGAGCACTTGGGCTACAGCGGTGAACAGGCCTTCGGGGATCTGCTGATTGAGCTTGGTAGTATGGTAAATCGCCCGCGCCAGAGGCGGCGCCGACACTATGGCAACCTGGTGCTCTCTGGCAATTTCACGAATTTTAAAGGCCACATCGTCGACGCCCTTGGCAAGCACAAAGGGCGCAGGTGACTTGTCTACATCGTACTTTATCGCTACTGCGAAGTGCTCGGGGTTAACCACTATCACATCGGCCTTGGGCACTTCACTCATCATCCGCCGCTGGGCCATCTCCCTTTGCAACTGACGAATACGGCCTTTGACCTCGGGTTTTCCTTCGGTGTCCTTGTACTCGTCTTTGACTTCCTGCTTGGTCATCCGCAATTGCTTGGCGTGGTTCCAAATTTGAAACGGCACGTCAATAACCACTATCACCAGGGTGGACGCACTCAGTAGAATAAACATCCATACCAAGAGATCCAATGCATGGCGTATATTGCCCGGCAGGTGATCCTGCGACAACCTGAGAATATCTTCAAAGTAGAAGCTCAGCAGCAGATAGGCTGACAGTGCCACCACGGAAAACTTGGCGATCCCCTTGGCCAGCTCCACCAACGCCTGTACCCCGAACATCCTTTTAAAGCCGGTCATAGGGTTCATCTTACTGCCCTTGGGCATAAATGCCTGGGTCGAAAAACTGATACCGCCTAGAACAATATTACCGACAAAGGCCACGAAACCGAGAAACAGAATAAAACCGGCCATAGGCCAACCCAGCTCGGCGGCAACTATACCCCAGACATTGAACATGCTGTTGGTATCGAATATCTGATCCCGTTCCATGGAGAAGATACGGCTCATGACAGAGGCCAGACTGGCGGCCAGACTTGGCCCCAGCATGGCAAAACCCACGGCTGCGGCCAACAATACCGCCGAGGTACCCAACTCTTTTGACCTTGCAACCTGCCCCTTCTCTCTGGCCTGTTGCAAGCGCCTGGAGGTTGCCTCCTCGCTTTTTTCCTGCCCGTCTTCGTTCTCTGCCATCAGGGGACTCCATCCAGATTACAGGTCAGCTCCAGCATGTCACACAGCAACAGCTGCGCCGCATGCCAAACCTCATCGAAGTGAGCCATCACAGGCCCCAGTGTCAGCCAAAGAATAATCAGGCCACCTATCATGGTAACGGGAAAACCTATGGCAAAAATGTTCAGCTGGGGTGCTGCCCGGGTCATCACCCCGAAAGAGAGGTTAACGGTAAGCAGTGCAATAATGGCAGAGATAGACATGGTCAACGCGGCGCCGAACATATAACTGCCCCACTCAGCCAGGGTGCGATAGTTGGCAATTTTGATCCCTTCGCTGGATACCGGCAAGGTTTCAAAGCTTGCCACCAGCATACGTATCATCACCAGGTGGCCATCGACCGCCAGGAAGATCATGGTGGTCAGCAGCAAAAAGAAGTTACCTATCACAGGCGTTTGCTGCCCTGAGCTGGGATCCACCATGGAAGCAAAGCCCAAACTGGTTTGCATGCCGATTATCTGCCCGGTCAGCACAAAGGTTTGCATAATGAGCAAGGTAACAAACCCCATGGCGGTACCGATAAGAATCTGTTGAGTAGTAATAAATACTGCTGCGAGAGAGAAAAGATCCACTCCGGGCATGGGCGGCAAGACAGGCGCTATTGCCACAGTCAGGGCCAGCGCCAGCAACAAACGGACTCTGGCAGGTGTGGTATTGGCGCCAAAAACCGCCATCACCATCAACATGCTGGCCACCCGAAACAATGGCCAGAGGTAGGCGGCCAGAGTTTGTTGGATGCTGTCGAACAGTATCTCCATGGCTCAGCCCACCACTTGCGGGATCCTGTGAACCATCTCGATAAAGAAATCCATCATGGTGCGCACCAGCCAGTGACCGATAAACATCAGTGCAAACAGGGTCATCAAGAGCCTGGGCAGAAAACTCAGAGTCTGTTCGTTAATGGAGGTAGCCGCCTGAAACACTGCCACAATCAAGCCTATAATCAACCCGGGCACCACTATGGCCGAAACCATCATCACGATCACCGCCAGGGCTTCGCGGAAAATGTCGATCAGTGACTCGGGAGTCATCTGCGCCTCCTATAAACCGAAGCTGCCGGCGAGAGTGCCCATCACCAGGGTCCAGCCATCAACCAGTACAAACAGCATGATCTTGAACGGCAAGGAAACAATCATGGGGGATAACATCATCATACCCATGGCCATCAGAATACTGGCCACCACCAAATCCAGCACCAGAAAAGGCACAAACAGCATAAAACCTATCTGGAATGCGGTCTTGAGCTCACTGGTGATAAAGGCCGGGATCACCACTGTCATAGGAGCATCTTCAGGGTTGTTGATGTTCTGGTAGCCGGAGATCTCAATAAAGGAGTTGAGATCTGTGGTGCGGGTTTGTGACAACATAAACTTTTTCAGCGGCGATTGTCCGGCATCGAATGCTTGCTGCAAGGTCATGCTGTCATTCATGTACGGCTGCACCGCGTCATCATAGATGCGGTCAAACACAGGCGCCATGATAAAGAAGGTCATAAACAGGCTCATACCGATAAGAACCTGATTGGAAGGGGTTTGTTGCAGGCCTATAGCCTGCCGCAGGATAGACAAGACCACTATGATACGGGTGAAAGAGGTCAGCATGATCACCATGGCCGGCAGGAAACTCATGGCGGTCATCAGCAGCAGGATCTGCATGGTCACCGAATACTGAGTCGAGCCATCCGGCCCAGTAGTCACGGTTACCGCCGGAAACAGCGAATCCTGAGCCTGGGCAAAGCCCGGCAGCAGCATCAGAGGTAATAGCAGCAGTGGCCAATATTTCATGATGGTTTCACCCTGGCCTGCCTGAGCTTGGCGGCGAAGCTCTCATTGTCTATGGTCACCGGCCGCTCCAGCTTATCTACCAAAGAGACTTGCGCCGCAGTGACTCCCAGCAGGTATTGCTGCCCATCCAGTTCCACCAATACCAGCTTCTCTTTCTGCCCAAGTGGGGTAACTGCCAGCGTCTTGATAGCCGATTGACTGCCCGGCACCAGATTGAGGCGTTTCACCAGATAGGCCAGCACAAAAATCAACGCCAGCACTAGGATAAGCCCGCCCATCATGCTGGCCATGGTCGCCAGGCTGCTGCCACCGTCGTGAGTCAAGGCGGTTGCCGCCTGGGTCGTCGTTTGAGTCATAGCCACCGGCTTATTTGAGTTTCTTGATACGTTCTGTCTGGCTTATCACATCCGTCAGACGAATACCGAACTTGTCGTTGACCACTACCACTTCGCCGTGGGCAATCAAGGTGCCATTGACCATCACATCCAGAGGTTCACCGGCGACTCTATCCAGCTCCACTACCGAGCCCTGGTTGAGCTGCAACAAATTGCGGATACTGATAAAACTGCGCCCCACCTCCATGGAGATAGTCACGGGGATATCCAAAATGGTATCCAGTTTGGCGGCTTCCTCTTCAGACAAGGGTTTGGCATCGCTCTTGAGCTCATCCAAATCAACCGCCTTGGCCTCCTCTTCAGCCTGCTCGGCCATGGCGGCAGCCCAATCGTCCATCTCTTCAGTACTCATTCTCTATCACCTTATATATCCGAGATATCCTTGGATTTACCCTTGCGGGTTACCAGCTGCAGTTCGGTCTTGACCGTTTCCGGACGCGGGATCTTGTCGCAGATCTTCAGCGCCAGGTTTTCCCTTACCCGCCCCAGCTTACATCTGTAGGTAGGCAAGTCCTCAATCTTCATCACTATATGCTCAGGCAACTCAACCGGGATCACATCACCGGCCTTGAACTCCATTACTTCCCTGAGAGTCATCTCTTTTTCAAGCAGACGTGCATCCAGCCCCACTTCGACATCCATGATCTCGTCTTTCAGCGCCTGAGACCAGCGCATATCGGTATCTTGCTTGTCGCTTTGAACCCCGGCGTCCAGCAGTTCCCGAATGGGTTCGATCATAGAATAGGGCATGGTAATGTGAAAATCGCCACCGCCGCCGTCCACTTCAATATGGAAAGAATTGACCACCACCACTTCGGTCGGGCTGACAATGTTGGCCATCGCCGGGTTAACTTCTGAATCCAGATAGTCGAATTCGACATCCATCACAGGCGCCCAGGCATCTTTGTAATCTTCAAAGATAATCTTCAGCAACAGCTGTACTATGCGCCGCTCTGTCGGGGTAAATTCCCGCCCTTCGATCTTGGCATGAAAGCGGCCATCGCCACCAAAGAAGTTATCCACCAGAATAAACACCAATCTGGCTTCCATGGTAATCAGCGCCGTCCCCTTGAGTGGACTGAAGCGCACCATATTCAAACTGGTGGGCACAAACAGAGTGTGCACATACTCACCAAACTTGAGCATTTGCACGCCGTTAATGGAGACTTCGGCTGCCCGGCGCATCATGTTGAACATGCTGATCCGCAGGTGACGGGCAAAGCGCTCGTTGACAATTTCCAGGGTCGGCATCCGGCCACGGACGATACGATCCTGTGAAGAAAAGTCATAGGATTGGGCGTCGTGTCCCGACTCCTGGGCATCCTCTTCTTCGACGTCGTCCACGCCATGAAGCAGCGCATCAATTTCGTCTTGGCTTAATAAATCACTCACGATATTGCCTTCGCCTCTTGTCCCTGTTACTGCATCACAAAGCCGGTGAACAGCACTTTCTCAACGACTTTACGGCCGGTAACCGGTTGCAGTGTGTTTTGTACATTGAGCAGCGCCAACTGTCTGAGCTCATCCTTGCCCGCCTGGCTGCTGAGCTTTTCAACATCGGCACCGCTGAAAGTGGTCAGCAGTGCATCTTCAATCAAGGGAATATGCTTCTTGAGAGTGACATCGTCATCACTGCCACGCACCATGAGCTGTACCTTTATCTCCACCAGCCTGGAACGGTTAGCCCCCGGCAGATTGAACAGAAATGGTCTGGGCATGGCCACATAGAAGGCTTCCCTGCTGTTATTGGCCTGAGCTTCTTCGGTTACCTGCTCACCTTCGGCCGCATCGACCGCAGCGTCATCTGAACCGCCCAGGAAAAACCACAAGCCAGCACCGACCAGCAGCAACACCACCAAACCAATGCCGCCGAAGATAAAGAGTTTCTTTTTGCTTTTGGGCGCCGGCGCCTCTTGCAGCTCAAGCTCTTCTTGCTCTGCCATTCTCTACCCTTTCCCTTAATCAACCGCAATGCCCGCGGAAAATACCATCCCTATAGGTTACCTGCTCAGGCGTAATAATCTATACCCGAGCCATAACTTGTTGTGTGATTTGTGCTTTGTGCCGTTTCTTCGGCGGAAATTTCACCATTGGTGCCCTCTTGGGCAAACCCACCGCCATTGCCACCTTGCTGCTCGCCTTGCTCCCGACCACCTTGAGAGATGTGGCTATCGGCCAGGTTCATTCCCTGCTCCTGCAGCATTTCTCTCAATCTGGGCATGGCCTGTTCCAGCATATCCCGGGTTTGTGGTTGGGTGACATGGAACTGCACCTGAGTCTGATCACCATGCACCTGAACCCTGACCATCATGGCTCCAAGCTCTGGTGGGTCGAGACGAATTTCAGCCTGCTGCACACCATTACTGACCATGGTAATCAACTGCTGCCGCATCACGGGGGCAAAACGCTGCACCATATCGGCGGTTTGCAGTGATTGCTCCATCCCCTGCCTCAATGACAGTTGATATTGGGCCATCTCTCCCCTTTGGGGAGGCTGCAATCCTTGTTGATGCAGCTGTTGCTGGAATGGGCTGATATCTGTCTGGGTTGATGCCGCATCGCCCTTGAGCGCCTGATGTATGGCGTCACTCACAGGGCTTCGTACCTCGGCAGCAGTCTGAGTACCTTTCACCTCAGCCTTGAGTAAGCTGGCGAGAACATCCTTGGCTGCAGCTTTGTCACTCTTGCCGTCAGCGCCAACAGACATTGCCGCCGCGGCCACCGCAGCACCCAAGTTGCCGGCAGTATCTGTCTTGGCCTTATCGGCAATTGCGCTTTGCGCCAAGATCTTGTCACTCCTTTCCTCAGCGGCATTGAGCACAGCTTCACGAACCACTGCAGCCATACCATCCTGAGTCGCCGCCTTACGCGTTGACTTATCAGCATCCGGCCAACCCATTTGTTGCTCGCCTTCCTGAGACTTGGCCTTTTCCGCTGTTGCAGCCGCCTTGTCGAGAGCCAGCAAAGGAGCATCTATAGTTTCATCCTCTGCTTTGCTATCGCCTTTGCTTGCCGCTTTCTCATCTGTATCGTCCAGTTTGGCACTGTCTTCTTCACTCTCGTCGCCTTCGTCAGCGGCAATCATCTCTGCGCCGTCCAGACTATCTGTCACTACCATGCCAAGCTCGGCACTCCCCTGCTTGAGGTTTTCCAAGAGCTTCATCTGCTCTTCGGGAGACATGGCCTTGATCTCATCTTCTTTGAGCCCGGTGAGAGCGGCAATCTGTTTCAGCAGGCTCACCTCATCCACTTCGGTGACTATGGTGCCGTCTTCAGACGGCAATTTCTTGCCCATGGCTATCTGCCCCAGAATAAGCGAGACATCGACGGCCTGCTCAGCTTGGGCACCTTCTCTGTTAAGACTGCCAGCGGTAAATCCCGGCTTGGCGCCTTGCGAGTCGAACGAAAACTTAGCCTGCGCCTCTTGATAAGCGGCGAAAAAAGCTTCGTTATCAGTAGATTGTAGTGCATCTGTGGCGGAAACTCCCTTGCCGCCCGCATTGCCGATCAGGATATTGGATAACTGCTGCATGCCTTCCTCCAGCACCTAGGCCCTCAATAGATAAAGATAGGCCGAGTCAGAATTAATGTCTCTGTCTCAAACAAAGCAAAATTCACGCCAACAAAAAATATAGAATGAATATTAAGGAATTGTCCGGGAATGGATGTCGGAATGGGCTCAATGGTTGAGCTTGCGACGGAAAAACTGCTGGGAAGCAAACTCATCGATGAGTTTCTGCTCTTGTTTGGCGGCTTTGGCTTCGGCCTGCAGGGCTTTTTTCTCCAACAACATCTCCACCGCCTTACGCTTTTGCTGCTTCTCCAGCCAATGTTGCTGTCTATAGCCCCGCTGCTTATCGGCCTCGGCGACCACGGCAAGTTGTTGCCCTATGGCATCATCTACCTGACGCACAAATCGATGAAACTGCTGGTAATAGGAGGCGCCAATGCTCTGCCCCTGCTGGGCATCGAGTTGCTTCATATAGTCGAGACGGTATTCCTGCAGCGCCTGCAGCTGAGATTTACGCCTCTGGCATTCCATTTGCGCGGCTTTAAGCTGCAGCGCCGCCTGCTCTTCGGCTTCGACCGCCAGTTTCAACACTGTGTGCAAAGGATCGGATTTAGCCATCTGTAGTATTATTCCTTAAAATTGCCTGCCTTACGGGCCTTAACCCGGCTCTCTATTGAGATCAGGCTCCCCTATTGTCACTGCATTTTTGTCGAGCACGCAAACTCCCGCACTGAATGGCATTACACCTTACATTGGGCAGCAAGCTGCCCCAACATTTGCTGGCAATCGCTGAAACTAATGGCATCGCGCATCCCCTGCCGCAAAAAGGCGTTCATGGCGGGTTGCAGGCGTATGGCGTTGTCGATACGCGGATCCGAGCCTTGGGAATAGGCACCAATGGAGATCAGATCCCGGTTTTGCTGATAGAGCGAATAAACCTGCTTGACGCGCCGCATCGCTTCCAGGTGCGCCTCGCTTATCACCATAGGTGCCACCCGACTGATGGAAGCTTCAATGTCTATCGCCGGATAATGCCCTGAGTCGGCCAAGGCCCGTGACAACACTATGTGACCGTCCAAAATGGCCCGCGAGGCATCGGCAATGGGATCTTGCTGATCGTCCCCTTCGGTAAGCACAGTATAAAAGGCAGTGATCGAGCCCTGCCCTTCACCGCCATTACCGGCGCGCTCCACCAAACGGGGCAACTTGGCAAATACTGAAGGCGGATACCCTTTGGTTGCCGGCGGCTCACCGACCGCCAGGGCGATTTCCCGCTGCGCCTGGGCGTAACGGGTCAGGCTATCCATCAACAGCAGGACGTCATAGCCGAGATCGCGAAAATACTCGGCTATCCGAGTCGAGGTTTCGCAGGCACGAAGGCGCATCAAAGGGGAGGTATCGGCCGGGGCGGCTATGACCACAGAGCGGGCCCGCCCCTCTGCGCCCAGGATCTCTTCGATAAACTCTTTCACCTCCCGGCCACGCTCCCCCACCAGGCCAACCACAATAATGTCGGCCGTGGTGCCACGGGTCATCATGCCAAGGAGCACACTCTTACCCACGCCGGAGCCGGCAAAGAGCCCCATACGTTGGCCCTTGCCCACGGTAAGCATGGCGTTGATGGCCCTGACGCCTACATCGAGCGGTTCGGTAATCGCCCGTCTGGCCAAGGGATTGATTGCCGGGCTATGGCGCGAGGCTTGTTCGTCTGTGTGCAGGGCGCCCATACCATCGAGCGGCTGGCCGTTACCGTCCAGCACCCGACCAAGAAGACTCAAACCAACACTGAGCCCGGTTTGTTCACCGAGCGGCATCACTTTGGCGCCGGGCAGCACACCCCTGAGTTCTTCCACCGGCATCAGATACAATAGCTCATCGTCAAAACCTATCACCTCGGCAATAAGCTTACCCGCCATGGTATCTATGGCACAGAGACTGCCGACCGGCGCCCGGCAACCACTGGCTTCCAGCGTCAGGCCAACCACCCGCACCAACTGGCCACTGGCAACCGCTTGAAACGGCGCCTGCTTTTCGGCCAAGTGTTTGAGTTCACTCAGCAGTTGGCTTCGGCGCTGCTGCATCATGAGTGTCTCCTTCGATGGGCTGTTCGCCCTCTTGGCTTGCGGTCTCGGCCTTGTCGCTCACAGCGGCTGTTTGTTCATATGCAAGGGTTTGCTCCTGCTCGCTGTCCTGTGGCGGCGGGCTTGGCCTATCGTCTATTGCGGCCTGCTGCTGGGCGGCCTTTTTCGCCAACATGGATTGTTCGGCTTCAAGATTGGCAAACACCCCTTCCAAACGGGTTTCCAGGCGCATATCCACTTGCGAGCGTTGGCTATCCACCACACAATCACCACGATTGAGACCGGGATCGGCTTCCAGTGTCCAGCGGTTACGTGTCAGTTGCTCTTCACCGTAGAGCTCGCTGACCAAAGCCATATCTTCCGGGTGCAAACGCAGATTCACTTTCTGCTCTTTGAGTGGCAGGGCATCTATCCCTTGCCTGAGCGCCGCCAGTATATGTTCCGGGTGGGTCTTCAGCTCATGGGCTATGAGGTTGCGCGCCAAAGTGCCGACCAAGGTCAGTAAAGATTCTTCTATCTGGGTATCCAGCAGCGCCAGCGGCGCCTCGAACTGAGCAAGCAAGGCGTCGAAACGCTCTATCATGACGGCGGCCTGTTGCAAGCCTTCTTCCCGGCCTTGCTCAAGTCCCTGGGCAAAACCTTCACTGTGGCCCTGCTCCAAGCCCTGAAGACGGCCTTCCTCCAGGCCTTTGGCCAGCCCTTGTTCCTTGCCTTCGGCAAAACCTTCCTGCTCGGCTTGCTCGCGGATAGATTCGATTTCAGCCAAAGTCGGTGGTGATACAGCCTCTTCGGCGGTCTTGGGCTCTATACGTCCAGGCTTATAGCCAAACAGATTACTCGGCTTAAGCGGCATGGCGTCACCCACATCGGGCAACTGCCAATTAACAAACTCGTCCGCTTCATCCGGCGGCAAAATGTTGTGGGACACCTTTTTGTCTGTCATTCAAACTCGCCTGTCAGAGGAATTCTTCACTGCCGCCGCCGCCGAGCATAATCTCTCCGGCATCGGACAAGCGACGGGCGATGGACAATATCTCTTTCTGGGCCACTTCCACTTCGCTGATACGAATTGGCCCCATGGCCTCGAGATCGTCACGCAGCAATTCGGCGGCACGTTTGGACATATTGCCGAGGATCTTCTCCTTCAGTGGCTCGTCGGCGCCCTTGAGCGCCTTCATCAGTACATCCTGCTGCACTTCCCGCAGCAGCGTCTGAATGCCACGGTCGTCGACATCGATCAGGTTTTCGAACACGAACATCAAGTCCTGGATCTGCTGCGCCATCTCTTCGTCGGACTCGCGCAGGGTTTCCATCAGTTGGCTCTCCACCCCGGTATCCAGGTAGTTCATAATGTTGGCAGCAGCCTTCAAGCCACCCATCTTGGCCGCCTGGGCGCCACCCTGACCGGCAAACTGTTTCTCCATGATGTCGTTCAGCTCCTGCAGTGCTGCAGGTTGCACCTCTTCGAGGTTGGCGATACGCATCATCAAATCGAGACGGGTGTTTTCCGGGAACTGGGCAAAGATTTCCGCCGCCTGATCCGGTTCAAGATAGGACAAAACAATGGTTTGGATCTGTGGGTGTTCGTTCTGGATAATAGTCGCCACCTGTCTGGCGTCCATCCACTTGAGCGAGTCGAGGCCTTTGGCGCCACTGCCCATGACAATCTGCTCGATAAGATTACCGGCCTTGTCTTCACCCAATGCGGTAGTCAGTGCCTTACGCACAAACTCTTCGCTGTTAAAGCCTATGGAGGAGTATTTCTGGATATCATCCAGAAACAGCTTGTGAACCGCAACCACCTTCTCCTGGCCGAACTCCTGCATGGCCGCCATGGCCATACCCACCTTTTGAACCTGTTTGGGTTCCAAGTGTTTGAGAATAGAGGCCGCATCGGCTTCACTGAGACTCAGCAACAAAATGGCGGTCTTCTCAATCCCGTTGAGATTCTTGACGTCGAAGCCGCTCTCGGCTGGTTTATCCGCTTTTTTTTCAGGCATCTTCTTGCAACCAGTTCTTCACCACTTGGGTGGACAGTTCAGGTTCATTGGCCACCAGAGCACGTATGGCCTTAATCATATCATCATCTTTGTGCAGATCCGGTATCAGAATCGAACCGTCATCGGCATAGCTGTATTCACTTTCAGGGCGGTTGAGCATGCCCAGGGTGTCGGCAGCGTACTGATCTTCAATATCTGCCAGCTCATGCCCCAGCGCAGGTTCATCCGGCATATTCTGGCCATCGGGGTAGATGAGGCGCTTGAGCATGGGACGCACCACGAACAGGATAAGCACCAAAATCACCAAGGCACCTATGCCGAGTTTCATCGCCCGCCAGAACCAGGGCTGCTCCCACAGAGGCGGCTCAGGCAGGTCTTCAACCAGCTGATCCATAAAGGGCACAGTCACCACTTCTATCATGTCGCCCCTTTGGCTGTTGAAGCCAACGGCGCCTTCCAACAAGCGACGGATATTGGCCATCTCTTCACCTGTGCGAGGCACTCTGGCAACCTGACCATTTTCACCGGCAGCACCTGCCTTGTAGTCGACCGCCACTGAGACACTGACCCGGCGTACCACACCTATCTGCTGACGGGTATGGCTGATGGTGGTATCCAGCTCAAAATTACGGGTCGCTTCCCTATGGCTGTTGCCTGAAGTAACACTGCTGCTTTCTGCGGCATCGGCAGCGTTTTCAGGAATATTGGACTCCATCGGCGGCTGATTGGAAAGGGCTCCGGGGATACCGCCACTGCTGCCACCAACGCTGTTGTTTTCCACTGTCATTTCACTGCGAAGTGATGGCAGATCCGGATTGAAACGCTTGGCAGTTTGCTCGACTGCGGTGAAGTCCATGCTGACATCCACTTGAGAAGTGAAGTTTTCCGGACCGAGGATCGGCATTAGAATCGAGTCAATCTTGGTGCGGTATTCGTTTTCTTTTTGCTGCACCAGCTCAAGCTCGCGTCTGGCGCGGGCAGATACCCCATCCTGACTGCCTGAGTTCAGCAAGCGGCCGTTGGAGTCTGTCACTGTAACCCGGCTGGGTTCCATGCCATGAACCGCTGAGGCAACGATATCGACTATCGCATCAACCTCTTCCTGTCCCAAACCGCCCCTACGGGTATTGACCACCACTGTGGCACTGGGTTTGGCGCGATTGCGGGCGAACACATTTTCCTTCGGCAGCGCCAGGATCACCTTGGCACGGCTGACACTATTGAGCTCTTCAATCGCCCGCGCCAGGTTCATCTCCTGACTCTGCTTCAGCCTGGCCTGTTCCATCCGCTGACTGACACCAAAGCCGGAATCCTGGCTCAGATAATCCTTGGCCTCGGCACTGGAATCTATGCCGGCGCGGCTCAGCATCATCTTCACGTCCTGATACTTGTCTTCAGGCACAGTGATCACATCGACTTCAATCTTGTACGGTACCCGGTTCTTATCCAGCACATCGAGTACCTGCACCATCTCCTGGGTATCCATCTTGCCCAGTGGCCGATATTCTGGCTCCTGGGCCCAGATCATCACAAATACCGCCAGAGCCAGACAGATAGCCAATGCCAGGATCATGGTGATCTGCCGCAGCATATCCACTCCCCCGAGGGAGCCCAATACACCCGACTTGTTTTCCTGTTGGACCCCTTCCAGCGTTGTTCCACCGGCGGAAACATTGGATCCTGCTACTAATTCTGTGCTCACGGTGCGTTCCTGTTATCCGGGATCTGTGATGCAAGCATGCCTTAAACAGGCATGCTCATAATCTCTTTGTAGGCTTCGACCAGCTTGTTGCGCACCTGCACTGTGGCCTCGAATGCGACGCTGGCTTTCTCGCGGGCAATGACAGTGTCAGACAGAGACACTGTGGTGTCGCCCATCTCCAGCCGGGTGGCCAGATTGGATGATGTGCTTTGCAACTCACTGACATTGCCTACGGCCTGGGCCAGTAATTGGCCGAAATCAGTTCCTGTGGTATTGCCCACCTGGCGTACAGGCGAAGACTGAAATCCCGTTGGGGCAATTTCACCTTTAAGTGATTGCATTTCTTGCAATAAAGAATTGGCACCTATTTGCATCTTCTCACTCCTGTCGTCAGCGAATTGACGAAAAATCTGGGTTACCAGACTCTATGCAATTAGTTTGCCAAAAATGGAATAGTCAAAGTTAAGCTAAGTAAACGCCCTGAATTCACCCAGGGCCTGAAGAAAAACAATGGAATTGGAAAGCGGCCTAACGGCCGCTTTGGAGATGACTCAGGCGGGCACCTCTATGCCCATCTCGCGCATGCGCGCCATCTTGTATCTGAGAGTGCGGGCGCTGATCCCCAATTTCTCTGCCACCAGTTTGCGACTGCCCTGACACTGGGCCAGAGTCTCGAGAATAATCACATGCTCCTGAGCCTTGAGCTCATCACCGAGCGCTTCAGGCGTTTCCGGGGCCGTGGTCTCTCCCAGAGCAACATCCTGCAAATCGATAATAATATCGCCCGCTTCTATCTGCCCTTGACTCAAGATCAACGCCCGCTGGATCACATTATCCAGCTCACGGACATTCCCCGGCCAGCGGTGGGCCAACAAACGCCGCACTGCAGCATCGCTGAGAGCTGGAACCGGGTTAATCGCCGCGTTTTCAGCGTGACGTGCCAACAGATGTTTGGCCAATGGGATGATATCCGCCGGTCTTTGGTTCAGTGCCGGCCAGGCAAGCGGAAACACATTGATCCTGTAATAAAGGTCTTCGCGAAACTCGCCCTTGGCCACCATATCTTTTAGATCCCGGTTGGAGGTTGCCAGCACCCGGACATCGAGCTTGATGGTCTTGCGCCCCCCCAAACGTTCAACCTCGCGCTCCTGCAGTACCCGCAGCAGCTTGGCCTGCAATGCCAGCTCCATCTCGGAAATTTCATCGAGCAACAGGGTGCCGCCATGAGCCTGTTCAAACTTACCGGGGCAAGCCTGATAAGCCCCGGTAAAGGCGCCTTTCTCGTAGCCAAACAAGGTGGCTTCCAGCATATTTTCCGGGATGGCGGCACAGTTAATCGCCACAAAAGGCCCGTCAGGCCTTTGGCTGTGCTGATGAATGTAGCGAGCCAGCACTTCTTTACCCGAACCGCTGGGGCCACTTATCATCACAGAGGCTTCTGAGGCGGCCACCCGCTGCGCCAGTGCCAGCAAGGCCAGGCTCTTTTCATCGGCCACCACTGGGCCGCCGCTAACCACCTTGGGGCGTAAATAGCGACTCACCTGATTGAGCAATACCTGAGGGGCAAACGGCTTGGCGAGATAATCCACGGCCCCCAGCTTGATTGCGCTGACGGCATTGTCGATGGTGGCATAGGCTGTCATCAACAGGATCGGCAGCTGCGGATGTTGCTGACGCAGATAATCCAGCAGCCCCATACCGCCGATACCTTCCATCTGCACATCGCTTATCACCATATCAAAACGATTACCTTTCAAAGCGGTTATCGCTTCTTCGGCGCTGGCGACATCGACGCACTCATAACTGGCGAGCAGCAAGGTATCGAGCAGTGCTTCCCGAAGCGCGGCATCGTCTTCCACCAACAAAATTTTTGCTTCGCTCATGCCACGCCTCCTTGAGAGTCTGTCGTTAACGGGAATGTCAGCGTGACGGTACAACCTGCACCCAGCTTACAGCTGAGGTCCAATTTGCCGCCGTGGCTGCGCACCACTGACTGCACCACCGCCAGCCCAAGCCCTGTGCCCTGACGCTTGGTGGTGAAAAAAGGCTCCAGCACCTGCTTTTGCATCTTGCTGTCCAGGCCCTTGCCGTTATCTATTACATCAAGGCGGAGTGCCTGATCGCAGCTCAGGCGCAAAATGACTCTTGTGGCGCCGGCTTCCAGGCTATTGATCACCAGATTATTGATGGCAGAACTCAAGCCATGAAGATTAACCTGCATCTCGCTATCGCCTTCAATTTGCAGGCTCAATTCAACATTTTGCCTGGCAGCGATGGGCTCACAGTTGGCCATGACTTTTTCCAGCACCGTCGAGAACGGCACTCTGTCGCAGGCTTCCTCTTGCTTACCTTTGGCAATCAGCAACATATCATTGACCTGCTGCTCCAGCTCGGAAAGCCGGTCGAGCAATTTGCCCTGAAAACGCTCTCTGGAGCCTGCATCCAGCCTTGGACTGCCCAAGTTGGCGGCATAGAGTAAAGCGGCAGACAAAGGGGTGCGTATTTGATGCGCCAGAGTGGCGACCATTTTCCCGAGTGCAGACAAGCGTTCAAGGTGGGAAAGGTTTTGCTGCAACAGTCGGGTTTCGGTGAGATCGGTCAGCATAATCAGCTGCCCCTGCTCCGGGGTCAGAGGCGTAATAGCCAGCTTCACCCGGCGGCCATTACGCAGGGAAACTTCATGACCATCGTCTTTTTGCGGCGCGAAGGCGCGATTGATGATAGTCAGCCAGCGCTGACCAACCAGAGGAACACCCAACAAAGATTCGGCAACCGGGTTGGCTTCACTGACCAAGCCGTCACCGTTGAGGATAACGACGCCCGAAGGCATGGCCTGCAGAATATGCTCCATACGATTGGACATATTGGCGGCTTCCCTTACCGGGATCCATTCGCGGCCATGATGAGAGATGGTTTCGAGCTGAGCCAGTGGGCTTGCAGACATATTAACCCCGTCAAAAATACGATGCTGACAGGGTTAATGCAGAGTTTATGCCAATTTAAAAATCTAAATTATCAGTAGCTTAGTCTTTACTCATGCCGTATTTGCGCATTTTCTCCACCAAGGTGGTGCGGCGAATACCCAGCATTTCAGCGGCGCGGGCAACGACGTTGTCCTGCTGATCCAGCGCCTGACGTATCATGTCGATTTCCAATTCGGCCAAGAGATCCTTGAGATTGACCCCTTCCGGAGGCAACTCACTGGGGAAACGGGTCTCTGGCAGATCGACCGGCTCTTCGTCATTGAAGATGGATGCCAAGGCATCACGTTCCAGTTGCTCTTCACTGACCTCGACCGAATACTCGGGCACATCGATATGGCGATACTTGACCGGCAGGTCGTTAACATCGACCAGGCCGCCCGGATAGAGGATAGTCAACCTTTCTACCAGATTGGACAGCTCGCGGACATTGCCCGACCAGGCGTGTTCCTTGAGAGAGTCGATGGCGCGTTGGGTAAAGCGCACCCGTCCCTTGCCTTCGTTGAATACCCGACTGACCAACTCCTGCAGCAGCAGCGGAATATCATCCCGACGCTCACACAGAGGTGGCATTTCGATGGGGAACACATTGAGGCGATAGAAGAGATCTTCGCGGAATTCACCGCCTTCAATCATGGTTTCCAGATCTCTGTGGGTCGCAGCTACCACTCGCACATCGGCGGTAATCGCCTTATTGCCACCCACACGTTCAAATACTCTTTCCTGCAACACCCGCAGCAGCTTGACCTGCATCTGCAGCGGCATATCACCTATCTCATCGAGGAACAGGGTGCCGCCTTCGGCCAGCTCAAAACGTCCCTTACGGGCACTGATAGCACCGGTAAAGGAGCCTTTCTCATGGCCAAACAGTTCACTTTCCAACAGCTCAGGTGGAATGGCGCCGCAGTTGACCGGAATAAAAGGGCCATCGCGACGCTCTGAAAGATAATGAATATTACGGGCGACCACTTCCTTGCCGGTACCAGAGGGCCCGAGCACCAGCACAGTGGCATCAGATCCCGAAACCTGGTTAATCAGATGGCGCACATTGGCAATGCCGTCGCTGCGCCCTACCAGGCTGCGGAACAGCTTGGTCTGGTTGGCACTGGTTGGTACCTGTGGCCGCTTGACCTGACCAAAGACCTGGCAAAAATGCAACAGTTCGGTCAGTTGGGAATAGCTGAGAGGTTCTTCAATCTTGCCGAGTAGATTGGAAGGATTGGCATTGCTGTGCCCCAACAGCAACATAGGCTGCCATGGCAGTTTAAGCATCAGTGACTGCAGCGCCTCGTCCTCTATGCCGTCACTGACCAATATCATGGCCCGACATCGAGTTTCCGGAGATTGCGCGTCGATAGCCTCGGGAGCCACAACTTCCACTTGCTCACCAATAAACTCTAAAACACAAGATAAGCGACTGGTGCGCTCAGAGGGGTTTCCGACAAGTAAAATTCGTTGATCTGTATGCATCATTCAGTGGGCCGCTAAGCTTTGGCAATTATGGATTCGCATTAATTATTAGTGTTAGTTGCTCTGGAAAGTCTGGCAATGCTTTCTTCACATACTCAGCTAAATTTGTAGCAATGCTGAATATTGTATTATCGGCACGATATAAGCAAGCCTAGGATGGCTTTTCTGCCTAACCCTTCCTGATTTTAGTCCAAATTCAGCACTTAAGAGCTAATATCGTCAATTAAATGGCGCAAGTCAAAAAGGCGCCAAAGGCGCCTTTATCTCGAATGGTTAATAACTCAACGGTTTTCTTCGTGAGCCGTAAGGTGATGTTTATCAGCGGGAATGGCATCCCAGGCTTCTTTGATGTCCCGCAGCACGGCCGCAACATCATCCAGCGCCTGAACATCATTATTCAGATTGGCCTCAGAGATACGCCGCAGCATAAAGTCGTAAAGGTTGCTGAGATTCTTGGCTATCTCACCACCGGCTTCCATATTCAGGCTGTTGCTGAGACCTGTGATAATACCAATCGCCTTGTTGATGAAAATTCCCTTGGACGACTGGTCGCCTTGCTCTATGGCGTAACGACTCTGGGCAATACGCTCCAATGCGCCGTTGAACATCAACTGAATGATCCTGTGCGGTGATGCAACTGAGATTTCACTCTCCAATGACACCTTACGATAAGACTGTAGCGACCCTCTCATAAATACCTACCTATTTGCATCTATAGACTTGTAAACATTGACCTGACGTTTGTTCTGACTCCTGAGCGCCAATAGCTCCTGCCTTTGTTGGCGTATCGCTTTGGCATGCTGCTCAAAAGTGGCAGTCAGCTCCAATTGCTCCTCTAGCAACTCAGGACTCTGCACTTCCTCTATCAGGGTCTGGAGCAAAGTTTGACGCCTGCTTACCAGCTCTTGCAAATTAGAGACCAACTCGTCAGTTTTTTCATCCTCGGCGGGAATTGTCAGTAAACAATCCAGAGCCCGGCGCAACAATTCGTTGATCTGATTCAGTTCTTCAGTTACCTGCATCTTTTATCCCAATCAGCTACTCTTCTTGACGACACCCGGCAAGGAGTTCAGGGCACCGATAACGTTCTGTCCCTGTGCTGACAACTGGCCAACCACCAGATCCATGGCGTTGAACTGCTTGGTCAATCTGGCTTCCAGCAACTCCATTTTAAGGGCAAAGGCCTCACGCTGATCCGCAAGACGTTGCTTATCGCCGGTATAGGCCTGATTGCGGGTGTCTATTACACCACCGGCCTTGACGTAGGTCGTGGCCAATTCATCCATGGCGTTGGCTAGGCCGGTATCCTTGGTGGAAAACAGCGCTTCGACCCCGTCCATATTGGTCTTGATGGCCTCATCAAGCTTGGCATCATCAATCGAGAGTTTGCCATATCTGTCGGTTTTAATGCCAATATCATAGAGTGCAATAGTACCGTCGGCCGTCGCCACCCTGTCACTGATCCCGGAGCGTAACTGAGATTCCAGTGAGCGGATCATGGAGTCCCCCTGCAGCGCTGCAGCCTCTTTTTTGTCTACATCATAGGCCGAGAGCTTTTCTATCGAGGTGATCAGGCTATTGTAGGCATCAACAAAACCTTTGACGTTTTCTTTAACCGCATCGGTATCCTGAGCTATGGTCAGCTTGGTGGTCTTGTTGACATCAGCATCAGTGAGGTTGAGCGTCACGCCGGGGATGGCGTCTTTCACTTCATTGGATTGGGAGGTCAGCTTCTGGCCGTCAATATAGAGTACGGCGTTGCTGGCAGCCTGGATCTCTTCAAGATTACCGGCACCAAACATATCTGAAAGCCCGGTACCTGAAGTATCAGTTGCGGTTACGCTTATCTGGTTATCCGTGCCTTCTTTGTCGGAGCTGAATACCAAACGGCTGCCGGCATCACTGGTAATGACAGTGGCGGTAACCCCCGAATTATCGGCATTGGCATTCACTTTTTTGGCAATATCTTCAAGCGAATCTGTGGCTTCCACATCGACGCTGAAATTCTCGCCATTGACCGCAAATTGTAGGCTTCCTTCACCGACCGCGGCACTGGCATCGGCGGTGGCAGCACCGGCAACCTTGTGTTGCTGTGCCAAGGCCTCAATCTTGATGTTGTAGGAGCCGGGCAAAGAGTTTTTACCTGCAGTGGCAGTAAAGAAATCTTCGTTGCCCAAGGTGACAGTACGTTGATTCAAGGCGCCGCCATCCTGGAGCTTTTTCAGCGCATCCTGGAACTTGGACAGCTGGCTCTTGAGGGTTCCTATGGCAGAAACCTTGGCATCTATCGTATCTTCGGTCTTATTGAAAATCGCCTCTTTAGGCACTTTCTCGGCGTCAACCAAGACCTTGACGATCTCGGTAATATTGAGCCCCGACCCCAAACCTGTTGCTGTTAATGCCATATCAACCTCTATCTCACGTTAAGCCTTTTAGGCTTCCGTCTTCATCAGCAGTCCTGCTACTTCTGAAAGTTTAGCAGCCAGCTCCAAAGCTTCCTCGCTGGGGATCTGTCTTATCACATCCCCTGAGTCTACATCCATCACGCTGACAACGTGAGTACCGGATGTTTCGTCCACTTTGAATGCCAGTCCCTTGCGCATCATAGACATGGTATTGGAGAGTTCTTCCGCCACCTGCTGCAGCTGCTCGGGATCTTGCTGCGCCTCCTTGTTCTGCTCAGCCTCATCGACCGGCTTGAGCAAGGCTGTCGCCTCGGTTTCCGCGTTCTTGGGGGCAGCTTCTTTCAACTGTCCCGGCTTCACTTCTGTCCTCACTGGGACAGCATTGGATAAGGTAGTAACTTCCATCGCCTATTCTCCACTCAGTTGACCTAACTGCCTTCAATATCTTCCTTCCATGAATGCAGCAAAGGGAGATCCGTTGCCGAACCTCCCTTTTACTGACGCGATAGCTAACCTGAAAGATTACAACAGTGACAGTGCAATCTGTGGCAGCTGGTTAGCTTGGGCCAGCATGGCCGAACCTGTCTGTTGCAGCACCTGGCTCTTGGTCATGGCAGAGGTTTCTTTGGCGAAATCCACGTCCACGATACGGCTCTTGGCGTCGGCAACGTTGGCCTGAGTGTTGGCGCTGTTGCTGATGTTGTGTGCCAGACGGTTCTGGATGGCACCCAACTCGGCGCGTTGTGAGTCGATGTTCTTGATAGCGGCATCGATCTTACCGATAGCTGAGTCACGACCAGCAGAAGTCAGTACAGTCAGAGAGTTAACAGAGAGAGTACCAGCGTTGGTGGTCTTCACTTTAACTGTTACATCTTCGCCATCCTGGTGACCTACCTGGAACTTTTTACCGGCAGAGAAGCTACCTGTCATCAGCTTGGTGTTACCAAAGGCGGTAGTGTTACCGATAGCTGTGATTTCAGTTGCCAGCGCATCCATTTCGTCTTTCAGCGCCTGCAAGTCAGCAGTACTGTTGGCACCGTTTTCAGACTGGATGGCCAGGTCACGCATACGTTGCAGCATGTTGGTCTGCTCCTGCATCGCACCTTCAGAGATCTGGGCGATGGAGATAGCGTCGTTGGCGTTACGCATGCCGACTTCAAGACCTTGCACCTGGCTATTCAGGCGGTTAGAAATCGCCAGACCTGCAGCATCATCTTTAGCACTGTTGATACGCAGACCACTTGACAGACGCTCCATTGAAGTAGCCAGGCTACCGTTGGAGATGTTCAGGTTTTTCTGAGCTTTCAGTGATGTTACGTTGGTGTTTACTGTAATAGCCATAATGATTTCCTCTTTACCTGGCTTGGAAAACTAGCCTGTCTTCGTTTGAGCCAGGCGGGTCTTACTGGTTACAGTATCTTTAACGGCACCCCTGTTTTGATCTTTAGTCATTTTTTTCAAAAAATCATCAATTCTTCTTAACTCAATGATTGTTTGAGAAAAATAATATCGCCAGTGGTGATAAAACCACTGACGATATTGCCCTTTCCTCTCGCTTAGCCAAGCAGAGAAAGCGCGACCTGAGGCAATTGGTTGGCCTGTGCCAGCATGGCAGAACCCGTTTGCTGCAGTACCTGGTTCTTGGTCATGGCCGAAGTTTCCTTGGCAAAGTCCACATCCACGATACGGCTCTTGGCATCGGCAACGTTGGCCTGAGTGTTGGCACTGTTGCTGATATTGTGGGCCAGACGGTTTTGCACCGCACCCAATTCAGCACGCTGGGTATCTATGTTCTTGATGGCAGCGTCAATCTTGCCAATGGCAGAGTCACGACCGGCAGAAGTCAGTACCGTCAGCGCATTTACCGACATTGATGCGGCATTATTGGTTTTGACCGTCACTGTCACGTCTTCACCGTCTTGGTGACCGACCTGGAACAGCTTGCCACCGGAGAACTCACCAGTCATCAGCTTGGTGTTACCAAAGGCTGTGCTGTTACCGATAGCAGTGATCTCATCACGCAGCTGATCCATTTCATCTTTCAGCGCCTGCAGATCGGCGGTGCTGTTGGCACCGTTTTCAGACTGGATGGCCAGGTCACGCATACGTTGCAGCATATTGGTTTGCTCTTGCATCGCGCCTTCGGCAATCTGGGCGATGGAAATCGCGTCGTTGGCGTTACGCATGCCCACTTCCAAGCCGCGAACCTGAGAGTTCAAACGGTTGGAGATAGCCAGACCCGCGGCATCATCCTTGGCGCTGTTGATCCTAAGACCACTGGACAGGCGTTCCATAGAGGTCGCCAGGTTACCACTGGATATGTTCAGGTTCTTCTGTGCCTTCATCGAGGTCACGTTAGTATTAACGGTAATAGCCATGTTGAGTTCCTCTTCCTAGTTTTAGCGCCAAGACTCGGAGCTTGGCTAAATTTGTTAACAATTTATCTGACAGACGGGTAGGTCTTTGCTTTCTGTTAAATAAAGTCAAACAGGGAAACAGAACCCACTCTGCTGAACACATTTGAAACGGCGTTCAACGCCAGCTGCTGTTTTTGAAACTCGGTTATCGCCGAGGCGTAATCGAGATCTTCCAGCAGTGACAATGCCGACTTATTCACCAGCTCTTCCTCTGTATGATTGGAGCTGTAGCTTTCGAGGCTTTTGAGATTATTCCCGGCCACCCCTCTGGCCACACTGAGCTGATTCAAGCCGCTATCAACGTTATTCAATAACTGTGCCAACTCAGCTTTTCCTTCCGGGGTATTGACCCGGCTGGGATCCTCCAGCAGATCGATTGCCTGCTGAATGGTATCGAAAATAGGTACCTCGGCATCGGGCTCCATGGTGAAGGAATCCCCGCCAGCCGGCGTGCCATCCAGCTTCACCTCAATGCCATTGAAACTCACGGGATTACTGGCATCGAAGTTGGCCACATTAGCCACCGCAGTGCCACCCGAGTCCAACACTTCCAAATCAACCCCACCGGCACCATTGTCGGTAAAGTTAAAGGTGTAGGTATCGGCCACATGAGCCGCGGGGTTATCTATCTTGGCGCTGAGTACCCTGAAGTCCCCGGTTTGAGAGGCCAAATAATTGACGCCATAGTCACCCAAACCATTGGGCACCTTCATAAAGGCCGAGTCCCCCGGGATGTTGGTGCCCATGGCAACCCCTTGAGCCACCAAGGCGTCACGAACGCCGCTGTCACCGCTGTAAACCATGTTGCCGCTGGCATCGAAGGCAAACGGCTGATTGTCTGTGCTGAATCCGGAGAACAGATAGTTGCCTGACTCATCCTGGGTATTGGCAATACTCAAGAGTTCATCCAGACTGCCGCGCAGCTCGTCGGCAATCATTTGCCGCTCTGACGGTGCCAGGGTGCCATTTACTGCACGCAACATTTGCTCTCGAATGCTGGTAACCAGAGTTTCGGCACTGCCGAGCTTGCTTTCCGCCATCGACAAATGATTCTTGCTGTAGTCCACATTCTTGAGATACTGCTGCACCAGCGCGTTTTGCTGATAGAGATTGTCTATACCGATAGCCGCCACAGGATCGTCACCGGCAGTGTTAACCTTTTTACCGCTGGAGAGCTGCTCGAGGATCCTGTTGGTATCCGTTTGCTTCTGTAGAATGCTGTTTAAGTTCTGCTGGTACATCTGTGAAGTTGAAATACGCATCTCTCAAGCTCCTATCGAACCGAACTGAACAAAGTGTCGAACAGGGTATTGGCCGTGGTCATGATCCGTGCCGATGCCTGGTAGGCCTGCTGGAACTGCATCAAGTTGGCCGCCTCTTCGTCCAGGTTAACCCCGGATTCCGACTGCACCCTGGCATAGGCCTGGTTGTAAATGGCCTCCGCCGAACCGGCCCTCACCTGGGCGGATTTGGTTTGGCTGCCAATATCCAGCTTGGTCTTTTCAAACACATCTCCCAGGGTCGACTTGCCATTGTTCATTATCTTGCTGTCACTGAGCTTGGCCATGGCCACGGCATTGGTGTTGTCACCCGGCGCAAAGCTGAGATCAAAAGTGAAACTCTCACTGCCGCCACTGCTGCCATCGACTTCGAAGGTAAAGCCAAAGGCGCTGATCTGCGGCGGAGTGCCTGCAGCCGTCCCGGTTGCCAAAGAAGCGCCGTTGACATCAAAGACTTCATAGGTAGGCGGATTGACACTGGTATCCAGGGTGAAGGTCAGCTCACTGTCAGTCACGGGGAAGTTAGCCGCGCTTCTGTCATCTATGCTGACCAACTTCACTGAAGTGCTACCTGAATTACCTGTCCCGGCGGTGATTTTCGGCGCCGCAGCGGCAATCCCCTTGGGATCGGACATCACTACACCTATGTTGGCTGCCGCATTGGCCGTTGGCCGTATTTCAAACCTGTCACCGGCGGCCATGGCACCGGCGTCGATATTGATACTGAAACCGTTGGCGCCTTCCAAAGTGTTGCCGTTGAGCGTCAAGTTGGTCACGGCTCCCGTCTTCATATCCTTGAGTTCATAAGTACCGGCGCTGGTATAGTTCAACTCATAACTGCTGCCGGACAGGGCGCCGACATCATCGATATTAACGCTCAAGGAAGCTGTGCCCGGATTACCCGAATAGGCGCCGACACGGCCGGCGGCAATCACAGGGTCATTGATATCGGTAAAAATAGGTTGTCCCAGCTCGCCATTGAGATCGAAACCCTGGGACTGCATCTCGTTAAAGGCATCGGCAATCCCCAGCGCCAACTGCCCCAGCTCATGGCTGGCGGGCATCAGGGTATTGTCACGAAAATCAAATAAGGCGCCCAGTTGACCACCAAGCTTGGCGGGGTCAGCCTTCAATTCACTGCCACCAAGGCTATAGGTCAGCTCAGGCTCGTTGGGGAAGGGGTCACCTGTGGTCACGCCCATGGTCATGGCAACTTCACCGGACACCAGCATAAAGGAGCTGCCTAGCATGATGGAGCGGGCACCGTTTTCCAGCGGGATCACATTGACTTCGGCATATTGGCTCAATTCCTGGATCAGGGCATCTTGCTTATCCAGCAGCTGCGCATCGTTACCCGGCGTCTTCATCAGTTCAAGATTGATCTGCGCCATCTCTTTACTGATCTCATTGATCCTGGTGGTAATGCTTTCAATCTGATCATTGGTTTGCTGCACCTGACCACTCAGATGGCTCTGCATCTGATTGAGATTCTGCGCCAGTTGCGAGGCCGAGTTGAGCACAGAGCCTCGGATCCCCAGATCCGATGGCAGGTCAGCCAGGCTGTTGAGGCCGGAGAAAAAGTCATTCAATGAGGCAGGCACCGCCTTACCTATCTGGGAAAACAGCTGATCCAGCTCGCTGAGCTTGGTGTAACTGGCCTCGGCAGCACTGAGCCCTGTTTGGCCGATACGCAGCTCTCTGGCGGCATAATCGTTGTAAATACGCTTAACTTCCTGCACATAGGTACCTGTGCCATAGAAGTTATTGCCAAGACGCATTGAGGTGGAGGTGCCCTGAATTGCCACCTGACGGTGATAGCCTTCGGTATTGACGTTGGCAATATTGTTACTGGTCACCCCCAATTGTGATTGGGCGGCCAGGATCCCGCTGCGGGCTATACTGAACAGATCCATAGACATGGGTTATCGCTCCTGCACCTTTACTGGCCCGGCTTTGAGCCGAACTCCTGCAACAATTGGCCAAAATCGGCCTTGATGGTATCCAGCACTTTCATCACCTTGTTGGCATATTGAGGATCCGTGGCGTATCCCGCCTCGGCCAGTGCCTTGATAAATTCGCCGGGATTGGCGGCCATCTTGCGCGCCTGGCTATAACGATCGTTGTCGGAAATAAAGCTGACAAAGTCGTTAAAGCTCTGCTCAAAACTGTCATACACCCGGAAGTCCGCCTTTTGCCGCACAGCTGTGCCCTGCTCATATTCCAGGGTCGACACTGCCGCTTTCTCGCCCTGCCAACGCCTGTCGGCCTTGATGTTGAACAGGTTGTTGCTGGACTCGCCTTTATGGCCACGGACCATTTTCTGGCCCCAGCCGGTTTCCAGAGCCGATTGCGCCAGCAGCACTTCGGGTTGAGTCCCCAAAGCATCGGCAGCGGCCTTGGCATGGGGATAAAGCTGTCTGACAAACTCTTCCTGGCTGCCGATTGCCGGCCTCGCCTGCCGCCATGACGGCAATACTTTGCCGCTCAAGACCTGCTGCAGGCTGTCATTGCTTGGCAGCGCGGATGCTTTGGCCGCTGCTGCTTCAACACCGGATATCTTCTCCGTTTGGCCGCCGTTTAAGGCCGCGACACTGCGGTTATCGACATCACCGCGGAGCACTGAGGCCGGGGTAATGTCGGAGTTTTCAGGTGACAACTGCTGCACCATGAGATCCGCCAGCCCCAACATGCCTTTGGAGGACAGCTCCACCGACATCTGCTGATCGTGCATCTGCTCGTAGAACTTGGTGTACTGGCTGTTCATCGGGCTGTCTGATTCAAATATCGCATTGGCATCACGCATGCTTTTCATCAACATCTGCACAAAGATGCCTTCAAACTGCTGCGCGACTTCTTTAAGCGCCGCCTTTTGATCCTGCTGCGCCTGGGCTCTGAGCTTGTCCAGCCCACCGAGATCCAGAAATTGCGAAGCATCAGCCATTTTGTTCATAGTCGATAAACCAATGTGCCATTAATCAGATGATGATGAGTTCACCATGCAAAGCCCCTGCCATCTTTAAGGCTTCGAGGATGGCCAACACATCCGATGGTGCCGCGCCGACCATATTCACCGCCCGCACCAACTCATCGAGGGAAGTGCCCGGGTTGAACATAAACATACGTCTATTGTCCTGAGCCACATCTATGGTGCTGTTGCTGGTCACCGCAGTCTGGCCACCGGCCAGGGCATTGGGTTGGGAAACCTGAGTCGCTTCGGCAATGGTGACGGTAAGGCCGCCATGGGTCACTGCCGCCGGCAGGAGTTTTACGTCCTTGCCGACCACTATGGTGCCGGTGCGAGAGTTGACTATCACCTTGGCCGATTCATCGGCAGGCTCAACCTGAATGTTTTCCAGGGTGGCCAGAAACGATACCCGCTGCGACACATCTCTGGGGGCACTGACCTGAATGGATGAAGCATCAAGCGCCCGTGCCATACCCGGGCCGAGTAAGCCATTAATGGCATCGGCGGTGCGCTTGGCGGTGGAGAAATCGGCTCTGTGCAGGTTAAAAGTCAGGTGATCGCCATTACCGAAAGGGCTGGCCACTTCACGCTCGACTATGCCGCCGTTGGGAATACGGCCCACGGTTGGCGTGTTCTGGATAACCTTGGAGCCATCAAGGCCCTCGGCACTGAAACCGCTAACCACCAAACTCCCCTGGGCGATGGCGTAAACATTGCCATCCACCCCTTTAAGGAAAGTCTGCAGCAGAGTGCCGCCGCGCAGGCTCTTGGCTTCACCCAGGCTCGATACCGTCACATCCAGGGTTTGTCCCGGCTTGATAAAGGGTGGCATATCGGCATGCACTGCCACCACGGCAATATTCTTGATCTTGGGCCTGAAGTTATCCGGCAAATTGATGCCGAAATTCTTCAACATGGTCTTGAAGGTCTGCTCCGTGTAACGGGTCTTCTCCCCGGTGCCCGGCAAACCGACCACCAGACCGTAGCCTATCAACTGGTTATCCCTGACCCCTTGGATATCGGCGATATCCTTGATGCGCTCGGCCTGTCCCGGCAGGGAAACCAGCAAACAGGCAAGTGCCATGATTAATTTGATTTTCATGAGCTTATCCTCAGAAAGGCCACCAGTCAGAGAGGAAGAACTGGCTCAGCCAGCCCACCTTTTGCGAATCGGCAAAGGTGCCGGTTCCGCTGTATTGAATACGGGCATTGGCGACTTTGGGCGAATCTATGGTGTTCTCGGGAGTAATATCCTGCGGCCGAATAATGCCGGTGACCCGGATAAACTCGTCGCCATTGTTGATGGTGATCCACTTTTCACCGCGAATAACCAGGTTGCCATTGCCCAGCACCTGCATCACATTGGCCGAGATCTGCCCGGAGAGACTGTTGCTCTGATCGGCATCGGCCTCACGATTGGTATCCATGCTGTCGCCGTAACGGAAATCCAGCGGATTGCCCTTGATGGTGACATTGCTGCCGCCCATATAGAGCGGGTTCACCGACATGTCCGAGCCTTTCTTGATCTTGTTACCGACGCTTTTCTTCGCCTGGGTTGACTCCACCAGCACCACAGTGATGATGTCCCCTACCCTGTGCGCCCGCAGATCCGAGTAAAGCGAAGACGCCTGGCTATCCTGATAAATAGAGCCGGTCGGCGCTATCCGGGTTGGCGGTGCTTCGGGATACACAGGCGCATAATAGGGATCATCGGCTATGGGTTTATTCTGGGTAGCAGTGCAGGCCCCCAGAAACAAAGCCGGAATGATAAGGAACAAGGGTTTCATCACATCACCTCATCACAGATTCTGGTTCACGTAGGCCAGCATCTGGTCTACGGCCGAAATGACTTTGGAGTTCATTTCGTAGATCCGCTGACTCTCAATCAGGTTAACCAGCTCTTCGGTCACGTTAACGTTGGAGGTTTCCAGCGAGCCCTGACGAATGGAGCCCAAACCGTCGAGCGAAGCCGTGCCCTGAATTGGGGTACCGCTGGCGCCCGTCTCCAGATAGAGGTTTTGCCCTATGGGATCCAGGCCGGACGGATTGATGAAATCAGAGATGGTCAGCTGGCCCACCACCTGGTTTTCGGCGGCGCCCGGGGTTTTAACCGACACTTCACCTTCGGCGGAAACGGTAATACTGGTGGCATCGTCCGGAATGGTAATGGCAGGCTGCAGCACATAGCCGGCGCCGGATGTCACTATCTGGCCGGTATCATCCAGAGTGAACTGGCCGTTACGAGTGTAGGCTGTGGTGCCATCGGGCAGTTGGATTTCAAAGAATCCCGGGCCTTCAATCATCATGTCCAGCGCGTTGTCTGTGGTTTGCAGATTACCCTGGGAGAAAATCTTCTGGGTGGCTACCACCTTGGTACCTGCCCCCAAGTTAAGACCATTGGGCAGCTTGGTGTTGGAGGCACTGATACCACCGGCCTGATTGACCGTCTGGTACAGCAAGTCTTCAAATATCGCCCGGCCCTTTTTGTAGCCTATGGTGCTGGCATTAGCGACGTTATTTGAAATCACCGAGATGTCTGTTTGCTGGGCATCTAGCCCAGTCTTACTTATCCATAACGCGGGATGCATATCAATTACTCCTAGCTAATGCGCATCAATGAAGCGGACGACTTGTCGTTCTCTTCTGCGGTTTTCATCATTTTTACCTGCAGCTCAAACTGACGTTGCAGCTCAATCAGGTTGACCATTTCATCCACGGCATTGACATTGCTGCCTTCCACAGCGCCGCTTTCCACATTCACAAAGGGATCGGCGGCGGCCGGATTGCCGTCCAGAGTGCGGAACAAACCATCTTCACCGCGCATCAGGTTCTGATTGCCCGGGTTGACCAGCTTGATGCGGCCCACCTCTTCAATCACCTCGGCGGTTGCGCCCTGGGGACGAATGGAGATGGTGCCGTCGGTGGCAATCTGGATTTTGTCTATCGGCAACGGCAGCACTATCGGGCCGTTATCGCCCATTACCGGGTTGCCCCTGTCGTTACGCAGTAAACCTGTGGTGTCAAAACTCAGACTGCCGGAGCGGGTGTAGGCCTCGCTGCCATCGGCTGCCTGCACCGCAATCCAGCCCTGATCTTTGATGGCTATGTCCAGATCCCGCCCGGTCGATTTGATAGGGCCGGACTGAAAGTTGGCCGAGGGCGACTCTGTCATGGCAAACACCCGGGTCGGCAATCCTTCACCGAAGGCTTGCATCGCACGGGCCTGAGCCATGTCTGACTTGAAACCATCTGTGTTGGCATTGGCTAGGTTGTTACCCCGAACCGCCAGCGCATTCATGTTTTGTTTGGCACCAGTCATGGCGACATAGAGAAGTTTGTCCACCTGCTGCTCCGTCAATCTTTTTACCTATCCAGGTAAAAGCAAACATCGTGCCAATAAAATGAGCAATCGAGCGCAGTGACAACAGAAGAACTTCAGTAACTTGGGAGTATGTACGGGGAGAAGCGGCAAGACATTGCCGTAGCGGCAATGTCTTGCGCAGGAAGCATTAGCGGATCTGCAGTACTGTCTGCTGCAGTGTGTTGTTTACTTCCAGAGTACGGGAGTTGGCCTGGAAGTTACGCTGAGCCGAAATCAGGTCCACCAGTTCAGTGGTCAGGTCGACGTTGGCCTGTTCCAGCGTTGAGGAACGGATACTGCCGAACACGCCACTGTTGGCCTCACCGGCCAGCGCTGCACCTGAGTCCAGGCTCGCTTTCCAGGAGGTGTTACCTACCTGGCTCAGACCCTGTTCATTGGAGAATCGCGCCAGTGCCACCCGCGCCAAAGGCACGGTCGAGCCATTGCTGTACTTGGCTGAGATCAAACCGTCTGTACCCACTTCCACATTGGTCAGACGACCCACAGTCACCCCATCCTGCGTCAATTCAGTGGCGTTGAACTTTTCCGAGAACTGGGTCGGGTTGTTGAAGTCTATGGTTATTGTCTGGGTTCCGTCCGCCGCGGGGCCGAGAACATTGGCACCGCCAACACCCAACTGCTCTGTGGTGATCACCGCAGGATCTGAACCTATGTAACCGCCGACATCGTTGAACTTGAGCACGGCGCCAGTCCAGCCACCAGCAGTTTGCGCTGTGCCTGTACCATCCGGGTTACCGTCACCGTCAGTATCTGTCTGGTAGCTGCCAGCGCCGCCGCCCAGATTGACCGGCTTGTCGTCGATAGCATAATAAGCCACCCAGTTACTCTCGCCCGTGTAGGCACCATTGTCCGGACGCACAAAATAGGTGGTCAAGGTGTGGGAGTTACCCAGGGAGTCATAAATGGTCACTGCGGTTGAGTTGTTGAAAGTGTCTGACTTGGATGGGTCAAACAGCGCCGGATCTTTGGTGGCCTGGGTGGAATCCAGGTTCATGCTGATGCCGACATTATTGGTCTTCTGCGGGCTACCGGCAGTATCCGGGATCTGCACCGGCTTGGTAGTGGTCAAACTCACAGAGGTGGAGTTGCCGTCTTTATCGACGGGGAAGCTCTGCAGGAAGTTACCTGCGGCATCGACCAGGAAACCGTTTTCATCACGCTTGAAGGCACCGGCGCGGGTGAAAGAGTAATCCTGACTGCCCACATTGGGAGAGGTCACGAAGAAACCGCCACCGTTGATCGCCAAATCCAACGCATTGTTGGTGGAGTTCAGGTTACCCTGGTGGAACTGCTGCGCCACCTGAGTGGTGGTCACACCGCCGCCCACTGTAGTTCTGCCGTTGGAGAAAATCGAGCTGGCGTAAACATCGGCAAACTCGGCCCGGGATTCTTTAAAGCCGACGGTATTGACGTTGGCAATATTGTTGGCTGTGGTATTGAGATCTTTCTGCGCCGCAGCAATCCCACTCAGAGCAATGTTAAAAGACATAATTCACCTCATGATTTTCAGATACTGTCCGGCGCAGCCGGGGCAGAAACAGAATTAAACTTCGGAAACAGCCAGCACGTCGGCCAGTCTGATCCCGCCAATACCTCTTAGGTTCAACACGGCGCCACTGGCCGAGTTGAGCGATACACTGGTCACGTGGGCATAAGCACTGACAATAAGATCCTGGGACTTGCCATCGACAACCCCGCTGGCCTTCATGGTGTAGATACCAGCCTCAACGGGTTTACCGTCCTTATCCAAGCCGTCCCATTCCACGTCTATGTTGCCGCCGGCACTGCCATCCACATCAAAGGTCTTGATTACCTGGCCGGCTTCATCCTCAACAGTCACCTTGATGGAAGGCATTTTCTCTGGCGATGTGATCACCCCTTTGAGGGTCGGGTCTTCCTCGGAAACATAGCCGGTGCCCGCCGGGATCAACACTTTCTGCCCCACCAGGCCAGATGCCTGCAAAGCCTGACTCGAGGTCATTACCGTGTTGAGGTTAACTATCTCCTCGTTGAGCTTGGAGATACCATCCACGGTAGAAAACGACGCCATCTGGGCAATCATCTGGTCGTTGTCCACAGGCTTGAAAGGATCCTGCATCGACAACTGCCTACTCAGCAGCGAGAAGAAATCTTCCTGGGTCAGCTGCTGATTGTTGCTCTTCTTGGTCTCCGAATCCCCTTTGACACTTATGCTGTCGAGGAAGGGGTTAACTGAACTTACACTCATGGGCTATGTCTCCCTTTATTTGCCCATTCTCAGGGTCTGCTGCAGCATGGACTTGGCTGCATCGGCCACCTGGACGTTCATCTGATAGGAGCGGGAGGCGGAAATCATATCGGCCATCTCTTCCACTACATTGACATTGGGTTTGTAGATAAAACCATCGGCATCGGCCATGGGATGATCCGGCGAATACTCTTTCAACAAGGGTTTATCGCTTTCCACTATGCCCTTAACCTTTACCGCAGCGCCTTGCTGCTGTTGACCATTGGCCTTGGCCAGCTCGGCCTCAAAAATGGGATGCCGCGCCTTGTAGGTCTTATCGATACTGGAAGAGACGGAATCTGCGTTGGCTATGTTACTGGCGGTGGTGTTCAAGCGCACAGATTGCGCCGACATTCCCGACCCCGCAACATTGAAGATATTGTACAAGCTCATGATTAATCTCCTTTCAATGCCTTTTTCATCCCGGCGAACTTACCGTCGAGGAACCCAAGCGACATCTGATATTCAAGCGCATTTTGCATAAAGGCCTGCTGCTCTTTTTGCATATCGACAGTATTGCCATCACCCGTGTCCGGCTGATCCGGTACCCGATACTGCACATGCTGGGCTGTCAGCGCCTTGAGGTCGAAATGCTTTTCAGAAGTTGCCGCCATGCTCATCCCCTGTTGCCGCCCTTTTGCCGCCTGCAACGCCGAGGAAAAATCAACATCCCGAGCCTTATAATGTGGGGTATCGGCATTGGCTATATTGCTGGCAAGCACTTCGGCACGCTGGGCGCGAATGCCCAGAGTGTATTGATGTATGCCAAGGGCCTTATCGAAACTGATCGCCATAAAACCGCCTCCTCCAATGACTCGACAAAAACAAAGCAAGCTTTGTGCCAGATATAGAGTGGAGGATAACAGATAAGAAGATGATGGCCGTTAGGGTGAAAGGTAAAACAGAAAAGGCCCGTCCAAGTTGACGAGCCTTTCAAACTATTTAATTAAAAATCAAATAATTAGGTGGTTAATTTTTCTTTTGATAATAGATGCCTGGGTTACAGCGCACCATGTCGAATTCATCGGTCAACCCGGCAATCGATTCACTGGCGCCCAAAAACAGTATCCCCTTGGGGTTAAGGGCGGCAGCAAATTGCCGCAGTATTTTTGCCTTTGCCTCCGGCGCAAAATAGATAAGCACGTTGCGGCAAAAGATGATGTCGAACTTGCCGAGTAAGGTGTAGCTTTCAAGCAGGTTGTGGGCCCGAAAACTCACCAAACGGCGCACATTGTCTTTAACCCGCATATTGCCGTTGGGCAGGGCTTCAAAAAACTGACGCTTGCGCTCTTCAGACAGGCCGCGGGCCAACGCCAGCTTATCGTACTCGGCGTTTTTACAACGCTCCAGCATGGACGGCGACAAATCTGTGGCCTGAATCATGGCGCCACCCGGCAAAGCCCCCGGCTTACGCTGCTGATATTCAAGCACTGTCATCGCCAGTGAATAGGGTTCCTGGCCGGATGAACAGGCTGCCGACCAAATCTTCAACGGTCGCCCCAGCTTGGCATAACCGGGCAACAATGTATTGCCCAGCAGGTCAAAAGGATACTTGTCCCGAAACCAGAGGGTTTCGTTGGTGGTCATGGCATCGACGACTTCAGCGCGTAACTGACGCTCGGTGGGCCGCATCGACTGCTTAACTACGTCCGACAGGGATGGCAAGCCATATTTCCCCATCAAAGGCGCCAAACGGCTGCGAACCAAATACTGTTTGTTCTCACCCAATACAATGCCACTGTGCTGTTCAAGAAACAGCCTGAATTGATTGTACTCAGTTTCTGCGAGAGATTTATCTGGCACCTTAGTGTCCTAACTATCCGTGAAAACGTCGCTGCAACTCAATGCAGCGCCATTTAAAAACTGGGTCAGCGTTATACCCCAGCCCCATTTGCAACACAAGACATCAAACTCACTATAGTCATAAAAATCCACAGCAGACAGCGACTATAAACTCAGATGCTTGTTAACTGCCGATGCCAATTCATCGGGGTTGAACTTGGCAATAAAATCGTTGGCGCCCACTTTTTGCACCATGGCCTGGTTGAACACCCCACTCAACGAGGTATGCAACACCACCTTGATATGTTTCAGTTTGGGATCATCACGGATCTCGGCGGTCAGGGTATAGCCATCCATTTCCGGCATCTCAATATCTGAAATAATCAGCGGGATCTCATCGGCGACATTGTCCATCTCCGACGCGATGCTTTTCAACTTATCCAGCGCTTCCCGGCCATCTTTGGCGGTATCTATCTGCAGGTTCAACGAAGACAGCGCCCGAATGATCTGCTTACGGGCCACTGAAGAGTCGTCAATCACCATAATATGATAGTGCTGCTCTCTGTCGATTGTGAGAGATTCATCGATTTCCTGACTGATGTCTGTCTTAACCGGCGAAATTTCATCGAGAATTTTCTCAACATCGAGAATTTCAACCAACTCACCTTCGATTTCGGTCACCGCGGTCAGGTAGGAGTATCGCCCTGCCCCTTCCGGTGGCGGCATGATGGACTCCCAGTTCATATTGATGATCCGCTCGACAGACTTCACCAGGAAGCCCTGCACGCTGCGGTTGTACTCGGAAATAATGATGAAGCAATCCTTGACATCATCTATGGGTTTGCCGCCGGTCGCCGCACTGAGGTCGATAACCGACACTGTGGTGCCGCGAATATGGGCCACGCCCTTAACGAAGGAGTTCAACTTGGGCAGTGCCGTCAGCGGTGGACACTGCAGAACCTCTTTAACCTTGAACACGTTGATCCCGAACCTTTGCCTGCCGTTGAGTTTGAACAACAGAAGTTCGAGACGGTTTTGTCCGACCAGTTGAGTGCGCTTGTTGACTGATTCAAGAATGCTCGACATAAGGCTGCCTTGTTGTCTTTGTATTGATAAATACCTGCTGTCACGCAGACAGGCATACTATTTGCTTTGTCCAAGACACTGGGTCTCAGTCAAATTTCTGACTAAACCTGTGGTGAAGCCAGCACTGGGATCCGCGAATCATTGAAAGTATAGGTGTAATCTGGCGAGACAAGCTAGCCCGTTCATTATGAAAGTAAATTTTGCGTACATTTTGGCTACAATTTTAATGCCCATCCCAGCGGTGGCGGCAGAGAATAGCTTTGTTCCCAGTATATCGGCCGTAGAAAGCCTGGCTAAAGAGGCAGTTGCCAAAAAAGTGCTGGCGGCCGAGAACGCTCAAATTACCATCACGCCGCAGCGGCTGGATTCCAGGCTCACGCCCCCCAGATGCAATTCGCCTTTGACGGCCGAACTTGCCAGCGACAGAGAGATAAGCCGCAACAATACGGTACGCATAGGTTGTAACAGCCCGGAGCTCAGCTACCCGTGGCAAATCTATGTCTCGGTGCGGGTGGATATCAGTTACCCAGTGGTAGTGGCTACCCAGACACTGGCCCCGGGCACTGTGCTTGGGCCGGAAAATCTGGCGCTGCGTTACATAGATGAAACCAGTTTGCGCGGCGCGCAATTTGACGATATAGCCACAGTCACAGGTACCCGCCTCAAGCGACGCATAGCCAAAGACTATCCGGTATTTGCCGCCAACCTCTGCTTTGTCTGCAAAGGTGACAGAGTCTCCATCTATGCCCGTAACGAGAAGTTTCAAATAAAAACTGTTGGTGAAGCCCTGCATGATGGTAACCTTGGGGAACAGATTCGGGTAAAAAACACTCGCTCAGACAAAGTGTTGGAGGCTACTGTCACCAATGTGGGCGAAGTGGAAGTTCGAATGTAAAAAATGCTAAAGTTCCCCTTGGCGGTGCCGATAAGACAGCAAGGTAATCAGAGAAAAGGCTGGAGCCGAGATGGCTATGGATATTAAACAACTGCAAAATCAACCCAGGGTGAACACAGGTTCAGTCCCCAAGAACACAGCTCAGAGCAGCCAAACAGCTCAGCAAGGTGCTGCTCCGCAGAAAGCTGACTCTGTTGTGGTGTCACAACAGGCGCAGCAACTGCAAGGAGTACAGAGTAAAATGGCCTCCCTGCCGGAAATAGATCAAAAGAAGATCACCGAAATTAAATTGGCGATCGCCGAAGGCAGATATAAGGTTGACCCGGAAAAACTGGCAGCCAACATATCTCAATTCGAATCAGAACTGAACGAACTCAATAAAGGGTCCTGATGCCTGATACCCCGGATATCACCAGCCTGATAGCACAGCAGACGACTCAACTCGAGCGTCTGCTGAACTTGATTGAGCAGGAAAAAAACGCCCTGCTGGATCGCAATGCCGATAATCTGCTGCAACTGGCCAAAGACAAGGGCGACCTGCTCAATGAGGTCAAAGCGGTAGATGAGGCGCTCTCTTCTCATCCTGAACAAGCCAAACTCAGTCAGCCACCATTGGCCGAACAGGTCAGTGAAGCCCGCGAACTATTGGCTGCTTGCCAACTGCGCAATCAGGAAAATGCCGGCCTGATAGAGCTGAGCATGGCCAGTATCAATCGCCTGGCGCAAGCGCTGCAGGTCAGCCGTAACGCCTCCAGCCTGACCTATGATGGCAAGGGTAAAACCTCAACCATCGCCACCCTGGGTAACGATCTCAAGGCTTGATTAAGACCCGGCTGCTGTTGCTTACAGCTTATTGCGTAAGCTCAACTCTTTAGCGAGAATCATTGCCTGTGGCCCCCTGCCCTAGTCTGAACTCAAGGTGGTTACTCAGGGTACGCGACCCGGAACGCAAAGCTCGGCTCAGAACGTAAAACTCAGCCCTCAATTCAGCAACGCATCTTAAGCCATAAAAGGCCACAAAAAAGCAGCCAAACAAGGCTGCTTTTTGCTTATGCCAATTGAAGGTGCGAGCCACTCTCTACAAAATTTACAAAAGTGAACGCTGCGGGGACTTATTCTCACCTTCCTAAAAATAAGTGATCTCTTTGACTCGCTGGGGGCGATTTTGCTGCTGATACAGATCCCACACCCGGGCGAAATCCAGCTCCAGTTCGGTCACATAATGATCTCCGGCCGGATAACTGCGCACTACCTTGGCACCGCGGATCACCCCGGAAACCGAGGCCTGGATATTATCGCCTTTCAGCATCCAGTCACTGACCTTGCTGTCGGCCGACAACCGCTGACCATAGACCTGTTCGGCCAATTCACGATAAGCGGCAATCTTGGATGCCTGCATCGCCATCAGCACCTTTTGCGACTGTTCCTTGGCCGGTTGGCTGGCCAGCGGGGCATAGCCTATTGCCGTCAACTTGGGAAAACTGCTCGGCGCCTCAGTCTCCCACTGCACATATCTGTCCTTATCGGCGCAGCCACCCAGAATTAACGCCAGCGCCAGCGTGGCCAATGACAGTGTTTTGTTCCAATGCTTCATTACTTGTCTCCCACTATCCGGCCCTTATCCTCACCACGGCTTTCGTAGCGATAAAGCAGCCCTTCTTTTGACACCACCTTATTGGATGGCGCCAGGTAGCCGGGCAGCTCTTGCTCCTGTACCCGCACACCGGCTGCCGAAAGCACCCGGTTGTTGTTGACGTTGACAATTCGGCTGTTGAACAGCATTTCACCTTTGGCCTGACTCATGCTGGTGACCAGTACATGCTCCACCGCAATATCGGTCGGCAGTTGCTGCCAATCACGGGTAAGGATGAAATCCCCCTGGGGCGTTACCCGCACCGCATCGGCCAGGTTCAAATCCACCAGGTTGAAACCGCGCTGATGAAAGGCCGTCATCAGCCCCTGCTGCAGTTGTGAAGCGAGCGCATTGCTGCTCTGCATGTCTTCCACCATCACAGGTGTCATCACCAATAGCGGCTGGGTCGGCTTGAGAGCGTCATTATGAGTTACCAACTCATCAACCAATTGCTGCGCCAATAGATTGACTGGCGCCGCTTGCGACTTGACCTCGGCCTGCTGTTGCGGCGAAGTCATGCTGCAAGCAGGCAGCAAGAGTAAAGGCAATATACACAGGGCTCTATACATAATATCCATCCCACTGGTACCCTGGCGGGCACTTGCTTTATTGAGGAACCTGGCGACTCTTGGACCTGGCATGAACCTTGGCCTACCTGACTTATGCCGCGCTTTCTCCGAGGTTGTCATTAAGCACCACGGCTAACTCGATTAGCGCCAAGCTCCCATCACTGGATTAAAGCCATGCAAATAAAATACCAACCTAAGTTGGGTTTGCAGACCAAGCACAAAACCCCGCTGCGACGAACGTTCCCGGTTAGCTGGCAGCTTATTACAGGCTTTTACGACCGGTATTGAATGAGCTTACCCGCCCCCTCCGATGATCCACACCTTCATTTGCCCCGCCCATTGCCCACTGGCGGGCAATGGGAACTGATACTCACTTTCCCCTTATCGGCAAACTCTTGCCGCGCTTTAGTCGTGGCCGCAAACCGCGCTGCATCTGCTGTGATATGGGTGGCACTGGCACAAAATTTGAATATCAAGCGATACCAGTGGCGGAATTCCGTCACCCTGACTCCTATTTTGAGGAACCGTCTTATGAGATTGCGCCCCTTGCTCTTGCTGCCGCTGCTGGGCATCAGCCTGAACGCCATGGCAGAGTGGACCGAGGCCCGAGGTGAAGCCAAAATAGTCAATGGCAATTTGACCCAGGCACGGGAAGCGGCAATGGACAACGCCATCAACATGGCCTTGCTCTCCCGTGGCGGCAGTTTTCAATCAACCCAGAGTGTCAGCCAGGGGCGCTTGACCCAAAACGATTTCAGCCTTTCCAGTCAGGCGCAGATAAGCAGCGTCGAACTGGTCAGCGAAATGCGCCAGGGAGACAAGCTCAAGGTGGTTATGCGGCTCGATATTCTCGATGGCCCGGATAACAAGTGCCAAAGCTCAGCCATCAAGGCCGCTATCCTGGTGCCACAGGCCAGTATTAAGGACAGAAGCCAACTGCGTTATGGTCAGTTGGAAAATTTCCAGCGAAGCCTGTCCGAGCGGATAGCGGCAACGCTGGATAAGCAATCCTCCACCAGTTTTGCCCACCTGCACGCCAAAGAGCGGCTGGATATCAAAGAGGAGCTTGTCAATATCCGTGGTTACCGCCTGCCGACCTGGATAAGTGAAATTACCGACAGCCAGTATCTGTTGTTGCCGCAAATCATAGATATCTCCACCGAACCGACCGAGTCCGGCTTTATGGGTCTGTGGGACAGCGAGCCTCAGCGACTGTTTCAGCTGCAGCTCAGCCTCTATCATGGGATCAGCGGCGAGCAGATCTGGTATCAGAACTACAGCATTTCTGCCCCCTGGGAGTTTGCCAAAAATGAATCCGTCGCCCCCAACAGCGACAGATTCTGGCGTGCCAGTTATGGGCAGGCCATAGATAAGGTGCTGGCCAATGCCAGTAAAGATATCGATATGGCACTGGCATGCAGGCCTCTGCTGGCACAGATAGTCGTGCGTCAACAAGATAGAGTGATACTCAACCTTGGGCGACGCAACGGCATCCGCGTTGGCGATCAGTTCCAAATAGTGCTGCAACAAAACCTGCCCGACCGCATGAACCAGATGCGTGCCGTGGCCGGAGAAACCCGGGCAAAAATCACCATAGATCAAGTCACAGAGGAAAGTGCCATCGCAGTGCTCAGCGGTGAAAATTCTGCCCTCAACATTCAGGTGAATGACATCGCGATTAAGATTTAAGCAATTAAATCCAAAGCCTTTTCATCCGGGTGAAAACCAGTATAATCACTGGCGTCTCCCTATAGCTCAACAGGATAGAGCAGTCGCCTCCTAAGCGACCGATCGGGGTTCGAGTCCCTGTGGGGAGACCAGCATTTTCCTCTTGTGCCTGCTTGCACAAGTCTCAAGCTTCTTTTGGAACCCATCCACCTGCCGATCCAGGCGCTTCAAATTAATGATTTTGTTCTCTGATAGTTTTCTTTTGGGAAAACATTGAGTTGGTGATGTGGCCATCGTGGCTTTAAAGCTCTAAATAGCCAACCAACTTGGGTTTAGCTTCCCGCTAAGCAGCAACCTATCACCTGCGGTGCGGATGGGCAGGAAGCTCGAAGGCCGTGAAGGACAGGACGTCCGAGAACGGTCCTTTTCGCACAGGCGATCCTGTGACTCGCTGCAAGTAC
>NZ_JBICJO010000035.1:0-593 GCF_043103185.1 Shewanella sp. YQ_9
CCATTTTTATAGCCAGAACCATCACCAGCAAATGAAACTACAGCGGTAGCAATCATTTCAGCAACACCACGTATACCTGTTAGGCGTTTAGCATCAGGGTGATTTTTAGCTTGTGCTTGAACTTCTTTTTCTGTGGTTTTAATTGCAGCATCAATGGTTCTAAGCTCATCAAGTAACTCTCGAATATAGCGACGCGCGGTCACTGTTAAGCCATTATTTTCAGTTGCCAAGATTTCTGGCAACTCAGTGATAAAAGGAGTTTTACCTTGGCGAAAAACAATGCCGTACTCGTTAAGTAGCCCACGTATTTGATTGCTCAATGCTGTGCGTTCCCGTATCCGGCGTTCACGAATTCGATGCACTAAAATTAGATCAACTTGCTCCAAGGTTCGTGGCTTTACAAAGACAATATTTGGCCGCTGAGCCGCCTCACAGATGGCAAATGCATCATTGCGATCGTTTTTGTTGCCTTTGACGAACGGCTTTACATGTTGTGGTGGGATCAGCTTCACTTCGTAGCCAAGCTTGAGCAACTCTCTTCCCCAATAGTTAGAGCCGCTACAGGCTTCCATGGCAATCACAGCATCAGGATA